>JAGXGX010000153.1 GCA_024636515.1 Roseovarius sp.
GAGCGTACCTTCCTGTCGTGGGTGCGCACGGCTGTCGCGATCGTCGGTTTTGGGCTGGCTGCGGCGCGGCTTGGCAATCAGCATTCGCCGTTTTGGTCCGAACTCTTGATGCTGGTCGCCGGGGCAGCGGTCGTCCTGATTGCCTGGGCCAGAATGCGCCATGTGCGCAGACGGATCGACCGCCCTGATCGGCTGCCTGACGACGGGGCGCCAGCCGAGCTGTTTCTGATGCTCTTGATTATCGCACTCTTCACGCTCCTGGGTACCTTTGCAATTCATGTCAGTTGAAACACAAAACGCCGGCTTGGCACTGCACTCCGTTGCAACATCAATCATCCGATTGCGGTTCACGATCCTGTTTCTCCTAATCATGCTGATCGCAAATTTTCTTGCTGGCAGCCTTGCACAGGATCTATCCGATGGGGTTCTGGAGGACTGGGGTATCGGGCATGACAGCGTACTATCGGGCGAGGTTTTCCGCCTGATCACCGGCATCTTTTTGTCGCACGACGCAGATATGCTCGCTCGGCAGGTTGTCTTTGCCGCAGCGGTCATCGGTTACGTCGAATGGACGCAGGGAAGCGCCGTCACAGCCCTTCTCTTCTTCGGTCTCGATGTCGCTGGAACCGCGACATTGCTCGCATGTGTGGGATGGGCTGAGGGCTGGGTCGACCTGACATCCATGAACGATGTCGGCATGTCTATCGGTGGTTTCGGCCTGATCGGCGTTGCTATCGCGCGATGGCGCGGCAAGTGGCTGCTTCTGTCCGCAATTTTGCTCGCAATCATTGCGAAGTACAGCATTGAGCCGGATCTTCTTGCCGATGGGGGGCATGTGTTGGCGCTGATGCTCGGATTTGCGTTGAACATTTTGCTGCCGCGCCGGGAACTGAGAAGATCTAAGGAGCCGCGCAATGCGCACTAAGGGCACCAGAGCAGAAAAAGCCGTTCCGACCGCGGCGGCGGCGGCGGCGCGGCGTGGGATGCTGCCCACGCTGCTGGCCTTCCTCGCCCGGCTGATTGCGCCTTCTCGCACGCCTTATTCACTGGCTGACCTACTGCAAGCAGAGGTTCCCGGATACGAAAACATCAGATTTTACGCTGACATGCCGCAGGCCGACCTGAGGGCGAAACGTCCGCAATTCCTGCCGCGAGTCGACGCCTCAGATAGCCGAGAAAGCTGGCTTGCGCTGTCATCAGGCGGTGCCGGCGGCGCCTTCGGAGCGGGTGTGCTTACAGGTTGGTCCGAACGCGGCGACAGACCCCTGTTCGATCTGGTCACAGGCGTCAGCGCGGGCGCCCTGATCGCGCCCTTCGCGTTCATCGGATCACAAGCCGATAGAGAGTTGGCGAGCCTTTTTACGGGCGCGTCCGTCGCGCAGCTGAATCATAGCCAGTCGTTACTGTCAGGCGTATTCGGCCAAGGCGCCATCCCCGCCAAGCCGCTCAGGGCATTGATCGACGCCCATGTCGACGCAGACCTCGTCCAGCGCATCGCAGCGCGTTACCGCGCCGGGGCACGGCTGCTGGTCGTGACGACAAACCTCGACGCCCAGCGCAACGTGGTCTGGGATATCGGCGCCATCGCATGCTCGCAAAGGCCAAACAGGCTGCAACTGATTGGCGATGTGCTGGAAGCTTCGGCCAGCCTGCCCGCAATCTTTCCGCCGATCCGTATTGCCGTGAACGGCAACGACAAGGTTTTCGATGAACTGCACGCGGATGGCGGCACGATCCGCCAGCTATACCTTTTGCCGGACGCATATCTTAACAGTGCCGCATCCGATGAGATGCGCCCTGACATCTATTGCATCGTAAATTCTGAACTCGCCCCAAGATTCAGTGTCATCCCGCAGCAATCCATCGAAATTGCCGAGCGGGCGCTATCCTCGCTTGAGAAATCCGGCGCGGCGCGGAGTGTCGCAGAGCTTGCCGCATTCGCTCGCCTTACCAAGGCAACCTTTCGATTGGCGTTCATCGACCGCTCGATTCCTACTAACCGGCGCGTGCCGTTCGATCCGGGCTTTATGCTGCGCGCCTATGCCCTCGGGCAATCCAAGGGGCGCGCGGGTGCGTGGGCGTTCGGCCCGCCGGTGGGAACGGATCTTTTAGAGGATTGAGCGGCTTGGATTCTTCTAGTCAAGCCAGAGACCAGACGATTACTAGGCCGCGCCTCGGGGCATATTCAGCAACCTCACTAAATTCATCTGTGTCAAAAGGCCGGCCAGCCGTATGGATCGAACACGGGCAACGCTGTGCGATCAAATATCTCATACCTCGTCAGAGTGTGCGCGGTGACATCCTCACCTCCTGCATTTTCAAGGATATCTACGACCATTTCTTCCTGCTCGTCAGATACCTCAACCAGAACCAGAAGCGCGCCTTTCTTGAGCTGTTTCGCTAAAAGATTGGCGTGATGTTCGCCGATGGCGTGTGCGATCAGTGCACCGATGCCAGCCCCAACTGCCGCACCCGCTGCTGCAATCAGCGCTGCGAAGGCCAGCGTGCCACCAGTTGCAACCACCGCCAAACCGGCCCCGGCGCCGCCGACATAGACCGGCATCCCGACGGCCAACCGCTTGTCGGCTTCGATCTCATGCCTGTCCTCATAAATCGGTTGGGGCAAATCGTCGGCCTGAGACACGTCCATCGTCGCCTTAAAGTGTTGGTTTAACTTCTTTCTCACGGCGTCGTGGCTAGCCATCATATTGATCGCGTCGCGCTTGATCTTGCGATCCTGAAGCGCCTGCACCGCAGCCTCGAACATATCCGCGTCGTGAAAACTCGCTACGACCTCGCGAACTTCATATGTATGGATTGCATCGTCGCTGACTGACATTGAACCAATCCTTTGAAAGAGGTTTCAAGCGGATTGAAGGTATAGCGTTGAATTGGCGCGTTGCTTTCCCGAACTATACTTTTATGCAAGCTTCAGAACTGGCTGATGCCGCTTCACGGCCTAAATCGGCGATTGTGTTCAATGTGCGCCACCCAACCACAAGTGGTTTGCATCCATAAGACGTGACAAAAGAGCCTATATATGGTGTCTTAATGCATGTTCGCTCTCTAAAGGAGACCTAGGCTGAATGCAGAAGCATCCTTCTCAAGAGCCAGTGAGGCAACGTTGCAACCGTTGTCATGCAACCGGCCAAATTCCGTGTGAGTTTTGCGGCGGCAAGGGTGAAATCGTAGTGGGACGCGACACGAACGGCACTCCGAAAAACGCGCGGTGCAGCTCGTGTTATGGGCGCAAAATTATGCGATGCAGAAACTGCGGTGGCGAAGGGTACCGATAATTTATTGCGATCACTGCAAGTCTTCTCAGTTTTTCCTTTCCCGCGAATTGCAGCTAGGTCCGCAATATGGCGATCACCCGGAAAATTGCTGTGTGTTTTTGAGACTGCACTCTGCAACGGATTAGGTAGGCTCCTCAAGGTGACGCCAGTCCGAAGGGCGAGCAATGGTCGTATGGTCGAGGGCGCCTAGATTGCTTTTGCAATTGCCTTAAGTTCGAGTTCAACACCGCGATAGGGGCTGCCGCACCTCACCAATAATCGGCGCAATCTGTGCATCAACGGTCGCGGCTTATATCAACTTTGGTTGCTGAACCTAGTCGTACCAAAGGCTACGGGAAAGACGGCGGTCGATGATAGTTCTTAGATTTCGCATTTTGTAGCTGGCCGAAAGAGACCTAAACACCATGTTTAGACTAAAGGGGTACAAAAGATGACCAGCAAAGTAGATGTAGCGATTGTGGGTGCGGGCACGGCGGGGCTGGCGGCTTTGCGCGATGTGCGTCGTAAGACGGACAATTTCGTCATAATTAACAAGCCGCCTTATGGGACGACCTGTGCGCGCGTCGGATGCATGCCCTCCAAGACGCTGATCGCAGCAGCGAACGCATTTCATGCGCGGACTTTGCTGGACACCTTTGGCATCCGGGGCGCGGAGCATCTGAAGGCTGACATTCCTGCCGTGCTGGAACGGGTCCGGTGGCTTAGGGATGATTTCGTCTCGGGTGTGCTGAAAGCGACCGACGATCTGGGGGACCGCAACATCGCTGGTCATGCGCGTCTTGACGGGGCGAACCGGGTGGTTGTGGATGATCAGGTGATCGAAGCAGACCGAATTATTTTGGCACCCGGGTCTAGCCCTGTTGTACCGAAGCCGTGGGAAAAGTTTAGCGACCGTATTCTTACCACCGATACGCTATTTGAAGAGCAGGATCTGCCATCCCGGATCGGGGTGATCGGCCTGGGTGCAATCGGGGTAGAAATGGCGCAGGCGTTGTCGCGGCTAGGCATTGAGGTTCACGGGTTCGACGGCTCGAAACAGATGGCTGGCATCTCGGACGAAAAGATTGCCAAAGCGTTGCATCAATCTCTGGCGCGGGAATTCACCGTCCATCTCGGGGTGGAAGTGGACCTTGCGGAGGCCGACAATGGCGTCGAAATCAGGTGGGGTGAGAAAAAAGTCGTAGTTGATAAGGTTCTGGTCGCGGTGGGGCGCCGGCAGAATGTGCAGGATCTTGGCCTTGAAACCTTGAGCGTCCCACTTGATGACAAGGGCATGCCAGAGGTCGATCCGCAGACTATGCGGATCGGCAATACCTCGGTCTTTCTTGCCGGTGATGCCAACGGGATGCGCCCGCTACTGCATGAGGGTTCAGACGACGGCCATATCGCAGGGGTCAACGCAACTAGCGGCACCCCAGTGAAACTTGAACGCCGGACACCGATGAGCATCACGTTCTGCACACCTGAAGTAGCGTCGGTCGGAAAACGAGCCAGCGATCTAGATCTTGAGGATTGTCTGGTCGGCGAAGTTGATTTCAGCTCACAAGGCCGAGCGCGCGTAATGCAAAAGAACGAAGGGCTCTTACGCATCTTTGCATCGCGTGAAGACGGATCTCTGCTTGGGACCGAGATGGCGGCACCCGCGGCAGAGCATCTGGCACATCTACTGGCGCTCGCAATAGACCAAAATCTCACCGTGCATGATCTGCTGCGGATACCGTTTTATCACCCCACTCTCGAAGAGGGGCTACGCTCCGCACTGCGGGAGATCGCTCGCGAATTGCCTCCTTGCGGTATATCAGATCTGGCGGGCTGCGCCGCGCTGGAAGTTGAAGCGCTTGAATAGATGCTGTGTTTTCTGAGGTAGTACGCCCAAAAGGGTCTGGTTTCCTCACCCGTTCTTCGCAATTAGCACATGCACGGTAGGGTGATTTACATGGCGTTCAGAACGAGCCACCATCGCTCGGGCGATTACTCATCATAACAACAGGTCCGAATTCGCGATCGACATCCACGCGCAATTGGGCCTGCCGGTTGCAGGCCAAGTCCCAAACCTGCACATGCTTCTTCAGATGGGGATAGTCGGCCTCAGGGCTTTCGAAAAACGTCGGCAAAAGCATATGGTTGTAGGCGGTATAGCCGCCAACCCCTGCGGCTTTGACGCCGTCCGAGAAGGGGTTCGGCGCAGCCGCAAGGGGGAGATCAGTACCATTTGGCGCTATCCTTCTGCACGCGCATGTTGGCGCAATTCGAACTTCTTGATTTTGCCCGTCGCGGTCTTGGGCAACTCGCCAAACACCACGGCCTTTGGGGTCTTGAAGCCAGCCAGATGACCCCGGCAGAAAGTGATAATGTCCTGAGCGTCGGGGGCTGTTCCCTCCCGCAGTTCGACATACGCGCAGGGGACTTCGCCCCATTTGGCGTCAGGCTTGGCGACCACGGCGGCGGCTAGAACGTCTGGATGGCGATAGAGCACCGCCTCCACTTCAACGGACGAGATATTTTCACCACCCGATATGATTACGTCCTTCAACCGGTCCCGAATTTGCATGTAGCCGTTTGCGTGGACGACAGCGACATCGCCCGACCAAAACCAGCCGTCTGCGAACGCCTCAGCGCTTGCGGCCTCATCCTTGTAGTAACCCTTCATCACAGTGTTTGCGCGAATGGCCACTTCGCCTTGGGTCTCGCCATCCATCGGCACCGGATCACCGGTCTCACGATTGAGGACAGTGACCTCTTCCACCATAGGAAAGGCGATACCCTGATGGGCTTGCAACTCGGCCTGCTCGGCGGGGGTTAACTCGGCCCATTTTTCCTGCCAGAGGCACTGGGTAATATGGCCGAAGGTTTCAGTCAGGCCATAGACGTGCATGACATCAAGACCCATCGCGCCGGTCTTCTCAAGGGTGGCGGGTGGCGGCGGCGCCCCGGCCGTCATCACCCGCAGACGCGGACTATAGGGTGCCTTTGGTGCGTGCGGGCTTTCTGCAAGCATCTGTAACATGATCGGCGCTGCGCCCAAATGCGTCACGGTCTCAGCCTCGATCGCGTCGAATATCCGTTGCGGGACCGGATCACGGGTGAACACCATCTTTGCGCCGGCAAGGGGCAGCATCCACGGATGGCACCAGCCGTTGCAGTGAAACATCGGCACCATCGACAGATACGACGCATAATGCGGCATCTGCCATCCGTTTACCGTACCCATCGCCATCAACGCAGCGCCGCGATGGTGATAGATCGCGCCTTTGGGACGCCCCGACGTGCCGGAGGTGTAGTTGAGCGCCAGCGCCTGCCATTCATCTTCGGGCAGGCCTGACCCGGTGAAGGCTGGGCCTTCGAGGAGGCGGTTGTAGTCGGACGTCCCCACCGTACCCGCATCGGGACCTTGCCCATCGCGGATCGTGACCAGCGGCAGGGTATTGCCTAAGATATCGAACGCAGCGTGGACAAGGCTGGCGTAGACGCTGTCGACGATCACCATCTTCGTGTCGGCATTGCCAAAGATATAGGCAATGGTCTCCGCTTCGAGCCTGATGTTGACGGTGTTTAACACCGCCCCAATCATCGGGACGGCATAGTGCAACTCATATAGCTCGGGAATGTTGGGGCAGATGACCGAAACAGTATCGCCCCGCCCAATACCGCGCGCCTGCAAAGCCCCGGCAACGGCGCGCACCCGGTTGGCAAGCGTCTGATAATCATAGCGCAGATCGCCATAAGCGACCGCAAGCCTTGGTCCATGGACCTTAGCCGCACGGTTGAGATGTGAGATCGGCGAAAGTGGCACGTAGTTTGCCGCATTTGCCGCCCCGGCTTCGAAATGAGCCCGCATGCCGTCTCCTCCTCCCTAAAAAGACGCCTACTTAGGTCCGTGCCAGTCGATCTGGCAAATCTCGGCCGAACGCCCTTCAAAGTCCCAAACCCGCCCGAAGGCCCGCAAACGGCCCTGATTGGCCGTCGCAACAGTGATGTCCGGGCCCATCCAGTACTGCGTATTCGTCACCACCAGATCTTCTTCGGGGTTCTTGCCTGCGACAGGCACGACCTCGCCCTTGATACGCTTGCCGACCATCAGGCGGCGGGTCTTCCCTTCGGTTTCATAGGTGACCGGCTGGCGCTCGTGGCCCAGCAGTTCGCTTACCAGAATGCTGAACAGTCCCGTAGTGCCGCGCGCCTTGCCCGACATGATGGTGACGAGGGCATCATAGGCATCGTCACTGGCACGGTCGTCGATAAAAAGGGCAACTTTCCAGTTGCCCCGCGCCATACGCTCGGGGATTTCGATCATCAGACCGACATTCAGCCCCGACAGATCCACATCGCCATACTGGCCCGCATCAATGCGAATGCCCCCCCAAGTTTGGCAGTGGCCTTCGGTCGGCGGGTGCTGGCCCAGCGAAATCACGCAAGGGCAGAATACGGTGCAGTTGCAGTTGAGGATCAACTCCCCCTTCATCGTCCAAGGAACCGTCCCGATCGTTCCGTCTAAAGCCATGTGTATTCCTCCCGTTAAAGTCCCGTGACCGCCAGCCAACCGGCCCCGCCTAACAATGCATAGCCCAGCGGCCGACTAAGCCAGCGCCCGATATCAGGCAATTTTTCAAGTATCATGAACAACGTTGCTATCCCCATGAAAGCTAGGCTCATCACGCCGCCCACAAACGCCAGCAACATCAACGCCCAGCAGCACCCAAGGCATGTCGCGCCAAGGCGCAGCCCCAAGCCCCACGGACCCACGTCCCAGTGCTGCAAAAAGAAGGTCAGCGGCGCGCGGCATTTACTCAGGCACGCGTCCTTCAGCGGTGTGAACTGATACCCTCCAGCGATCATCAAAAGAGCAGCAGACAGCCAGTACGAGCGGCTGTCGCCAAAACTGCTAACCAAATCGAGACGAAAGAGGGTCATTTGAAGTCCGGCAGCGATGATCGCAAAGCCGCCCCAAACTGCCAAGAAGCCTGCAACAAGCGGAAAGAGCGCAGTATGCGCCCCAGATTCCCCGATGTCGTCATAGGCGGCGAAGGCCGGCAGTGCCGTGGGCAACATCATCGCAGTGGACATGAGCAACCACATCAGCATGACGCGCCCGAACCCGGCCAAATCGGGGGTAACCGTGCAAATGGCAACCCAGAACTCCGATCCGAAAATGCGCGAGGCTTCGCGCAGGTCCGGCGGTATCGCCATCGCGTATAGCAATACCCATGACGCCACTATCGCGCCGAAAAGCATCAGCCAATGCACACCAAGCATAGATCGAATGCGGTCTGCGAGCACTAGGAACTCCGGGTCAGGGATTGCAGTGAAAACCAGTGGTTGCTTTTTAAATGTCAGACTTTTAAACGTCTGACAAATGAAAATTGATCCTGATAGCTCAGCGGGCCTGTCCGCCCAGATCGCCAAATCCATTCGGGACGCGATCGTTTCGGGCGATCTGATCGTCGATGAGCGCCTCCCCTCAGAGGCGGAATTGGCCATCCAATTCGGCGTCTCGCGCCCGACTATCCGGGAGGCGCTCAAGCGTTTGGCCGCGCAGTCCCTGATCCGCACACAGCGCGGCGCCTTAGGCGGTGCGTTCGTCCAACGACTGTCCTATGCCGAGGCGCGCGCGCAGCTGATCACGACTTCGAGCCTCCTTCTCAGCATGAACCGTGTCAGTTTTGACACCGCCTGCGAAGCGCGGTTTGCGCTTGAACGGGCTTGTGCGCCGCTGGCCGCAGCACGCCGGACGGCTGACCAACTGGCGCTCATGCGCAGCGAGATCAAACGCCAAGCTGCGCCTGATCTTACCGACAAGGAGTTCTGCGCTTCGGACGTGGTATTCCACCGAGCGCTGGTAGATGGCGCACAGAACCCCGTACTGTCCTACCAGCTATCAGGCGCTATCGAGGCGATGCAGC
>JAGXGX010000154.1 GCA_024636515.1 Roseovarius sp.
CGCCTGCATAAACACGCGGCGCGGCTTAGGCCGCGCGCACGTTCTGTACTCGGACAGCCAGCGCTCGCGCCGGGCCACTTTTGATGCCGCTGCGAACCGCAAAACTTTACGCGTCACGCATGATGCGTCATGGTGGCCGTGCGCCCCCGCGCCCCCTGCTCTGGTTGATTTCATGGGTTACGGGTCACCTTGGGGGGCATTCAGACTTGGGGACGTATCCGTGACACAGCAGGGCCTTTCCGCGATCAATCAGTCCTATCTGGGCGACGTTGCATATGAAAAAATCGCCGGTGCTATTGTCAACGGTGGGTTTCAGCCCGGGGAAAAGCTGACTATTCGCAGCCTCGCAGATACGCTGGAAATCAGTTCGACCCCGGTGCGCGACGCGGTAAAACGGCTACTTCTGGAAAATGCGCTGGAACAGCGCGGTCCGCGCGACATCCGTGTGCCGATAATTACCCAAAGTAGATACCGCGAGATCGCGGATATCCGGCTAGAGTTGGAAGGATTGGCCGCCGCCCGCGCAGCCGAGCGGCGCAGCGATAGCGATCTTGAGACGCTGAGCCTGAACATCGCCGAGAACGAGGCCGCCATCACGGCAGGCGACTGGCAAAGCGCGATCCGCCTGAACAAACAGTTTCACTTCAGCCTCGCCAATATCGGACATATGCCTGTGCTACGCGGTCTACTTGGGGGCCTGTGGCTTCAGATCGGGCCGCCTATTTCGTCGTTCTACAGTCTTGGTGGGCGCGATATGATTGACCACCATCACCACGTCTATGAGGCTATCCGCCTACAGGACGCGGGCGCGGCGCGCCTGCATATCTCAAATGATATAGCCTGCTCGGTCGAGGCAATCATTGCGCATATCGACAGGGCGGCAGGGGTAAGCGCCGGAATTTGAACTATGAAACAGAACCTTACGTCATATCGGGATAGAGCGCGATCAACTCCTGAACGATGTTGACGAAGGCCGCTTCGGGCGGTGCCAATGCGCTGACCTCAGCATGTAGTAGATAGACGTCCGCGCCGATAGGCTCATCCGTGATCTTGAGCGGCCAGAGCGCGCCGGCCTGAATATCTCCCTCTGCGGACATCAGCGGCAGGATGCCAATGCCCAGCCCGGCGGCGATCATGCGGCGCACCTCCTCCATATTGGTACTGAGCCCGGCAATGTGGCTGCCCAGCCGCATTCCGGCGCGCAGGATCGACATCGGCTCCAGCCCCGCGCCCTCGGTCGCGCAGGCAAAAGAGATGAACGGCTCGCGCTCCACGTCCTCGACGCTGACGGATGCGCGGCCAAATAGCGGATGTTCAGCGCCGCAAAACAGGCGGAATTCCTCGCGGAACAGACGGATCGCGCATAGGCCGGCGGGCGGCTGCACCAGAAGGCAGATGCCGATATTTGTTCGACCCTGCCGAACGCTCTGCACGATGGTCTGACTGTTCTTGACCTCGCTTTGAAAGGTTACCGACGGGTGGCGCTGGTGATAGAGACGCAGGATTTCGTCCAGCATGGGTGAGGCGAGATTGCTGATGATCTGGTACCGCACCTCGCCGCTCTCGCCGCCAGAGGCGCCGCGCACGGCCTGCGCAATCCGCTCGGCGCCGCGAAACATCTCGCGGCACTCGTGATAAATTTGGCCCCCCTGCTGCGTCAGTGCAAAGCGCCGACTGTCGCGAAAAACCAACTGGCACTTTAGCTGCGCCTCCAGTTTTTGCAGCGCGGTGCTGACCGAAGGCTGGCTGACGCCAAGGCGCCGCGCAGCCTTGGTGATGCTTTGCTCTGCTGCGATGGCGTGAAACGTGCGCAGCAGGTTCCAGTTCGGGCCAGATTGTGGGGTGGCGTCCATGTTGAGCGGTCCTCTCAACAGCCGATCATAGCGCGGCCACGCGGCATGGCTATAGTTATCATAACGTAGGGCTATTTGACCGAAGCGGTCATGCAGGGTCTGATTTGAGACCAGACACACACCAACAGGAACGTATATGACCGCATCTCTCGACCTGTCGGATATCGAAACAGCGACGCTGGGCCATTTCCTCAGCGAGGGGTTCATGGCGCCGTCCATTCAGGGGCTGACCCCTGAGCGGCGTATTTTCGGCCCCGCATTAACCGTGCGGATGCCCAGCGATGATGGCGCGGCGCTGGTCGATGCGCTAGCGCAGGCGCAGCCGGGGCAGGTAATCGTTATCGACCGCTGCGGCGACCTGCGCCATGCGTGCTGGGGCGCGGTGACCACCGCAGCGGCGCAGGCGCGCGGCGTGGCGGGTGTGGTTATCGACGGCTTCGTCACCGACCGCTCGGCCATTCTGGCGGCTGGTTTTGCCGTCTGGTGCCGCGGACGCTCGCCCATTACGACCAAGCCGCGCGGCCTGTCGGGCGACGTAAACGTGCCGATCAACTGCGGCGGCACTGCGGTCCGGCCCGGCGACATAATCCTCGCCGACGAAAGCGGCGTGGCTGTCATGGACCCGGATCAGGCGCCGGAGCTTTGCGCGCGAGCGCGGCAGATACAGCATAACGAGATCGCGATACTGGAACGACTGCAAGCTGGCGAAACCCTCGCCCAGATAACCGGGCGCGCAGAATAGCGCGTGCAGAGGTGGACAACCGCCCGATGAGAAACCCAACAAACCAACAGAGGACATCATGACACATCATACACCCAAATATTTCCTGTCCGGCGCTCTGGCCCTCGCCACCTCGCTGAGCTTTGCCGCCGGCACCCCCGCCATGGCGGGCAAGGACGATAACACCCTCAACGTCGCGTTCGCGTCCGAGCCTGAGCCGCTGGATACCTACAAGATCGCCGGCCGTCAGGGTCTTATCTTGGCGCGCCACATCTATGACGGGCTGCTTTACAAGAACCTCGACACTGGCGAAATCGTGCCCGCACTTGCCGAAAGCTGGGAATTTACTGGCCCGCTGACGATGGAATTTACCCTGCGCAAGGGCGTGAAATTTCACAACGGCGCGGACTTTACCGCCGACGACGTGGTGGAGACACTGAACACCGTCATCGCGCCCGAATACGGCACGCGCTATTCGATCTCGGTCGACTGGATCGAAAGCGTCGAGAAGCTGGCTGATGACAAGGTTCGCATCAACATGTCCAAGCCCTTTGCCGGCGCGGTCGAGATGCTGGCAGATGCGCTGCCGATCTATCCGCATGAGTTCTTTGCCGAAAACGGCTCCGAGGGGATCTCCGCGACGCCCATCGGCACCGGCCCCTACAAGTTGGTCTCGCAAGAGCCGGGCATCCGGTATGAGATGGAGCGTTTCGAGGATCACTACACAGGCAGCCCCAAGAGTGGTGCAACCATCGATAAGATCATCGTGCGCACCATGCCAGAGATGAACACCCAATATGCCGAGCTGATGTCAGGCGATCTGGACTGGATCTGGCGCATCCCACCCGATCAGGCCAAGCAGCTAGAGAGCCGCGTGCAGATCATCAGCGCGCCCATCATGCGCATCGGTTATGTCGGGTTCGCCCCCGAAGCTATGGGCGGCGACAGCCCGATCGCCGACAAACGTGTGCGCCAGGCGCTGATCCACGCGACCAACCGCGCGGCAATCACCGAGGCCTTCGCTGGCGGCGCATCGAAGGTGCTGAACACGGCTTGCAACCCCGCGCAATTTGGCTGCGAGCAGGATGTGACCAGCTACGACTATGATCCCGAGAAGGCCCGCGCGCTGCTGGCCGAGGCGGGCTACGAGGACGGGTTCGAGATGGAGATGGTGTTCGCCGCCATGCCGCGCCCCACAGCCGAGGCCGTCGCCGCCGATCTGGCAAAGGTCGGCGTCACGCTGATCCTGAACGAGCAGCAGTATTCGTCCGGCATTGGTAAATGGCGCGCCAAGGAGTTGCCTGCCTTCTTCTCTAACTGGGGCAGCTACGGCATCGGCGATACCGCGTTCATCCTGTCGAACTTCTTCGGCGGGGGCGACGACGATCTGGTGCAGGACGCCGAAGTGGCCGAGTTGCTGACCGTCGCCGACACCGCATCCGACAGGGATGTGCGCGCCGAGAACTACAGCATGGCCGTCAAGAAGATCGCGGACGAGGCGTATTGGATGCCGATGTATAACTTCAACGTCAACTACGGTCTGGCGGAGGATCTGAACTTTACCCCACATCCGGACGAGTTCGCCCGCTGGTGGAACTCCAGCTGGAAGTAATGCGCCACGTTTAAGCAAACGGAACGGGCGGCACCCCTCGCCGCCCAGACCCTAACGGGCGAGGACGCATCATGCTGGGCTACATCTCAAAACGGCTGCTTGTCGCGTTCTGCGTCTGCGCCACCGTGTCGGCCATCAGCTTTGCGCTGATGTTCCTGTCCGGCGATCCGGCCATCGCCATCGCCGGCGCTGGCGGACGGGCACAAGATGCCGAGGCGGTGCGCATCGCCTACGGCTTTGACCGGCCAATTGTAGTACAATATCTGGACTGGATCGGTAGCGCCCTGACCGGCGATCTGGGCCGCAGCATCTATTTCAATGTGCCCGTCACTGAGATTATCGGCAACCGCGTGGGCGTCACGCTTAACCTTGGGGTGCTGTCCTTCTTGCTGGCGCTGGTCGTCGCGGTCCCGCTTGGCATCGCCGCCGCGCTGCGCCCCAATGGCTGGATCGACCGGCTGGCACTGGTGCTGGCCGTCACCGGGCAGGCAATCCCAAGTTTCTGGCTGGGCTTGATGGCCATCGTCGTATTCGGCGTCTGGTATGGCTGGGTGCCGATTTCTGGGGCCGAGACTTGGCAGGGTTATATCCTGCCCGTCATCGTGCTGAGCTATTACGCGATGCCCGCGATGATGCGCATCACCCGTTCGGGCATGATCGACGTGCTGGCGACCGACTATATCCGTGCGGCCCGCGCCAAGGGGTTGCCCATGGGCACCGTGATTTTCCGCCACGCACTGCGTAACGCGGTGCTGCCGCTGGTATCGCTGGCTGCCGTGCAACTGGGCCTGCTGCTATCCGGCTCTATCGTGATCGAAAGCGTGTTCGCCCTGAACGGGCTGGGCCGGCTGGCTTGGGAGTCGTTGCTGCGCAGCGACCTGCCGGTGGTGCAGGCGATCATCCTGATCCTGTCGCTGCTCTACGTTTTGCTAACCACGCTGGCCGACATCCTGAACGCGGTGCTTGATCCGCGCCTGAGAGGAGCGTCCTGAAATGACAGACGTCTCAACCGAAACCCGGCCCGCGACCGCCTTGCGCAAATCGCTGCGTAATTCGGGCGTGATGATCGGCGGCACGATCCTCGCCATCATCATCCTGATCGCAATTTTCGCCCCGCTCATCGCGCCGCACGATCCGGTCGCGCAGGATTTGTCGCGCCGTCTGCTGCCGCCCTTTTGGCATGATCGCGCTGTGCCCGAGCATCTGCTGGGCACTGACCAGTTGGGCCGCGATTACCTGTCGCGCATGATCTATGGCGCGCGGGTGTCGCTGGGCGTCGGCCTTGGCGTCATCCTCGTGTCGGGAACGATCGGGATCACGCTGGGCCTGCTCGCGGGATATTTCGGCGGCTGGGTCGATATGGTCATCAGCTTTGCCATCACCACGCGCCTATCGCTGCCCATCGTGCTGGTTGCTCTGGCCGCCGTTGCCTTGGGCGGCGCATCACTGATCACGCTGATTACGGTGCTGGGCCTGCTGCTATGGGATCGCTTTGCCGTGGTATCGCGCGCGGCAGCCCAAAGCCTGCGACATCAGGAATTCATCATGGGCCTGCGCGCCATCGGTGCCAGCCGGTTCCGCATCCTCTTTCTCGAGATTTTGCCGAACATGCAGAGTACGATCCTCGTCGTCGTCACGCTGGAGGTCGCCAACGTCATCCTGCTGGAGGCGGCACTGTCGTTCCTCGGCCTTGGAGTGCGGCCGCCCACACCGTCGTGGGGCTTGATGATCTCGGAGGGGCGCGACAACATCCTGTTCGATCCTTGGCTGATTGCGATGCCCGGCTCGGCACTGTGCCTGCTGGTGCTGGCGGTAAACCTCTTTGGCGACGGGATGCGCGACGTGACGGGACCGGTGCGCAAATGACCGAAGTTTTGCTTGATATTCAGAACCTGCGGGTGTCCCTGCCGACCGAGCGCGGCCTGCTGAATGCCGTGCGCGGCATTGACCTGCGGATTGAGAGGGGCCAGACACTATGCCTTGTCGGCGAGTCTGGCTGCGGCAAATCGCTGACGGCCATGGCGATCATGGGTCTGCTGCCACGCTATGCAAAGGTCACGACCGACACGTTTCAAATGGCGGGCCAAGACCTGACTGGCAAAGGCCATGCTAAACTTGCGCAAATGCGCGGGCGCGAAGTGGCGATGATCTTTCAAGACCCGACCAGCTCGCTTAACCCCACACTGACAGTGGGCAGGCAACTGACCGAGGGCGTTATGCGGTCAGAGCGGCTAAGCCGGACGGAGGCGAACAAGCGCGCGACCGAAATGCTGGACCGCGTCGGCATCTCCAATCCGGCCGCCCGGCTGACGCAATATCCGCATGCTTTTTCGGGCGGGCAACGCCAGCGGATCATGATCGCATCGGCCCTGATGGGCCGCCCGCGCCTGCTGATCGCGGATGAGCCGACAACGGCGCTGGACGTCACCATTCAGGCGCAAATCTTGGGTGTCCTTGGCGAATTACAGACCGAGTTGGGACTATCGCTGATGCTGATCACGCATGATCTGGGCGTTGTCGCCGCCATCGCAACGGATGTGGCCGTGATGTATGCCGGCCGCATAGCGGAGCAGGCCCCGGCGCGCGATCTGTTCGCCGCGCCGCTACACCCCTACACCCAAGGTCTGCTGCGCGCGATCCCGGTCCCCGGCGTTACGCCGCGCGGAACCGAGTTGCCAGCGATACCGGGCCGCGTGCCCGGCCTGATCGGGCCTATGCACGGCTGCGCCTTTCGCGACCGTTGTCCGCTGGCCGGGCCGGAATGTGCTAATGATCCGGTACCGCGCCTGATCCGCCAGCCCGGCCAGTTTGTCGAATGCTACAAGGCGATCGAGCCGGAGGCCACGATATGACCGCACCGATGATCCGCCTGTCGGGTATTCGTAAGACATTTCGCCTGCGTCGACGCCTCATGGCCCCGCCCGAAGAATTGGTGGCAGTGAACGATCTGTCGCTGGACGTTGCGGAGGGCGAGACGCTGGGACTAGTCGGCGAGTCGGGCTGCGGCAAAAGCACGGCGGTCAGCATCATGCTGGGTCTGGTACAGCCCGATGCTGGCACCGTCGAGATTGCCGGGCAGCCTATCGGCGAGATGCCCGTGCGCGACCGCGTGCGGCTGATCCAGCCGATTTTTCAGGACCCGAACGCGTCGCTGAATCCGGTAAAACGCATCCGCGCC
>JAGXGX010000155.1 GCA_024636515.1 Roseovarius sp.
AAAGAGCTGGGCGCCGATGTCTGGTTCCCCAAGGCCAAGCTGCGCCAGAAGATGGACAACAAGATCGAGACCGTCCGCATCGGCAACAAGGCCGGCGTGCCGTCCGTGCCAAACACGCTGAGTGTGGTCGAGAGTTACGATAACCTGAAGGAGATTTGCGACAAGGCGGGCCTCGGCCACGATCTGGTGCTGCAATCGGCCTATGGCGATAGCGGCCATACTACGTTTTTTATCAAGTCGGAGGCCGATTTCCGCCGCCACGAGCACGAGATCGTCGGCGAGGGCGAGATCAAGATCATGAAGCGTATCGATTGCCGCGGATCGGCCATTGAGGGTTGCGCAACCAAGGAAGGCACAATCGTCGGCCCGCTGATGACCGAGCTTGTCGGCTTCAAAGAGCTGACCCCCTATCGCGGCGGCTGGTGCGGGAACGAGATTTTCTCAACCGCCTTCCCGCCCAAGGTGCGCCAAAAGGCGCGCGAGTTGACGTTTAAGTTCGGTGAGCAGCTGCGCAAGGAAGGCTATCGCGGCTACTTTGAGCTGGATTTCCTGATCGACAAAAAGACCGGCGATATCTGGCTGGGCGAGTTGAACCCCCGCATCACTGGCTGCTCGTCCATGACGAACCATGCGGCTTTTGCCCACGCGGACGCGCCCTTGTTCCTGTTCCACCTCCTCGAATTCTCCAAGAAAAAGTTCACGCTGGACGTGGATGAGCTGAACAGCCGCTGGGCTGACCCCAAGATGATCGACAGTTGGTCGCAGATGGTGATCAAACATACCGCAGATACCGTCGACATTGCAACCGAAGTGCCAGAAACGGGCATCTACCGGATGAAGGAGGATGGCAGCATTGATTTTAACCGCTTTGACTATCACCGCCGCGCGGTGGAGAGCGAGAATGAGGCGTTTTTCCTGCGCATCCTGCAGCCAGGCGATTACCGCTATGAGGGCGCCGATATCGGCATTCTCGTGACACGCGGGCGCTCGATGACCAACGGGTTCAAGCTGACCGAGCGTGGCAAGCGCTGGATTCACGGCATCAAGAACGGCGTTCATGGGCGGCCAATGCCGACCGCCGAGGCCGGACCGGCCCTTGCCGATCCGGCATTCAAGATCATGTAAGTCACATGCAACTGAACTGGCGCGCAATTTCCGAGGATGATCCCGGCCCTAAATGGGCCGGGCTTTTCCGTGAATACTGGCCCGACTACCATCGTTGGTGGGCGCGCGAGGGGGCAGAGGCGCGCCCGGGCTTCCTTGATAGTCACAAGGCGCTGCGCGCGCATATGCCCGAACTCTTGCCACTCTACGACCAACTGGTCGAATTGGCGGGCGGCAGCGATCAAGCGGCGCGTTTCCTTAGCTTTTACTGCCCGCCCCCCTACCTGTCGTCCTGCTCACAAGCGATCTGGCCGGGGGCCGAGCCTGTGCTCGTGCGCAATTATGACTACTCGCCCAAAGCGTTCGACAGCCTGACCTTGCGCACGAAATGGCAAGGCCGCGCCGTGATGGGCACGTCCGACGGCCTTTGGGGATTGGTCGACGGGATCAATGATGCAGGCCTCGCGGTATCGCTGACATTCGGCGGCCGGCGGGTGGTCGGCGACGGCTTTGGCGTGCCACTGATCCTGCGCTACGTGCTGCAAACCTGCGAAACGGCCGCCGAGGCGGGCCGCGCACTGGCCCGCATCCCGACGCATATGAGCTATAACGTCACTGTGGTTGACGCCAAGCGGAAATTTCTGACCGCCCTCATGGCGCCCGACCGCAAGGCTGTCATCACGCATCAGGCCGTCGCGACCAACCACCAAGAGCGGGTCGAATGGGCCAGCCACGCGCGGTTTACCGCGACGGTCGAGCGCGAGCGCTACCTGCTACAGCGCCTGACCCTACATGTGGAGCCCGAGGAAAAGTTCATCAACGCCTTCCTGCGCCCGCCGCTCTATTCGTCGCGGTTTGATCAGGGGTTCGGCACGCTTTACACGGCCGTTTACCGGCCTCAACGGCTTCAGATGGAGATGTGCTGGCCGCGCGCCCGTTGGCCGCTGAATCTACATGATTTCCGCGAAGATACGCGCGTGATTTATACGCCCGATGGGCTGTCGGTGGCGGCGAACTGACCCGCTCTTCGCCCGGCTAATCCCAGCCACTCTACCACCGTTTGCGGAACTTACCCGGCGCCACATCGAACTTTGCCCGAAATGCCCGCGCAAACGCGGACGTGCCGCCAAAGCCGGTCGCGGCTGCAATCTCGGCAATAGGCAGATCCGTCTCGCTTAGCAGCGAATAGGCCCGTGAAAGCCGCATATCAGTATAGTAGCGCCGCGGGCTAAGGCCGGTGTGCTGCGAAAAGCTGCGCTCCAACTGGCGTTTGGAAATGCCAGACTCGCAGGCAATGGCCTCAACGGTCATCGGCTCTTCCAGATGCAATTGCATCAGGCGCATCGCGGCGATCAAATGCCGATTACGACTGCCAATCACTGCCGAGCGCGCGGTTTGCTGCGGCGCGTGGTCCGAATGACTGCGCCCGTGCAGACACATATCCGACACCACTAGCGCGAAATCGGGGCCGAAATCATCCTCAATCACGCTGAGCATTAGGTCGGTCGACGCGGACCCGCCCGCCGCCGTCATCAGGTCGCCATCCACCTCATAAAGGTTCGGAGTTGGGACCAGATTGGGAAACGCCTCGACAAAGGCAGGCTGATTTTCCCAGTGCAGCGTGAATGTGCGCCCGCCCAGTAGCCCGGCCCGCGCCAGCGTGAACGCCCCCGTGCAGATCGCGCCAACCGGTGTGCCATGCGCCGCCTGCCGCGCGGCCCAGTGCGTGACAGCGGTATCCACAGTCTCGCCCGGCTCAACGCCAGAGCAGATGAATACGCGCGCACCGCGCTCTGGCGGGCTAAGCGGGGCATCGGGCACCAGCGCGAGGTTGTTGGAGCAGCGGATATGGCCGCCGCCCGACGTCATTGTGCGCCAGCGGTATAGCTCCTGCTGCGATATCTGGTTGGCCACGCGCAAAGGCTCGATCGCCGCTGACAGTGCGAGCATCGTCAGTTTGGGCAACAGCACGAAATCGAACATGCGCGGCGTCGCAACATGCGCAATGCGAAAGCTGGCCGCGCCTTTGGGGATATAGTCGGATTGGGTCATATCGCTAAATTTCCGTGAGACGCGCAACGCTATACCATGGCACCAGCGCAAGGCCCAGCGGCCTCAGCCGTGCAGAACGTCCAGCAGCGCCGCGTGCAGTTCCGGCGTCGCCGCCGTAACCACGCGCCCGTCCGATCCCAAGGTCAGCGCGCGTCCGTCCCAGTCGGTCATAACCCCGCCCGCCGCCTCAATCAGTGGGGCGATCGGAAGAAAGTCATAAGGCTCAAGGCCGATATCCGTTACCGCGTCGATCTGCCCAGCCGCGACAAGAGCGTGAGGATAGCAATCGTAGGACATGCGCCGCGTGTGGCCTATCTTGCACAGCTTGGCAAAGAGCGCCGGATCATGGTCATACGTGCGTTCAGCCTCATTGATATACACGCGCGCCTCGGCCAATCGCGTCGTCGGCCGCACGGCAATGGTTGCGCCATTCAGCGTTGCACCGCCGCCGCGAATGCCTACATATGTTTCATTCAAGGCTGGCATACGCACGATGCCCACCTGCGGCACACCCGCCTGCAAATGCCCGATCAGCATGCCAAATCCCGGATAGCCAGTCAGAAAGAACCGCGTTCCGTCGATAGGGTCGATGATCCACGCGGGGCCATCGAGTGATCCAGCCACGCCGAATTCCTCGCCAAAAATACCGTGGCCGGGAAACTCGGTTGCCAATGCATCGCGGATTGCTTCCTCGGTGGCGCGGTCCGCGATCGTGACGGGGCTGGAATCGGCGTCATCCTTCGTCTCGATCCCAAGGCCCGATTGCCGGAAGTGCCGCATTGGAACCGCGCTCGCCTCCTCGGCGATATGCGCGGCGATTGATGCTATCTGCTGTAGGTTCATGTCCTCGCCACCTCTATGTCCGTGCCCCATCCTGCCGCCGCCGCCACCAGATCATCAGGCGGGGTGGCATCCGTGACCAGAGTATCGATCAGCGACGGATCGCACACCGTAATCGGCGCCGCGCGCCCGAATTTCGACGAATCTGCAGCCACGATGCGCCGGGCCGCGCCTTTGATGATTGCCCGGCTGAAATTCGCCTCTTCCAAATCGAACAGCATAAAGCCGTCCTTTGCGGTGATGCCCGCCGTCGACAATACGGCCAGATCCGTCTTGAAGTTGCCTGCAAATGCCAGCGCCTCGGCGCCGAATGCGCCGCCATCATGTGCGCGCAGCGCACCGCCAGCCATATAGATACGGTTGCCGCCACGCGTCGCTAGCTTGTAGGCGACCGAGATGGAGTTGGTTACAACCAGCAGTTCCGTGTGATCGCGCAGGGCATCGGCGATGTAACTGGTGGTGCTGCCGACATCCAAAAACACCGACCCGCCATTGGGGATCATCCCTGCCACATGCTGCGCGATACGTTGCTTGGCCCCCGCCGCGATGCGCAAGCGATGTTGAAAATCGCCCTCGCCGCCCGCTTCGGCCAACCGCGCGCCGCCGTGCATCTTTTCGACAAGGCCCGCATCCGCCAAGCCTTTGAGATTGCGGCGCACAGTTTCCTCGCTGACATCCAGTTCGCTGGCCATCCGCTGTACGCGCAATGATCCACCGGCGCGGCGTAGCGCGTCGAGGATTTCCTGCTGTCTGTGGGTAGGATGGGGATTGTCCATGAGGCCTGACGGTTAGAATGGGATCATGTCCGAGATTGCATTGCGGAATATCGGACGCAAGCGGATTTTGGCATGCTTTTTGCGCATATCCAACATAAAACCACATTTAGTGTTGCTATACGTTGGAATCTACGTTTCAATCTTTGTCACAACGTCGCACCCGATTGAATGAGGGCGGCGCATATTTCAGGGAGTTCCATTTATGAAACGTATCGCCATCTCTGCCGCCGCGTTGGCCGCACTCGCCGCTATTCCGGCCATTGCTGAGGTCGAAAGCCAGGATCCGATCCGCCTGACTACGCATGACTGGACCGGCCAGATCATTAATACGACGATCCTGCAGGACGTACTGCAAAAGGCGGGCTACAACACCGAACTGGTGCAGGCCGACTACATCGCGCAATTCGCAGGGCTCAAAACCGGCGATTTGCACGTCGCCACCGAGATTTGGGAGACAACCGGCCGCGAGGCGATGGATGAGGCAGTCGCCACCGGCAACGTCGTTAACATGGGCGAAGGCGGGATGATCGCCATCGAGGAGTGGTGGTATCCCAGCTACATGGAGGCGCGCTGCCCCGGCTTGCCAAATTGGGAGGCGCTGAATGATTGCGCGTCCGAGTTCGCCACGTCCGAGACGGCCCCGCTGGGCCGCTATCTGGGTGGCCCCGTCACTTGGGGCGGCTTTGACGAGGAACGTGTCGAGGCGCTTGGCCTTGATTTCGAAGTGGTTCACGCGGGCACGGATGCGGCGCTCTTCGCGGAGCTTGAGTCGGCCTATCAGCGCGAAGCACCGATTGTTTTGTGGCTCTATTCCCCGCATTGGGCGCCGACCAAATACGACGGGAAATTCATCGAATTCCCAGCATACTCCAAGGCCTGCTACGAGTATGCCTCGGTCGGAATCAACCCCGATGCCGCCTATGATTGCGGCAAGCCGACAGGCCCCATCTGGAAAGTCGCGTGGGCGGGCGTCGAGGATAAATGGCCCGGCGCTGCCGAGATTATCCGCAACTACACGCTTACAAACGAGGAAATGGGCGCGATGGTCTCGGCCGTCGATTTGGACGGACAATCCATTGAGGCGGCCGCCGACCAGTGGATGGCCGAAAACGCCGACAAGGTGGACGGCTGGATTAACTAAATACTCGAACCTTCCTGAGACTGACCGGGGGGCGTGCTTTGCTCCCCGTTTTTTCCTTGGGTTCCTGATAATGCCCGCAAGCGGGCCACCCCACCCCGAGGTGATTGATGCCGCGCGCGCGTAAACTTCTCTGCCGTAACGTCTGGAAGCTATACGGGCCGGACGCGCGCAGTTTTCTAGACCAAAACCCCAACCCTACCGATGCGGACCTATCCGAGGTCGCCATGATAGGAGCGGTACGTGCCGCAGACGTCGAGATACGCGAGGGCGAGATCTTCGTCATCATGGGGCTGTCTGGGTCCGGTAAATCCACGCTTGTCAGGTGCCTGTCGCGGCTGGTGGAGCCGACGGGCGGCGAGATCGAATTTGACGGTGAGGATCTGCTGGCAATGAACGCGGCGCAGCTGACGCAGTTGCGCAGACGCAAGATCGGGATGGTGTTCCAGAACTTTGCCCTCCTGCCGCACCTGACCGTGTTGCAGAACATCGCGTTTCCGCTGGATGTTCAGGGCGTGGAGCGCGCCACGCGTGAGGCCCGCGCGCATGAGATGATCGACATCGTCGGTCTGAAGGGCCGCGAGGATAACTTTCCTCGCGAATTGTCCGGCGGCCAACAGCAGCGCGTCGGCATCGCACGCTCCTTGGTAGGCGAGCCCGAAATCTGGTTTCTGGACGAGCCGTTTTCTGCGCTCGATCCCCTTATCCGGCGCGAAATGCAGGACGAATTCATGCGGCTTCAGGGCTTGCTGCACAAAACCATCGTGTTCATCACACATGATTTTGACGAGGCAATCCGCCTTGCCGACCGGATCGCTGTGATGAAGGACGGGCGCATTGTGCAGACCGCCACGCCCGAAGAGCTGGTGCTAAATCCAGCCAATGACTATGTGGCCGAATTTACCAAGCATATCCCGCGCGGCAAGGTTCTGAGCATCGGCGCGATCATGGCCCCGCTGGGCGATGGCCCCTTTGCGGGCGATCTGGATGCGGCGTGTCGCGTCGCAGACGTGGCCGATAGTGTTGAGGCCGCCCAGCGCCCGTTTCGCGTGATGCAGGACGGCGCCCCAGTGGGCCAAGTAGATGCCGCAGCCGTCGTCGACGTGCTGATCGGACGGCCCCGCACATGAACTGGCGGCGCCTCACCACGCCCAGCGCGCTTTTCTGGTGGGCTTTGCTTGCCTTAACTTGGACGCTGTCGACCTATTCATTCCAACTGTACAAGGCGCTGGACGCCCGCTGGATCATCCGCTTTCCCAAAGGCTGGCAGTTGAATTTTGAGGGCTGGATATCGTCGGCAATGAAATGGCTGCTGGAGGATGCCAGTTTCGGCCTTTTCACATTTCAGGAGCTGACCCGCTTCATCTCGGCCATCATCGAGGTGCCGTATGATGCCGCACGCGCGCTGCTCGCCGACGGGTTTGTGCGCGGCCTTGGCAGCAATGCGGTCGACATTGCGCCACCGCTCAGCTGGATCGCGGTGACTGCGCTGATGGTGCTGCTGGCGCGCTACGCCAAGGGCTGGGGGCTGGCCGCACTGGTCGGCGCGTGCTTTGTCTATCTGGCGGTTTTTGGCCAGTGGGACAGCGCGATGGTCACGCTGGCGTCCGTCGTCATTGCGGTCCCGATTGGGGTGCTGGGCGGCCTCGCCCTTGGCATCGCGTGCTACCGCGCGGCTTGGGTTGAGCGGGCGATGCGCCCGGTGCTGGACCTGATGCAGACGGTCCCGATCTTTGCCTACCTTGTGCCGATCCTATTCCTTTTCGGCTTTGGCCCCGTCTCAGCGCTGGTTGCCACGGTGATCTACGCCATGCCGCCCATGGTGCGGGTGGCAACGGTGGCCCTGCAATCGGTCCCGCCCGAGGTGGTCGAGGCCGGGCATATGGCCGGCTGCACAAAGCGCCAGATGATGTGGAAGGTACTGGTACCGTCGGCCGCGCCGACGCTGATGGTGGGCGTCAATCAGGTTATCATGCTATCGCTCAACATGGTCATCATTGCGTCGATGATCGGCGCGGGCGGCCTCGGCTTCGACGTGCTGAGCGCATTGCGCCGCCTCGACATCGGCGGCGGCATTGAGGCCGGCCTCGCCATCGTGGTCATCGCCATCGCGCTGGACCGCGTGAGCCAAGCCTTTGCGGGCCGCCTACCAGATGCGGCGCCCGCGCGCGGCGCGAACATCGCCCAGCGCCATCCCTATCTGGTGGCCGCAGCCCTAATCGTTATCGGCACCTACATTGCCAGCCTCGCGTTGCCGTTTGTGCAGGACTACCCCGAGCGGTTCACGCTAACGACCAGCGCGTTTTGGGAGGATGCGATGCGTTGGATAAACATCACCTTCTTTGACACGCTGGACACGATCAAATCGTTCTTCCTCACGTGGCTGTTGCTGCCAGTCAAACGCTTTTTCACCGGCATCCCGTGGGCGTGGGGCATCATCGCCGCTGGTCTGGCGGCGGCGCGCGTGGGCGGCTGGCGCTTGGGCCTGATGGCTGCGGTCATGTCCGCGCTGATCGCTGCTGTGGGCCTTTGGGACAAGGCGATGACGACTGTTTACTTGTGCGGCGTGTCAGTGCTGATCGCCTATGCCATCGGCGTGCCGCTGGGCATCTGGGCCGGGCAAAGGGCGCGCGCGCATGCGTGGGTCGGCGCGTTTATCGACACGCTGCAAACGCTGCCCAGCTTTGTCTATCTGATCCCGGTGGTGATGCTGTTCCGCGTTGGCGATTTTTCGGCCATGATCGCGGTCGTCCTTTATGCGCTAGCCCCCGCTGTACGCTATGCTGCGCATGGTGTGCGCTCGGTCGATCCACAGATGATCGAGGCCGGGCTGGTCGCAGGCTGTACCCCCCGGCAGTTGCTATGGCGGATCAAGCTGCCGCTGGCCGCGCCCTCGCTTCTCTTGGGCCTGAACCAAACGATCATGCTTGCGCTGTCGATGTTGGTCATCACCGCCCTCGTTGGCACGCGCGATTTGGGGCAGGAAGTCTATATCGCGCTGACCAAGGCGAATGTGGGTCAGGGCATCGTCGCAGGCCTCGCAGTGGCGTTCATTGCGATCATCGCGGATCGCATGATCTCGGCCATGGCCGCTAAATCCAAGGAAAGGCTGGGCCTGACATGACACCTGACGAGGCAATCCGCATCGCGCGCGCCCTGCCCTGCTGGACCACCGTGACAGGCGCTGTGCCGCTGGACGGCGGCATCACCAATCACAACATCAAGGTAACAGATCAGGGCCGCGATTATGTGGTGCGGCTGGGCGAAGACATACCCGAGCATGGCATCCTGCGCTGGCATGAGCTGTCTCTGAGTCGCGCCGCCGCAGATGCGGGGCTATCGCCGCGGGTGCATCACCATGAGCCGGGCGCGTTGGTCATCGACTTCGTCGATAGCGTGGCGCTGACCGAGGGCGATCTGCACGATCCGGCCATGCTGATGCAGGCAACAGACCTGATTGCGCGGGTACATCGCCAGATGCCGCGCTACGCCCACGGCCCTGTCCTTGCATTCTGGGTGTTCCACATTCTGCGCAGCTATGCCCATGATCTGACTGCGCGCGGATCACGCCATGTGCCCGCGCTCGCGGGCCTACTGGACGAGGCCAACGTGCTGGAGCGCGTAGTCGGCCCTGTGCAGCTGGTGCTGGGCCATAACGATCTGCTGCCCGCCAATATCCTGTGTGCCGAGGATCGCCTGTGGGTGATCGACTGGGAATACGGCGGATTTAATTCTCCCCTATTCGATCTGGGCGGCCTCGCATCAAACTGCGACCTGCCGCGCGGCGCCGAGGAGGCGATGCTGACGCGCTATTTTGACGCCCCACCGGACGCAGACCTGTGGCGCAGTTACAGCGCCATGAAATGCGCCTCCCTGCTGCGCGAGACGATGTGGTCGATGGTCAGCGAGCAGACCTCTGTCATCGACTTTGACTACACCGAATACACCGACAAAAACCTGAGCCGCTACCGCGCCGCGCTGGCAGACCTCAAAGCCAAGGATACCCTGACATGAGCGATTTCCCCAATCAGGCCCGCGCGGTCATCGTAGGCGGCGGCATCATCGGATGCTCCACCGCCTATCACCTTGCAGATCTGGGCTGGGACGTGGTCCTGCTAGAGCGCAAGAAGCTGACATCGGGCACCACATTCCATGCCGCCGGCCTCGTTGGCCAGCTACGCTCGAACGCGAATATCACGCAGCTTTTGGGCTATTCTGTCGATCTGTATAAGCGGCTGGAGGCCGAAACGGGTCAGGCGACCGGCTGGAAGATGAACGGCGGCCTGCGCCTTGCCTGTAACGAGGAACGCTGGACCGAGGTGAAGCGGCAGGCAACCACCGCGCATTCATTCGGGCTGGAGATGGAGCTACTGACACCGTCGGAGGCCCAAGAGCTGTGGCCGCTGATGCAGGTCGATGACGTGATTGGCGCCGCCTACATGCCTACCGATGGGCAGGCCAACCCATCGGACATCACCCTTTCGCTGGCCAAGGGCGCGCGGCAAAAGGGCGCGCGGATCTATGAGGATACCAAAGTCACCCGCGTCATCATGAAGGACGGCGTCATCAAGGGCGTCGAGACGGAAAAGGGCCGCATCGATACCCCCATCGTTATCGCCTGTTGCGGCCAGTGGACGCGTCAGTTTGCCAAGCAAGTGGGCGTCAACGTCCCCCTCGTCCCGGTGGAGCATCAGTATATGGTGACAGAGCCCATTGACGGCGTGACCCCAGACCTGCCCACCCTGCGCGATCCCGACCGCCTGACTTATTACAAGGAGGAGGTCGGCGGGCTGGTGATGGGCGGCTATGAGGCCAATCCAATCCTTTGGGCGAAAAACGGCATCCCCAAGGATTTCCACTACACGCTGCTGGACAGTAATTTCGACCATTTCGAGCAGTTGATGGAGCTCTCATTGGGCCGCGTCCCTGCCTTGCAGACCGCAGGCGTTAAGACGCTGACAAACGGCCCCGAAAGCTTCACCCCCGACGGCAATTTTATCCTTGGGGAGGCCCCGGAGTTGCGCAACTTCTTTGTCGGGGCAGGCTTTAACGCGTACGGTATCGCGGCGGGCGGCGGCGCGGGCATGGCGCTGGCTGAATGGGTGGCCAAGGGCGCGCCGCCATATGATCTGTGGGCCGTCGATATCCGCCGGTTTGGCAGGCCGCATTTCGACGACGATTGGATCCGCGCCCGAACCTACGAGGCGTATGGCAAACATTACGCGATGGCGTGGCCCAGCGAAGAGCACGCGTCAGCGCGCCCCTGCCGCAAATCACCGCTCTACGACACGTTGAAAGCTCAGGGCGCGGTATTCGGTGAAAAGCTGGGATGGGAGCGGCCCAACTGGTTTGCCACCCCCGGCGAGGAGGCGCGCGATATCTACACCTTCCAGACGCCTAACTGGCACAGTGCCGTTGCCCGCGAACACAAGGCAGCACGCGAGGCGGCAGTCCTGTTCGATCAAACGTCCTTTGCCAAGTTTGTGCTTAAAGGCCCCGACGCCGAAGCATCGCTGAATTGGATCGCCGCGAACGACTTGCGCGGCCCGGTGGGCACGCTGACTTATACCCAGATGCTAAACGATCACGGCGGCATCGAATGCGATCTGACCTGCCTGCGCACCGCGCCGGATGAATTCTACATTGTGACCGGCACGGGCTATGCAACCCATGATTTCGACCACATCGCGCGGAATATTCCGGACGGAACGCGCGCGCAGTTGGTTGATGTGACCTCTGCCTACTCGGTTCTGTCGATCATGGGGCCGTGCGCGCGCGACATCATGAAGGAAGTGACCCATGCGGATATGTCGAACTCAGCGTTCCCGTTTGGCACCGCGCAGACTATCGGCATCGCAGGCGCGCCCGTCCGCGCACTGCGTGTGACCTATGTGGGGGAGCTGGGCTGGGAGCTGCACGTGCCCACCGAATATGCCAGTGCGGTCTATGCCAAGCTGACCGAGGCAGGCGCGCCCCACGGCCTGCGCAACGCCGGCTACCGCGCGATCGAAACGCTGCGTTTGGAAAAGGGGTATCGCGCCTGGGCATCCGATATCGGGCCGGATCATACACCGCTTGAGGCGGGCCTCGGGTGGGCGGTCAAACTAAAGACGAACCTCGATTTCCGCGGGCGCGCCGCCTGCACCGCGCAAAGGGCGGATGGCGTGCGCAAGATCATGGCAACATTCACCACTGCGCCAGATGTGATCCTGTCGGGGCGCGAGACAATCTATCGAAAT
>JAGXGX010000156.1 GCA_024636515.1 Roseovarius sp.
CTCTAGGTTTTCACGGGTGAACGTCTCTTCTGTCGGCCCGTAGGCCAGCACTGTGCCCTTGACCAGCACCGTGCGGTCGCAAAATTCGGGCACTGAGCCGAGGTTATGGGTGGATACCAGCATAACGCGGCCCTCGTCCCGTAACTCGCGCAGGAGGGCGACAATCTGCTCTTCGGTTTTGACGTCGACGCCAGTGAATGGCTCGTCCAGCAGAATAACCTGGCCATCTTGGGCAAGGGAGCGGGCGAGAAACACGCGCTTGCGCTGACCGCCGGATAATTCCCCGATCTGGCGGTGGCGAAAATCGCTCATTCCGACGCGAGACAGGGCCAGTTCGACGGCGGCATGATCGGCAGCGCGGGCGCGGCGCAGGAAGCCCATGTGCCCGTAGCGGCCCATCATCACCACGTCCTCGACCAGCACTGGAAAGGCCCAGTCGACCTCCTCGGATTGGGGCACATAGGCCACCAGATTGGCGGCCAACGCCTCCTTGACGGTAAGGCCCAGCAGACGGATTTCGCCACTGGCAGCTGGAACGAACCCCATGATCGCCTTAAAGAGCGTCGATTTGCCAGAGCCATTGACGCCGACAAGTGCCGTAATCGTGCCGCGCGGTATTTCGAATGTCGCGTTGCGCAGTGCGGTGTGGCCGTTGCGATAAGTGACGGTCACGTCCTCGGCCATGATGCCGCCCGCAGCGCCAGTTTCGCTGGTGTCGTAGGTCTTGGCCGTGGTCCGGTCCAACATCTGGCGTATCCTCATTTCAAAGCAGTCTATCGGCGCGATGCCTGCGGTGGACTTGTTTCAATTCGTACCCGGTGCCAGCGCGCTCGCGATCGTTTCGGCATCAACGCGCAGAAGGTCCAGATAGGTTGGCACAGGGCCTTCCGGTCCGCTGAGGCTATCGACGTAAAGCTCACCCGCGTATCTGGCACCCGTTTCGCGCGCGACCTGCTTGGCGGGGTCGGTGTTGACCGTGCTTTCACAAAAGACGACGGGGATGGCATTGTCGCGAACGCCGTCAATGACGCTGCGAACCTGTTGCGGCGTGCCGACCTGATCGGCGTTAATCGGCCACAGGTACAACTCCTTCATGCCGAAATCGCGGGCCAGATAGCTGAATGCACCCTCGCAAGTCACCAGCCAGCGGTCCTCCTCGGGGATCTGTGCGATGCGGTCACGCAGCGGTTGCACCGCATCGGTGATCTGCTGTTTGTACGCGTCTGCGTTGGCGGCGTATGTGCTTGCGTTGTCTGGGTCATGCTCAGCGAATGCTGCTGCGATATTGTCGATATAGATCAGCGCATTATCCAAGCCCATCCATGCGTGGGGGTTCGCCTTGCCCTCATACGATCCCGACGAGATCGAGATGGTGTCGATGCCATCCGTCAGCGTGGCCGAGGGGATTTCACCCAAGTTAGCCAGAAACTGCTCAAACCACAGCTCTAGGTTGAGGCCGTTATAGAGGATCAGATCAGCGCCCGAGGCGCGCACGATGTCCTGCGGCGTTGGCTGGTAGCCGTGAATCTCAGCGCCCGGCTTGGTGATTGAGACGACTTCGGCGGCGCTGCCAGCCACGTTCTGGGCCATGTCCTGCAGGATGGTGAAGGTAGTGACCACCTTCATCGGACGGTCCGCTGCAAGGGCAGGGGCGCTAAGCGTGGAGATCAATGTTAGCGCGGCGGCAGATGTGCGCAGAAGTCGTATCATGGGCAGCCTCGGATGAGTTACGGGTGAGGTAGTGTAAATGCGAAGCACTCGCAAGATTCAACCTAAAATGATAATCATTCGCAAAAATAATTTGGAAGCATGTCTAAAATTGAGATCCGGCTTGCGGTCTGGCCTAGGCGGGCTGCGCGCTGGCTTGCATCGTGACCGCGTTGTCGCAGGTCCGCCGCACGCGTAGGTCGGCGCCATTTGGGGTCATCCGGGCCTCAACTTTTACAGCCTCACCGCAGATCAGGGGGGCTAGGCCGCGATATTCGAATCGCGTGGGCGCCGCGCCAAAGAGGGTTGCAGCGAGGTTCTGCATCCAAATCGCCTGAAGCGGGCCGTGTACGACGAGGCCGCTATATCCCTCAATCTGGCGTGCGTAGGGCGCGTCATAGTGAATACGGTGGCCGTTAAAGGTAAGGGCCGAATAGCGAAAAAGCAGGGTAGGGTCGGTGATTATGTCCCACCCTTCGGAATCCGGCCAAGGCTCTGCTTGGGGCACATTCGGCGCGGGCGCACCCGGCGCGGGATCGTCGCGATAGACGATATCCTGCCGCTCGTTTATGCGCGCCTCGCCGTGGACTGCATAGACATGGCGCACGGTGACAAAGCCTAGCTGCCCGCTGCGCCCAGTCTTGAACGTGACGTCCTCAATGGTTGAAGTACGCCTGACGACATCGCCGGGGGCCATCTGTGCGATGCGGTCTATTTGCCCACCTGCCCACATGCGGCGGGGCAGCGGTAGATCCGGAAGAAAGAGCCCGGTGCGCGGATGCCCGTCGCGGCCCAGCAGATCCGGCGCGCAGATATCGGGCGCGAGGCAAAACTCGACGCCCGGTGGCACATCCAGCGGTGCCAGCGTGCCGTCGAGTGTCGCGCGATACTCTGCCAGAAGGCGGGGGGCGACTATATCCTCACGCACGATGCTGCGGCCGATCCAGTCGGAGTAATCGTTCATAGGTCTGGCCCCAATAACGCGCCGAGTGTGTTTGCGCCCATGCCGCCAAGCGATGAAAGATCATCGCATAGCGAGCTGCCTGTAGGGCCCAGCAATGTCTCTGCCTTGCTGCGCAGGCTACGTTTCAGCGCATCCAGCGGGATGGGCGCGGCGAGGTCAAGGGCGAAGGGCAGGGTGCCGCCATCCACGGTGGTAATGTCGCCTGCCGCCTGCGTGTCGGTGAGGCCCGCGTCGCCAGTGACGGTGACGCGGGCGGCGAATTCTGCCAGTTGCGGATCGGCGGCGAGCGCGTCTGTAAAGGTCCGGTCGTTGCCGGTGGCATCCCCGCGCAGCGCCATGCCTGCCAACCATGCGTAGCTGAACTTGACCTCAACCCCGGTGCGTGGCGTCTTGATATCGCAGACTGTCAGCCAGCGGGGATTGGTGCGGAGGTGGATTTGCGCCACATTTGTCAGGGCCGCGCCCGTAGCCTTCAGTGCCTCAATCATCGCGTGGGTGCCGTGGCAGCAGGCGTGCAGTTTGTACTTCATATCGTCCAGCAGCCATGCGCCGGATGGCATCGCCAGCTCATCGCCCGGCGCGTCGGTATGCGTAGCGACATAACCGTTCGGCCCTAGCAGGCCATCGTCAGATGCGGTCATGCCAGCAAGTGCCAGCTGCGCACACTCCACCCCGACGGCGGCGGCAACGCCGGCGTTATAGGGCTTGCCCATCGTGCCGAAATGGCAGCGCAGGCCGGTCGCGCGTGTCGCGCACAGGCCGATGGCGGTGCGCATCTGGCAACGGTCCAGCCCCAGCAGCCGCCCTGCTGCGATGGTCGCGCCAAAGGCGCCTGCGGTGGCGGTTTGGTGAAACCCGCGCTCGTAATGCGCGCGGCCTAGCAGCAGACCAATGCGGATTGCAGCCTCGCCGCCGATGGCGAAGGCGGCGCAGATGTCTGCGGCGCTGGCGCCCGCCGTCTCTCCCACGGCCAAAGCTGCGGAATAGATCCCTACCGAAAGATGCCCGACATGGGCGAAATGCGTGTCGTCGTAATCCAGTGCGTGGCTGGTCGCGCCGTTGACCAATGCAGCCATCCGGGCAGGCGCGCGGGCGGAGCCAAAGACGCTGGACTGCGGCGCGCCGCCTTCAGCGGCTGCCATGGCGCGCAGGATACCAGACACAGGCTCCGCCACGCCTGCGCGGCCGCACATAATCCAATCCAGCAGCGAAAGGCGTGCGATGCCCATCGTCTGCGCGGGGATGTCCCTTCCGGGTAGCGCTGCCAGATCAAGAAGGGGTGCGATTGCGTTCATACGCCGTAGGACTTGGGCAGGCCCAACACCTTCTCGGCGATGAAGCACAGGATAAGGTTGGTCGAGATCGGCGCCACTTGGTAGAGGCGCGCTTCGCGAAATTTGCGCTCCACGTCATATTCCTCGGCAAAGCCGAAGCCGCCATGCGTTTGAAGGCACGCCTCGGCGGCCTCCCAACTGGCATCGGCGGCCAGCATCTTGGCGGTGTTCGCCTCGACGCCGGGGTTGTCGCCAGAATCGTACATCGCGGCGGCACGGTACACGATCGCCTCGGCGGCCATCATATGCGCGTGGGCGCGCGCCAGTGGGAATTGCACGCCCTGATTGGCACCGATCGGTTTGCCGAAGACGACGCGCTCGCGCGCATAGTCCGAGCCTTTTTCGAGGAACCACTTGGCGTCGCCAATGCACTCGGCTGCGATCAGGATACGCTCGGAATTCATGCCGGACAGGATATAGCGAAACCCCATACCCTCCTCGCCGATGAGGGCAGAGGCGGGGATGCGGGCGTTTTCAAAGAATATCTCGGTCGTGGCATGGTTGATCATCGTGCGGATGGGCCGGATTTCGACGCCGTTGCCCACCAATTCGCGCAGGTCGATCAGGAATACCGACAGGCCATCAGTCTTTGATTTTGCCTGATCGCGCGGGGTGGTGCGCGCCAGTAGGATCATCAGATCGGAATGTTCGGCGCGTGAAATCCAGATTTTTTGGCCGTTTACGATGTAGTCGTCGCCGTCTCGCTTGGCGGCGGTTTTCAGCGCCAGCGTGTCGGTGCCGCTTGTCGGCTCGGTCACGCCAAAGGCCTGAAGGCGCAGCGAGCCGTCTGCGATGCCGGGTAGATACGCCTGCTTTTGCGCGTCGCTGCCGTGGCGAAGGACGGTGCCCATCGTGTACATCTGCGCGTGGCAGGCTGCCGCATTGCCGCCGCTGCGGTGAATTTCCTCTAGGATGACGGCGCCGGCGGTCAGGCTCAGGCCCAGTCCGCCATATTCTTCGGGTATCATCGCACCAAGGTATCCCTCACGGATCAGCGCCTGCACGAAATGTACCGGGTACGCACGCCGCGCATCCAGATCGCGCCAGTACTCGCCGGGGAATTCGGCGCAGACCGATGCCACGCCCGCGCGGACGTCCTCATATTCTGCGGTGGGGTGGAAGGATGCCATGGTTTCGCCTCACGTTTCGGTATCAGCCTATATGTGCAGCAACGCTGCGCGCCGGGCCAATAGCCATCACGTCTGCCCGCTATTGGGCTGCGCTATGTCTCTAGCTCGCCTTCCCAGATGCCGCGCTGGACCAGATCGCGCGCAACGTCCAGCGTGACTTGCGCGATGGCGTGGCATGACCTGCTGCTTTTGCGGGCCGGATTAGTGGCCAAATAAACGGGCCGAACCATGTCGGGGTCGGTGATCGGCGCCTTGACCAGATCGCCCCGCGCAACGAAATCGTGGACGGCTGCCGGGGCAAAGATCGTGTAGCCTGATCCGCGCGCGACCAGCTCCTTGATCTGGGTCATGGCATCCATTTCAATCGTGACGTTTAACTGCACACCGCGCGGTTGAGCGTAATCTTCTATGGTTTTGCGCAGGCCGTGCGGGGCGCTGGGCAGGATCAGCTCCAACTCTTGCAGATCGCGCAGGCGGACGGGCGCACCCGGCGGCGTGTCCAGCGGCCAAGCATCGGGGGCGGAGAAAAAGAACAATCGCTCATTCAGGACGTGGGTAATGCGAAAATGGTCGGCCTTTTGCAGATCATAGATAAAGCCGATATCGACGGTGCCGTCGTCGATCCAAGTTTTGATATAGCCGCTCATCGCCTCGATGGCACGCAGGCGCAGGTCCGGGAATTCGACGCGCACCGTTTCGGCCATTGGCACGGACATGACCATAGAGACCGACGGCGGCATGCCAAAGCTGACCTTGCCGCGCAGTGCGCCGCTGGCGTCGCGCATCTCATCCAGACAGTTCTCGAACGCGGCGCAGACGGTGCGCGCGTGGCGCAGGAACAGGGTGCCATCGTCGGTGAGGACGGTGCCGCGCGGGCTACGCTCGACCAGACGCACGCCTAGCTCCTCCTCCATGCGCACGACGTTTTGTGACAGGGACGGTTGCGCCACGCCCAATATGGCGGCCGCCGCCGATAGGGACGGCGCCTCGGCGATAGCGATGAAGTAACGCATCTGTCGGATGTCCACAGGCGGGCCCTTTGCAAAAGCGATGTCAGCTAGAAGGCGTGCCTATGGATTGTCAAGGATGCCCGCGGGCCGCGCTTAGTTGAAATCGACGACCTGCCTGATCGCTGTTCCATCGTTCAGGCGGTCCATCGCGATGTTGATATCCTCTAGCTTGACCCGGTGGCTCAGCATCTTTTCGACTGGCAGTTTGCCCTGTTCATAGAGCGCAAACATACGCGGCAGATCGCGCTGCGGCACACATGATCCGATGTAGCTGCCTTTCAAAGTACGCTCTTCTGCCACCAGCTTTAGCGCGTTGAGCGCCATGCGCTGATCGGGATGCGGCAGGCCGGCCGTTACGGTCAGGCCGCCTCGGCGGGTGATCTCATACGCCGTCTCCAGCGCCTTGATTGAACCTGCGAGCTCGACCGCGCAATCGACGCCGCCGCCTGTCAGGTCGCGCACGGCCTGAACGGTGTTCTCGTCCGCTTTGATGCAGTCGGTCGCGCCCATGCTGCGCGCAGCTTCCATTTTTGACTCGAACGGGTCGATGGCGATCACGCGACCTGCGCCCGCGGCTGCGGCGCCAAGGACCGCCGACAAACCCACACCGCCAAGGCCAATAACCGCGACGGTCTGCCCCGGCACGATTCGCGCAGTGTTAAAAATCGCGCCCGCGCCAGTCAGCATCGCGCAGGAAAACAAGGCTGATACGTGCGCTGGCAGGTCAGGCTCTACCTTGACCAGTGACCGTCGATCCAGCACCGCATGGGTGGCAAAGGCCGATACGCCGACATGGTGGTTCAGTGGCTTGCCGTCCATCGTAAGTCTGCGCGCACCTGTCATCAACTCGCCCACGCCGTGGTGCTTGGCCGCGCGTTCGCACAGGGCCGGACGGCCCTCGGCGCAGGGGATACACTTGCCGCAACCGGGGGCAAAGATGCATACGACGTGATCGCCCGGTTTTAGGTCATCGACACCAGCGCCCACTTCCTCGACATAGCCCGACGCCTCATGGCCCAGTGCCATCGGCAGGGGGCGGGGGCGCGTGCCGTTGATCACCGACAAATCGGAGTGGCAGACGCCTGCCGCGCCGACGCGGATCAACACTTCGCCGCGCCCCGGCGGGGCCAATTCGACCTCGCGCACCTCCAATGGTGCCTCCTTTGCAAAGTCCGAGGTGATTCCGTCGCGCATCAGTACGGCTGCGGTGATTTTCATATGCTCTCTCCCATGTCGCGTCCGGTGGTCTATGGTGCCGGGCTGGCTAACATTGCCTCCATTTAGCGAATTACGAAAGGGTCGGACGCTCCAAGAGATATAAGCGTTGACTATGACAGGAGGAGGTACAAACTATTAGTCGCAGCGTAAAGATCGCGCTTATGCTCGGATCATTCATAACTTTGGGAGGAGGATGATGATGCGCACCGCACACAAATTCGCAACCGCGACCCTTTTTGCATGCCTGTCCACCGCTGCCTTTGCCGATGAGACGGCCAAGCCTGACTGGGCCACGTCCAAATGGGGCGCGGATGACGAAATTGGCGCTGCCAACACCATGACGCCCGAGCGGGTTAAATCCGCAGCCAGCCTCGTGACGACGGGCAAGGTCTATAGCCTTGGTATAATTGTCGGCAGTGATACGCCTGCTTTCCCGCCGCGCAGCCTGTCAGTCACCGTTCTTCAGCCCAATCAAGTGTCGACCAAGGGTCTGGGTGACAACGCGTTCACCTATAACGACGACATCTTTATGGGGTGGCTGGGTATCGGCCCGCAGATCGACGGTCTGGGCCATGCTGGCGTCGACCACATGTATTACAACGGCCACACCGATGACGAATTCGCCGGTGCCGCCGGCCTTAGCAAGCTGGGGCTGGAGAAGCTGCCGGGCCTCGTCGGGCGCGGTGTCATGCTGGACATGGCCAAGCATTTCGGCGTCGATATGGTCGAGTCCGGCACGCCCTACACCGAAGAAGATATCAAAGCTGCCGCCGAGGCGCAGGGCGTGACCTTGGGCGAGGGCGACGTCGTGCTGTTTAATTCCAACTGGATGAACCTTCTGGACGGCGACAATGCCGATCCCGAGCGCTTTGGCGCGACCGAGCCGGGTCTGGGTGTCAGCGGCGCTGAATATCTGGCCTCATTGGGCGTGATGGCCGTAGGCGCAGATACTTGGGGCATGGAGGTCGTTCCTGCCGAAACCGAAGGCGAGGCGTTCCGCGCGCATCAGATCCTGCAACCTCAGAACGGCATCTATATCCTTGAAAACATGGACACGCGCGAGTTGGCGCAGGACGGCGTCCATGAATTCTTGTTCGTACTGGGACAGGCGCGCATCAAGGGCGCTGTCCAGATGATCATCAATCCGATCGCGATACGCTGATCGCATCGCGGGCCTGTCCTCGGTGGGGGCGGCCCAAATCAACAAAAAACGGGGAGAGACGATAATGAAAAAACTACTCATGGCCACTGCAGCCTGCATCACACTGCCGCTGGCAGCGTTTGCGCAGGACAAGCCTGACGCGATCAAGGTGGGCGTGACCGCCTTCCTGACCGGACCGGCATCCGTCTTTGGCGTGCCCGCCAAGGACGCGGCTGAAATCATGGCCGAGCAGATCAACGAGGCTGGCGGCATTCAAGGCGTTCCGCTGGAACTGACCTTTATCGACGAGGGTGCCGGCACCGAAGTGCTGACCACCGAATATCGCCGTCTGGTCGAAAATGGCGCCGATGCCATGCTCGCAGCGATTTCGTCGGGTAACTGCAAGACAATCGCGCCACTGGCCGAAGATCTGAAAGTTATCAACATTATGTGGGATTGCGGCACGCAAAAGATCTTTGAGGAAGACAGCTACAAATACGTCTTTCGCAGTCAGGCCCATGCCGGCACCGAGATGCTGGCGACCGTTGCTTATCTGCTCAAGACCAAGCCCGACTTCAAGACCATCGCCGTCGTCAATCAAGACTACGCTTGGGGCCGTGACAGCTGGGACATCTTTAGCGCCGCACTCAAGGCACTGCGCCCTGACGTCGAAGTCGTCGGCGAATTCTTCCCCAAGTTTGGCTCGCCCGACTTTTCGACCGAAATCTCGCGCCTGCAAGCCTTGCAGCCCGACATTATCCTGTCGACCTCATGGGGCGGCGATCTGGATACCTTCGTTCAGCAGGCCGCTCAGCGCGGTTTGACCGAAGTGTCGACCTTCGTTCTGCCGCTGGCCGAAAGCTCGCTAGAGCGTTTGGGTAGTAGCCTGCCGTCTGGCCACATTGTGGGCGCACGCGGTGATCACTACTGGAACCACCCCGAGCGCCGCGATGACGAAGATTTCAAAACGTTCATGGCGAAGTTTGAGGAAAAGACCGGCAACAAAGCGATCTATCCCGTCTTTCACATGAGCCAAGGCCTCGCCGCGCTGGAGGCTGCCTACGACAAGGCTGCAGAAACCAAGGGCGAAGGCTGGCCCACTGAGGATGAGATCATCGCGGCGTTTGCCGGGCTGGAGTTTCAGGGTCTAGGCCGTCCCGTCACCCTGCGCGAGGATCATCAAGGCGTCGAGGCACAGCTGCTGGGCACCTCGGTCCAAGCTGGCGAGTTGCCATTCGCCACGCTTGAGAACATCATGATCTTTGATGGCGCCGAGCTGACAACACCCGTGGGCGAGGAATCGGTCGCTTGGGTTGGCGCGCTGCAGCCGGGCTGGGTCGATACCCTGACCGTCGACACGTACGAGAACTGATCGGCTATTCTGACACTTTTCGGGGCCTCCGCACGCCGGGGGCCCCGTCTGCACCACCGCCGCTCGGACCAAGTCAGCGTTCTGCATTAAGGGTCGAGTATCCGCGCCCGCCTGCACCGCGCCGCCACCCGTAATTACCGCCTTGAAACAGTGTGGACCCACATGAACCTAACCTTGTTCCTGCTCGCCTTGTTCGACGGTATCGCCTACGCGGCGCTCGTCTTTATTGTCGCCGTTGGCCTCACGCTGATATTTGGGGTGATGCGCATCCTGAACGTCGCGCACGGCTCGTTCTACGCTGTTGGTGCGTATCTGACGGCATCACTCACCACATTCATCGTTTCGGCCGGCTTGCCGCCGATATTTTCCTTTCCGTGCATGCTGATCTCGGCCGTGTTGGTCGGTGCGGTCCTTGGCGGTCCGATAGAATGGCTGCTGCTCAGGCGCATCTATCACAAGCCCGAAGTCCTGCAGCTGTTGGTTACCTTCGCGATCTTTATGATCCTCGAGGACGTCCAGCGTCTTGTTTGGGGCACGCAGCCAATCTTTGAGTCAACGGCCTTGCAACTCCTGGGCACTGTCCGGGCGTTTTCGGTCAACTACACCGTCTACCAGCTCATCCTTTTGCCGATCGTCGCGGTCCTGCTGCTCTTTGGGCTGCGCTTTTTCCTCCGGCGCACGCTGGCGGGCAAGCTGATCACGGCCACCACCGAAGACCGTGAGGCGGCGCAGGCCATTGGCATCGACGCCGACAAGGTGTTCCTTTTGACGTTCATCGTGGGCGCGGGCCTTGCGGGCCTCGGCGGTGCGCTGGCGTCCCCAACCACGTCGATCCTGCCGGGCATCGGCGCGGACATGATCGTGCTGTCCTTTGCCGTCGTCGCTACCGCTGGCCTTGGCCAGATTGAGGGTGCCGCACTGACCGCGTTGCTGATCGGCCTTGGGCGGTCGTTTGCCGTCTATGTCTGGCCCGAAACCCAAGTCTTGGTGCCGTATTTGATCATGGTTGCCGTGCTGCTGGTGCGCCCCGAGGGGCTGTTTGGCAGTCCTGCGGCGCGCAAGATCTGAGGGGGGCAAGGTATATGTCTATCCGTATCATCATTCCCGTCATCCTGCTCGTCCTCTTGGCGCTGGTCCCGTTCGCGGCGCCCGCCTTGCAAGTGCTTCTGACGCTGGCACTGGCCAAGGGCATCGCTGTCATGGGCATCACGGTGCTTTTGCGCAGTGGTCAGGTGTCCTTTGGTCACGCGCTCTTCTTTGCAATCGCGGCCTATGGTGGGGCGTTCACTCTGATGCTGATGCCGGGCGCCGATCTGGTGATCGTGCTGCTGCTGGGTATCACCGCGGCGGTGCTATCAGGCGTCATCATTGGCCTCTTTGTGGCGAGGTACCGGTTCATCTTTTTCGCGATGCTAAACCTCGCGTTTTCGATGATCTTTTGGTCAATCCTTGAGAAATTCTATCACTATACCGGCGGCGCCGACGGTATGCGCCTGCCGCGTCCCACCGTCCTGTGGATGGAGCTGGAGAGGGGCAACTACGAGCTCTTCATGTTCTATCTGGCGCTTGCTCTGGCGCTGGGCCTCGGCTGGTTTTCTATGCGCTGGCTGGAATCGCCCGCCGGTCAGCTATTCCGCACGATCAAGACGAACGAGACGCGCCTGCAATATCTGGGCATGTCGCCTCAGCGCGTGATGTTGAACGGGTACGTCCTGTCGGCCATGCTGTGCGGCACCGGCGGTATCCTGATGGGGCTGGTGCAGGGCGTCGTAACGCCGGAATACGCCTACTGGATCCGGTCGGGCGAGATGGTGTTTATCGCCGTCCTCGGCGGTGCCGGATCGGTGCCGGGCGCACTGGTAGGTGCCGCGATCTATGAGATCGTGCGCACCTATGCGTCGGCCTTCGCCGGGGACGTTTGGCAGATGGTGCTGGGCGTCTTCTTGCTGATTATCATCCTCTTTGCACCGGGCGGCATCGCCGGGATCTATAATAGCGTGATGGTACGCATCGCAGGCAAAAGGGAGGAGGACGAATGACCCATTTGCTGGAAACCAAGGGGCTTGAGATCCGGTTTGGCGGAGTTGTTGCCGCCGACAACGTCTCGATCCAGATCGACGCGGGAAAAAACCTTGCGATCATCGGTCCGAATGGTGCGGGTAAGACCACGTTTCTGAACATTTGCACCGGCTGGCTGAAACCGGCCAAGGGCAAGGTTTATTTCGAGGGCAGGGACGTCACGCCCCTGTCCCCACGTCAGATTACGCGGCGCGGCGTGGCGCGCGCGTTCCAGATCCCGCAGCTGTTCACCGAGCATACGGCGCTGGAAAACCTGCTGATCGCCGTCGCTGCCCGCGACCGGCTGAAAAACCCGATCCGCGCGCTCAAGGACGTCTCGCAGCGGGCGGAGATGATGCATCTGCTGGACATGATTAACTGCACCGACGTCGCCCACCGGCAGGTGGACGAGCTGTCCGAGGGGCAGCGCAAGCTGATCGACATCGCCGTGGCGCTGGCGCTCAAGCCCAAGCTGCTGTTGATGGATGAGCCGACATCAGGCGTTGCCAGCTCCGAGAAATTCGACGTGATGGAGATTTTGGTCAAAGCGTTGGCTGAGGCCGAGGTCACTGCAGTCTTTGTCGAGCACGACATGGGCATCGTCGAGAAATACGCGGATGAGGTTGCCGTCTGGAACATGGGCAAGATCGAAATGCGCGGATCGCCGCAGGAGGTGCTGGAGCATCCCGACGTCATTCGCGAAGTCATCGGAGAGGTGGCCTGATGCTGAGCTTTCACAACGCCAACGCGTCGATCGGAAATATTCCTATTCTGCGCGGCTTGGATTTCATTATCCCGGCATCTGGCACCGTCGCGCTGATTGGCCGCAACGGCGCGGGCAAGACGACGCTGCTCCGCTCGGTTATGGGCTTTACCAATGTCACGGGCGAGATCAAATTTGATGGTCAGGACATCACCGGAATGGCCCCTTCCAAGCGTCCGGCGCTAGGGATCGGCTATGCGCCGGAGGACCGCCGCCTGTTTTCGGCCTTCACCGTCGAAGAGAACATATTGCTACCTGCACAAGTGGCCAAACTGGACGCTGCCACAACGCAAGGGCGGCTGGACCGCGTGTATCATATCCTGCCCGAGCTGCGCGAGATGGCGGATCGCCCCGCCGGCAACGTATCGGGCGGGCAGGGCAAAATGGTGGCACTGGGCCGCGCTTTGATGCTGGGCACCAAGCTGATCATGTTGGACGAGCCGTTTCAGGGCCTCGCCCCGGCGCTGGCGAAACGCTATGCAGACGCGCTGCGCGAACTGCGCGACTCGGACAAGAACGTGACACTGATCATCACGGAATCGAACCCGTCCCTGCTGCGCGGGTTTGCCAGCCAAACCTTCGTAATCGAGCGCGGCGCAGTCGCCGAAGGCTCGCTCGACGAAAAGAAGGAGACGGCATAATGCCGAAAGACATGACCCTGCCGACGCCGATGAACCTGATCGGGGGCGACTGGCTGCCCGCTGCATCGGGCGAAGAGATGGACGTGCTATCGCCTATTGACGGCGAGGTGTTCACCACCATCGCGGCCTCAAACGCCGATGACGTGAGCGCAGCGGTCAAGGCTGCACGCACCGCGTTCGATACTGGCGATTGGGGCCATATGACAGCCGCGGAGCGTGGCCGCCTGATGCAAAAGTTTAGCCTGCGCATATTGGAAGAGGCCGAGGCGCTGGCCCAACTAGAGAGCCGCGACAACGGCAAGCCGATCAAGCAGGCCCGCGCCGACATGATCGCGTGCGCGCGCTATTTCGAGTTCTATGGCGGCGCCGCCGACAAGGTTCATGGTGAGGTGATCCCGTTCATGGCGGGCTATAATGTGCAGGTCGTGCGCGAGCCCTACGGCGTGATCGCCTGCATCATTCCATGGAATTACCCGGCTCAGATGTTTGGCCGCGCACTGGCGCCAGCGTTGGCGATGGGCAATTCGACCGTGCTGAAGCCTGCCGAAGATGCGTGCCTTGCATGTCTGCGTCTGGCCGAGTTGGCGGGCGAGGTGGGTTTTCCGCCCGGCGCGATCAA
>JAGXGX010000032.1 GCA_024636515.1 Roseovarius sp.
CGGCGTGTGGGCCAGATCATGCGGATTGGCGGTCTTGCCTGGATGCATGAAGGCAAGCTCGGTCGTGACCGTCTTGCCCATGATGATCGCGCCCTCTTTCTTGAGCCGCTCCACGACGAAAGCATCCCGAAACGGCACGCGCCCGGCATCCCGCGCACAGCCGTTGGCCGTGGGAATGCGCGCAGTGTCTATGATGTCTTTGAGGCCCACAGGCAGCCCGTGCAACCGCCCCAATGGGCGGCCTGCGCGGCGGTGTGCATCCATCGTGCGGGCCTGCGCGCGAACGAATTCGGGATCGAACCATGCCCATGCGCCAACATCGGGCTCGCGCGCTTCAATCCGCGCGATGTATGCTTCCACCAACGTGATTGCGTCCAGCGCCCCTGATGCCAGCCGTTCGCGTAGCAGCGCAACGCTGGGGGGCTTGCTGGATGCAGGGGCACTAGCGCCTGACTGTGTTGCCTCAGCCTCCATAGAACAGCTCCGGCAGGTAGAAAACGATAGACGGGAAGATATACATCAGAACCATCGACACGATCACGCAGAACAAAAACGGCATCACGCCCTTGAAAATTTGCGTCAGGCGCAGCTCCGGCGGTGCAATTCCTTTGAGGTAGTAGGCCGACATGGCCATTGGCGGCGTCAGAAAACTGGTCTGCAGGTTGAGCGCCACAAGGATGCCGAAAAATAACGGATCAATGTCGAAGATCGCCAGCAGCGGCAGAAAGATCGGCACGAAGATGATGATAATCTCGGACCATTCCAGCGGCCAGCCCAGCAAGAAGATGATGAGCTGCGCAAGGATGAGGAACATGATCGGTGACAGATCCAGTGACTGCACGAACGCGGAAATCACCTGCTCGCCACCAAGATACGAAAACACTGCGGAAAATGTGTAGGAGCCGACAAAGAGCCAGCAGACCATCGCCGTGGTGCGCACGGTGAGATAGACGCTTTCGCGCATCCGCTGCCAAGTCATGGCACGATAGACGAAGGCCAAGAAAATCCCGCCCAATGCCCCGATTGACGCGGCCTCGGTTGGGGTGGCTAGGCCGAACAGGATAGACCCCAGCACCGCAAAGATCAGGAAGGCGAGCGGCACGAAAGACGTGGCGATCATCAACAGCAGCTTGCCCATTGGCATGTCCGGCACTTCGTCATCGGTGGGACGCGGTGCCGAGGACGGCTGAAGGATCGATCGGCCGACGATATAGACCAGATAGAGGCCCACAAGCGTCAGTCCCGGCAGCAAGGCCGCAGCATATAGCCGCACGATGGAGACATTGGTTGCCGCCGCGTAGACGATCAGCATGATCGAAGGCGGTATCAGGATGCCCAGCGTACCGCCCGCACAGATGATGCCCGCAGCAAATGACGGATCATATCGCGCCTTGAGCATTGCAGGCAGCGCCAGCAGCCCCATAAGCGTCACCACGGCCCCCACGATCCCCGTGGCCGTGGCAAAGAGCGCACAGGTGATCAGTGCGGCGACGCCCATTGACCCGGGTACGTTCTTGGAGGCGATGTTGAGCGTCGAGAAGAGCCGGTCAACGATGTTCGCGCGTTCCACGATATAGCCCATGAACAGGAACAGGGGTACAGCTGTCAGCACTTCGTTGGCCATCACTGTGTACGTCTGGTTCACGAAGAGATCGAATATTCGGTTGTTAAACAACCCCTCGAACCAGGTCGACCATTGCTCCCACTGGCCCGCCCCCTCGTCAAGCCGATCAAAGCTGCGCCACATGCGACGTGCGTCAAAATAGGCGTAATAGCCAAAGCCTATGCCCATAGCCATCAGTGTGAAAGCAATAGGAAAGCCAAGGAAAACAAAGGCGATGAACAGCCCAAGCATCATCAAGGCGATTTGCGGATCGGTCATGTGATATGGTCTTTCTCGGCCTTGTTGACCGCTCGCATCATGAGGTCTTCGGTCTCAAACACGTCCTCATCCGCTTCAAGCCAGTAATTGTCGCGCATCGCGAGGATGCAACGGCACACTTGCGCCATACCTTGAATGAACAGCAGGATCCCGGCGGCCACGATTACCGCTTTGAACTGGTAGATCGGAACGCCTGCCGGGCTGTTGACCGACACTTCGCCGTATTGCCATGACCGCGCGGCATATTTCCAGCCTGATAGGATCAGTGCGGTAACGCCAGGAAAAAAGAAGATCAGATACAGCACCAGATCGATCTTGGCTTGGGTCTTGGGTTGCAAGAGCCGGTACAGAAAATCCCCCCGCACATGCCCGCCGCGCGACAGGGTATAGGCACCGCCCATCATAAACAGCGTCCCATACATGATAAACGAAACGTCCAACGCCCAAGCAGTTGGGTTGTTCATCACGTAGCGGACGAAAACTTCGTAACCTGTCCCCAGCGACATCAGGAGGATCAGCCAAGCAAAAGCCTTCCCGAACCATGCAGAAAGGTTATCGGCAAACCCAATGAATGCTACCATAGTGCCCCCGTAAGTCGCATAAGCTCCCCGGCACGCCATGTGCCGGAGAGTGTTTCATGCATCCTCAATCTCTGTCAGAGCTTGAGCTTGCCGGGGAAATAATGGTCATAGGCTAGCGCATAATCGGGCGCGTTCATCAGTTCGTAGAAGCCAACTTTCTCGACCCACTCACGCTGACTATCGAGAGTCTTCTTCATAAACGGATCGGCTTCCAGCTCTGGGATCAGGTCGTCCCAGCCCTTGAGCTCGGCATCAAGGATCTCTTTGGAAGTGCGGTGAACAGTGACGCCGGCCTCGTTCTGGAGCCACTGAAGGTCTTCTGAATAGCGGCGCATCGCCTTGTTGCTGTTCGCGGTCGACGCAGCTTCGACGCCGTATTTCAGGATCGCCTGAAGGTCTGGGTCCAGATCCTCAAGGAAGGTCTTCGAGAACAGAAACTCAAAGGCCTCGGACGCTTGGTGGTAGGACGATAGATAGTAATTCTTGGCCACGTCCTGCGCGCCAAAGTCTTTGTCTGACGATGGGTTGTTAAACTCGAATGCGTCGATCACCCCGCGCTCCATCGCGGGGACGATTTCGCCGCCCGGCAACTGCGCCACGGACATACCCATGCTGGCCATCAGATCAGCGGCAAGACCCACGGTACGATATTTGAATCCGTTAAGGTCGGCGACGGTGTTCACTTCCTCCTTGAACCAGCCGAATGGCTGTGCCGGCATTGGGAAGCCGAGATAACCGACCACATCGAGGCCCATGATATCTTGGGTCAGCTCACGATAAAGCTCCTGGCCGCCCCCTTCATAGAACCATCCGAGCATCGCGGTCGACGAGCCGCCAAAGACCGGACCAGTGCCGAACAGTGATGCGGCTTTGTTTTTGCCGTACCAGTAAGCGGAAACCGACTGTGCTGCATCGATCAAGCCATCATTCACCGCATCCAACACCTGGAATGCAGCGACCACAGCACCGGCGGGCAGCACGTCTACCTTGAGACGACCACCAGACATTTCTTCCACCCGAGTGGCATAATCACGGGCAAATTCCTGCCAGATATTGGCGTCGTTCCACGATGTCTGCATCTTTAAGACAATCGGTGCCTGCGCAAGAACGGCTGGCGCAGCAAGCATGCTGCCAGTGGCAACACCACCTGCAAGGGCCGATTTCGTCAGAAACGAGCGTCGGTTAACATTACGATTATTTGACATATTTCCTCCTCCCAGAGCGATCGCACGTTCATTTTTCTGCAAGGCAGTCAGGAGACGACGATCTAGGGTTTTACCCTAACGTCTCGATTTCGCTTGGCAAGGAAACAGCCGCGAGGAGGCGGAAAAAACGCTGCGACGCTAGCTGTTATGCGCTTCAACGGCTGGCGACGCAAAGCCGAAATTGCATCCCATCATACTGACGTATAAAGTTAATTTTGCCATGAGCCATGTAAGAAAAGCAGCGATGGTTCGGAGGCGCTATGTCTGCGGTGGGCTGGGGTCAATCCATTTGCGGGACATAAGATCTCCCGGTTTTGTAGCCATGCATCACCGATGACAGGTCGACGCGCCGGATGATTCCTCATCCCGCCTTGGTAGGCAAAGGAGCCAATTGGGCGTATATACGTCGACGCCTGAATCACCATCGGAAACTCTGATGATCCGTTTCTTCGGCGCACGCCCAAAATATGGACTTCATCTATCCGAGGCGACTCAGTGGGGATATTGTCGAAAAGCACCGTATGGTTGGAGGCAGCGCTGACAAGCTAGAAATGTCTTCCGCGTGAACGCTCCAACCTTCCCAAAAAAGCAGCAATATTGACGGCGCAGGACAACGTCCTAGCAGTTCGCGGCTTTCCATGAGTTATCAACTATGCGCAAAACAAGCTGACCTTTTCGCGAGCCAATGTCAGATGACCGCTCTACCGGGCTGCCGTCAAATTACTCCGGTCGCCGCCTTGTTCAAATGCGCGGACAAAGTGAGACAATTTCTACCGTGTCGGTCAGATAAACTTTTCATCCGCCAATACCTTGCTGGCAATCTGCGCGAATGCGGATGCGTTTAATCACTTAGGCTGGTGAAAAAACGTGTCCAGATAGCTGCGTGTGTCGCCGAACATTTCCTCGAACATTGACAGCGGTGTTGGCCAAGGCGGGGCAAGCGTGGCTTCGACGTTGCCGATGTCGACCTCAAGAGTGGCGTGGTGCTTCTTCGCTAGGTTCCGCATGCTCAAATTTTCGCGCAGGCACAGCATATGGAGCGTTTTTATCCCCCGGTTCTGCGCCGCGGCAACGAGGCGGTTGAGCAAAGCCTCGCCTATCCCCGCATCCTGCCATTCCGGTTCAACCAAAAGAGCAACTTCTGCACTTCGAGGCCAGCTATCCAAGAGGCCGCGTAATTCTGCGACACCGCGCAGTTCGTTGTCAGGAAAAGAGCCGAAATTCACGGCGGCGTTCGACAGGATCTGCTCAGCATACTCCCGAACAAATCCCTCACTTACTGTGCCCCCGAACCTAAGGCGGCGCGTTTTTTCGTCGAGTCTCTGAAAGTGATCGACCAATTTCGGCTGGTCAGATTTCCACAATCGCCTGATGAAGGGTTGGATACGGACGGTTTCCTGAGCCACGAGTTCTGACCTCATAGTTTCGTCGGACTACGCCGACGGAAATGTTGTCCTCCCACCCTATAGCTAGTGCTGCCATGCAGCGTCGTCTAGTGGACGAGCGACTTCTTTGTTAGGCCAGTTTGCAGACTCAGCTCACACAGCGAGTGACTAGCATTCGCGAGCTTCGGAAAAACGAGATCGCGCAGATCCTCCATATCAGGGCTGCTCTGACATTGCATTCGTCCGTGAATGTTGCCGCGATGGAATAGCGCAGACCGTTCGCGCTTGCCGATTACTGTTTCAGCAAGGCCTGCTGAACTTCATCGTCCCAACCCAGATAGAGGGTATCCCCGTCTCGTATGACGCGGCGGGCCATCAGCTTGGGCTTAGCCGAAATCTGCGCCTCGGCTTCGGAATTCTTGAGCCAGTCGTTGAGGCCGCGATAATCGTTCGACGTCCGGTCTACGAGGCGGCCCCCGAATTCAGCGATCAATTTGGCCAATTCAGCCTCGCTCAGAGGGTCGGCGCGGATATCACGAAATGTCACGTCCTTGCCGTCTGCCTCCAGAGCCTTGCGCGCCTTTTGGCACGTCGTGCAGGTGTTCAATCCATAGATAATCATCTCGTACTCTCCAGTTTTGATGCACTTTGTGCGTACCCGCGCGATCAATGCAAACCAATACGTTCAACGCAGTTCGCGGTTTACGTCCACGCCCTTGATCGGTTTATCGACCGCGGCTCGATTATCGGCGCTGATCCCTGCACGAAACAGGTCCGGGCTTACTTGCACGTTAGCGCTGCGGCTGAAACTATGGACGCTGCCGCGAACATGATGTTTCGCCGCGCCTTGACGAACAGGTATCCGATGACGCTTTTATATTCGCCGCTTCATTCATTCAGGCACCTAGCCTGCGCCGCGATCCTGTGTGTCGCCGTGGCCTTGGCCGCAGGCGGTCCGTCGGGCGCTCAGACAGCGCCGACTGATACGGAAACGGCGGCCAGCGATCCGCAAAAGGAGGTGGCCGTCGCCCCCAGTGTCCGCGATTCGGAGATCGAGGACAGGTTGCGGCGGATCCTGCTGGCCAGCAAATGGTTTGACGCGCTGGAAATATCGGTAAGCGAGGGAATTGTTTTCCTTGATGCGCTGGCCGAGACGGATGAGCGCAAGGAATGGGCCCGCCAGTTGGCCCTGCGCACCGAAGGCGTCGTCGCCGTCGTCGACCGAATAGAGGTGGACACTCAAGTTAGCTGGGATCTGGCCCCGACATGGCGAGAGATCGACAGGCTGGCCGAGCGCGCGAAATGGTTTGCGCCGTTGACTGTGGTGTCGTTGCTGATCCTGTTTCTGGCGTGGATGCTGTCGCGCGGCGTCGCTGCTCTTGCGCGCCATTGGCTGCGCGCGCGTATTCCATCGCCGCTACTGCTTCAGTTCGTGGCACGTACGCTATCGATCCCTGTTCTTCTGATCGGTCTCTACTTGGTGCTTCAGGTTGCCGGGCTAACCCGCCTCGCCGTCACCGTACTGGGGGGTACGGGTCTGGTCGGTATCATCCTCGGCCTCGCCTTTCGCGAGATTGCGGAAAACTCGCTGGCCAGTATTTTGCTCAGCGTCCGAAATCCGTTTCGCGCTGGCGATTGGATACGCGTCGCAGGGCATCAGGGTATTGTACAAAGCCTGAATATGCGCACGACCGTTCTGCTGACTATGGATGGCAACCATGTTCAGATCCCGAACGCGCTCGTATTCAAAAGCATTATCGAGAATTTCTCGACCAATCCGAACCGGCGTTCGGAATTTATCGTCGGCATCGGTTATGACGACTCCGTACCTGACGCGCAGGCTGTTATTATTGAGGCGCTGCGTTCGCATCCCGCCGTGCTGGATGATCCCGAGCCGAACGCGCTGGTCGACGAATTGGGTGCCTCGACGGTCGATATTCGTGTCCAATACTGGTTTGACGGGAAAGCTTACTCCATCTTCAAAGTCCGCTCAGCGCTGATGAGGCAGGTCAAGCAGGCACTGCAAAATGCCGGCATCTCGATGCCCGACGCTTCGCGCGAGATTATCTTTCCCAATGGGGTGCTGGTCCGCCACGCGCCGGAATCGAGCAGCGATCAAGAGGCGCCCACACCCATCCCAAGGATCAGTGATGCGGCAAATTCCACATCTGGCGAGGGCGATCTTGCCTCCGAAGTAGATGACTTGGAACGGCAGGCAGACGCCGCCGACCTGCCGGACACACGCGAAAATCTGCTGTCCTCAACGAGTGGCAATGACGGCACTAACAACTAGGGCGGCCCGTCATGTTGGGTTCAGCAGCGCCTGTCGCGCCGTCTGGATTAGCGGTGCAGCCCGCACTATGCTGAGCAGCATGGCATCGCGCACCCCTCGTATCTCGGCCCGTTGGTCTCTTATCCTTCAGATGGGCGCGTTTGCGCTGCTGATGGCTGTGCTGGTCTGGCCTCAGGTCCAGCGGTACTTCATGAAAGAGGCGGCAGAGCAGAACCGCGTGACCGCGCGGCTCGTTGGGGATGGACTACGCTCCGCACTGGATCGCTACGCGCCTTTGCCGCATCTGATCGCCGCAAGGCCCGAGTTGGTGGAGCTGTTGCGCAGCCCGGATGATCGCGATCTTGCAGCAGGGGTGAACGCAATTTTGCTGAACACGGCGATTTCGGTCACGGCATCGGACGTCTATCTGATGGACACGGCGGGGCTAACCATCGCGGCAAGTTCCTATCGCAAGGAGCGCTCGTTCGTCGGGCGCAACTTTAGCTATCGACCTTATTTTACCCAAGGCCTCTCAGGTGGGTTGGGGCAGTATTTCGCCCTCGGTACGACATCGGGCGAGCGGGGGTATTTCTATGCCGCTCCGGTGCGGGACGGCCCGCGCATCATTGGCGTCATCGCGGTCAAGTTTACGGTCGACGCATTCGAGGCCCGGTGGCGTGAGGCATCGTCCGATATCATGGTGACCGACCGCGCCGGAGTTGTATTCATGGCCAGCCGGCCTGAGTGGCGGCTGCGCGCAAGCGTCCCGCTGACCCCGGCCCGGCGTGCCGAAATTGAGCAGAACAGACAATATCCGCTGGATCGGCTGACACCGCTAAGCGTAGATCGCAAAATTGGACCGGGCGGCACCAAGTTGGCAGTTATCGAAGGCGCTGAATACCTGCTCGCGTCCAGCACGACATCGCGCCCAGCAGGCTGGACCGTGACGTCGCTGAAGCGCGCGGCGCCCGCACGCATGCAGGCGGCGGTACTTTTCGCAATTCTCGCGCTACTGGGTGTGCTGATGATCGTCGCCGCACGGTTTCTGCGCCAACGCGCCGCACAGCGCGAGCGCGCGCAAAAGCTGCTGGAGCGCCGGGTGGAGGAGCGGACCGCCGCCCTGAGTCACGAGATCGCAGAGCGGCGCCGCACAGAAGAGACGCTGAGGCGTACGCAAGCGGGCCTCGTGCAGGCGGGCAAACTGTCGGCGCTGGGCCAGATGTCAGCTGCACTAAGCCACGAATTCAACCAACCGCTGCAAGCAGTCAAAGCCTACGCCGAGAATGCGCAAACCTTCCTTGACCGGGGCGAGACGGGAGAGGTGCGAGATAATATTGGGCGCATTTCGCGCATGGCCGATCGCATGGCCGCAATATCAAAACACTTGCGCAATTTTGCCCGTCGCCCGGGCGAGGCGATAGGGCCAATTTCGTTGGTCTCTGTCATTGACGACGCCCTCGCCGTCAGCGCCCCAAAGGTGAAGGCGAGCGGTGTGCAACTGGATTATTCCCGGCCAGAGGGCGCGCCGTGGGTGATGGGGGGGCATGTGCGGTTGCAGCAGGTGCTGGTCAATCTGGTGTCCAACGGGATTGACGCGGCGGGTGTGCAAGGCCGTTTGCATATCGCCGCACTGCCGGCAGCTGGCGGCTGGCAGGTTACCGTCCGCGATACTGGGCCGGGCCTGCCACCCGGCGCGGCAGAGCAGATGTTCGATCCGTTTTTCACGACCAAACCGATGGGACAGGGTCTGGGGCTTGGCCTGAGCATTTCGTACAATATCGTGCGCGATTTTGGAGGCACGCTGTGGGGCGCGAACCACCCTGATGGGGGCGCAATTTTCGGCGTTGATCTGGTCGCGGCGGACGCACCTGAGCGATATGTATCTGCGCGGGAGGCGGCGGAATGACTGGCACGGTGCTGTTTGTCGACGATGAGGAGGAGCTGCGCTGCGCAGCGGCTCAGACGCTCAAGCTGGCTGGGTTGTCTGCGCTGCCGTTGGCCGAGGCCGAGATGGCGCTGGCCCGCGTCGCGCGCGATTTCCCCGGTATCCTGATCACTGATATCCGGATGCCCGGCATGGACGGCATGACGCTGCTGCGCCGCGCGCTGGAGATTGATCCGGCGCTACCTGTCATCATTGTCACCGGCAACGGCGACGTGGAGCTTGCCGTACAGGCGATGCGGGACGGCGCCTATGATTTCCTAGAAAAGCCATATGACCCCGCGCACCTGACGCATGTGGTGCGCCGCGCGCTGGACAAGCGGCGCCTGACTCTGGAGAACCGCGCGCTGCGCAATCAGGTGGGCGGGCGCGATGTGATTGAGGCGCGCTTGATCGGGCGCTCGGGCATCATGGTGCGCCTGCGCGAGCAGGTGCGCGCGGTCGCCGCCACTGACGCCGATGCGCTGATCAATGGCGAGACAGGCACTGGCAAGGAGGTGATCGCGCGCGCGATCCACCGCGCCTCGCCGCGTCAGGGCAAGCCTTTTGTGCACATAAACTGCGCCGCGCTGCCCCGCGATCTGGTCGAGATTGAGCTCTTTGGCCATGTCGCGGGCGCGTTTTCAGGTGCGCACCGCACACGATACGGCAAGCTGGAACATGGGCGCGGCGGGACCGTTTTCCTGGATGAGATCGACAGCTTGGATATAGCTGTGCAGGCCAAGTTTCTGCAGGCGATCCAGAATCGCCAGATCACGCCGCTGGGCTCAAACGATCCGGTCGATCTGGATGTGCGTTTTATCGCGGCATCAAAGGAACGGCTGGATGATGCGGTGGCCGAGGGCCGATTTCGCAGCGATCTGTATTATCGCCTCAACGTCGTGACGCTGCGCGCGCCGCCACTATCCGAGCGGCGGGGGGACATCCCTCAGCTATTTGTGCATTTAGTGCAGGAGGCGGCGGCGCGGTATAATTGCGCAGCGCCCGAGATTGATGCTGCGGCACTGTCGGATCTGGCGGCGCTCGATTGGTCGGGCAATGTGCGGGAACTGCGTAACGCTGCTGATCGCTTTGTCATGGGGCTGCCGGCAGGCGATAGCGCGCCCGGCCAAACAGTCGGCGCCGATGACACATTGCCCGCGCGCATGGCAACGCATGAACGTAGCCTGATTGCTGCCGCGCTCGCATCGAATGGCGGTGCGTTGAGGCCGACCTATGAGGCGCTGGGGATTAGCCGCAAGGCGCTGTATGAAAAGATGCAAAAGCATGGGCTAGATCGCGGCACCTTTGCCTGATCGTACGGCGTGTGTGTGGGTTTCGACCCACGCGGGGGTGCGGATGTACCGAAATCTACCCAAAATGCCCGGCTATCGGGGCCTGCACGCGCATTTCCCGCGTATTTCGCTTGTCATAACGCTGGCTGCGCCGCTCTATTCCAGCATGGCTGCGGCGCCGGGAGGGTGCCGCGCACGGGACTATGACCCAAGGGAGAGAGACATGAAATTCACTGCAATCCTTGCATCCACAACGATCATCGCCGCAGGCGCGGCTTTTGCGCAAGAGGTCGACAAGTCGGATTGGCCCTCCAGCTTTACCGTTGGAACGGCCAGTCAGGGCGGGACGTATTTCGCCTATGGTTCCGGCTGGGCGAACCTGGTGGCCGAAGAGCTGGGCCTGACCGGCGGCGGCGAAGTTACCGGCGGCCCAATGCAGAACATGGCGCTGGTCCACACCGGCGAGGCCGCGTTTGGCATGACGACAATGGGCCCGGCGGCGGAGTCGCTGGGAGGCACGAACCCGATCGCACCGGGTCTGGAAATGACTCAGGCCTGCGCGATGTTCCCGATGTACCAGACACCGTTTTCGGTGACGGCACTCGCTTCCTCGGGCATCGAAAAGGTCAGTGATATCCCCGCTGGCGCCAAGATCGGCTTTGGCCCTGCCGGATCGACGTCCGACACGTATTTCCCGCGCATGATGGATACGCTGGGTGTGGAATATGATCGCCGTAATGGTGGTTGGACGGATTTGGGCGGCCAGCTTCAGGATGGCCTCTTGGACGTGATCGCGTTTGCCGCAGGCGTGCCTGTGCCCGCCGTCAGCCAGCTTGAGGTGCAGACCGACGTGAACATCATCGAGTTCACCGAAGAAGAGCAGGCTAAGCTGTTGGAGGCGTTCCCCGTCTCCGAATTTTCGATCAAGGCGAGCACCTACAGCACGCTAGAGGCTGACGCACGCTCGGTTTCGATGTGGAACTTTGCCATCGCGAATTGCGATCTGCCTGCATCCTTCGTGAATGCCGCTGTTGACGTGGTCATGTCGGATAATGCGCGCATGATGGGCATCCACAAGGCCGCAGGATCCACACTGCCCGAGAACTGGGACAAGAACAAAGTGCTGAAATGGCACCCCGGCGCGGCAGCATGGTTCAACGAAAATGCAGGTGCGAACATCCCCGCCGAAATGATCTACGGCGGCTGATTTAGCTGATAAACATGACATGTCGCCCCTTTCCGGGCGGCATGTCTTTGCCGATTGATACGGCACACTTTGGGAAGGGGCCGTAATGACAGATCAGCAAAGCCAGGTTATCGCAGAGGGCGTCGACGACGAGCCCGTCGAGAGCAATCGCCGCATATTTGCCGGGCGGGGCTATCTGATCGTGGCTGTTCTGTCGGGGGTCTATGCGTTCTTTCACGTGGCGGCATTAAATGGTCTGTCGATTTATGAGTGGACGGGTATCAATATCCCGCTGCTACCAACCTTCCCGATGGAGACTTGGAATTTCCGTATCGTCCACGTCGCGGGCGCACTGATCCTAGGCTTCACGCTCTATTCTGCGCGCGGCTTTCTCGACGAGGGCAAGGGGGGCGCGTTGCGACATCCACTTGATATTGTGGCCGCAGTGGCGATCTTGCCTGCGCTCTATGCTCTGTGGACTGCATTTGGCATCGCTGCCCAGATCGCCGATGGCGTGATGTGGAACGGGATGAGCGCTGAATTCAAAAACCTAGAGCTTTATCATTTCGGCGTGCCGCTGCTCGCGGCGACGGCAACGGGTATTGTCACCGGCTGGTTTCGGGGCCGCGAGAGGGGGCAAATCGCCATTGCTGATCTGCTGCTGTCGCTGTGCTCTATCGCGGTAGCGGTCTATCTGATCACCATCTACAGCACGCTCATGCGCAATTCGACCGGGACGCCGTTTGCGCCCATTGGTATTTCGCTGGCCGCAGTGGCGGGCACCGCGCTGATCATGGAAATGACGCGCCGGGTTGCGGGACTTGCGCTGATCGTAATCGCGGGCATTTTCCTCATCTACGTGTTTACCGGCGACTTGCTGCCCGGCTTTCTCAATGCGCCGAACATTCAGTGGACGCGCTTTTTCAGCCAAGTTTACACCGATGCTGGCATTTTGGGGCCGACAACGGCTGTGTCCTCTACCTACATCATCCTCTTCATCATCTTCGCGGCGTTCCTTCAGGCGTCGAAAGTGGGTGACTATTTCGTCAACTTCGCCTTTGCCGCAGCAGGGCGCGCGCGGGGCGGGCCGGCCAAGGTGGCGATTTTTGCCTCCGGCCTCATGGGCATGATTAACGGTACGTCAGCGGGCAACGTGGTGGCGACCGGATCGTTGACCATCCCGTTGATGAAGAAGGTCGGCTATCACAAGAAAACCGCTGGCGCGGTCGAGGCTGCTGCATCGACGGGCGGGCAGATCATGCCCCCCATCATGGGCGCGGGCGCGTTCATTATGGCCGAGATTACGGGCATCCCCTATACTGACATAGCCATCGCGGCGATCATCCCGGCTGTACTCTACTTCGTTTCGATCTACTTCATGGTCGATTTCGAGGCGGCCAAGCTGGGCATGACGGGGATGAGCGAGGACGAGTTGCCCAAGTTCCGTGACATGATCCGGCGCGTCTTCCTCTTCCTGCCGATCATCATCCTGATCTATGCGCTCTTCATGGGCTATTCGGTGATCCGCGCGGGCACGCTTGCGACCGCAGCCGCAGCCGTAGTCTCGTGGCTTACGCCATACCGGATGGGCCTGCGCAGCATCCTCAAAGCGTTCGAACTGGCCGGCATCATGTCGATTCAGATCATCGCGGTTTGCGCATGTGCGGGCATCATCGTGGGCGTCATCAGCCTAACGGGCGTTGGGGCGCGGTTTTCTTCGGTCCTTCTGGGGCTGGCCGATACCAGTCAGTTCATGGCGTTGTTTTTCGCGATGTGCATCTCGATCCTCTTGGGCATGGGGATGCCGACAACGGCAGCCTATGCGGTGGCGGCGTCAGTCGTGGCACCGGGCCTCGTGCAGCTGGGCATCCCGCAGTTGACGGCGCATTTTTTCGTCTTCTACTTCGCGGTTGTATCGGCCATTACGCCCCCCGTGGCGCTTGCCAGTTACGCAGCGGCAGGCATATCGGGCGCCAACCCGATGGAGACATCGGTAGCCTCGTTCAAAATCGGAATATCGGCGTTCATCGTGCCCTTCATGTTTTTCTACAACGGGGCGATCCTGATGGACGGCACGTGGATCGAGGTGATCCGCGCGGCCATCACTGCGATCTTTGGGGTGTTCCTGCTGTCCTCTGGCGTGCAGGGCTGGTTTGCCGGGGGCCGCGTTGCGTGGTTCATGCGCGTGGGCCTGATACTGGCGGCGCTATTTATGATTTCGGGTGGGCTGATCACCGACGCGCTTGGGATCGCGCTGACCGTCGCGCTCTTTTTGGTGCAGCGGCAGTTCCGGCCTGCACCAGATGCACAGATTGCCGTGCGCGGTAGTGACTGACAGGGGGTGCATCGGCGGGGCGGCCCATGTAGAAGGACCGCGCGCCACCACCCGTAACACCAGTGCCACCCTGCCGGAGCGTTCATGATCGATACAGATACCCGCGCCCTGCGCGACGCCTTTGGCCGCTTTGCCACCGGCGTCACTGTGATGACCACGCGCGAGGCGGATGGCACGCCGCGCGGGTTCACGGCCAATTCCTTTAGCTCCGTCTCGCTGGACCCGCCTTTGGTTCTGGTCTGCATCGGCGACAATGCCCATAGCGGCCCGGCATTCTGCGCCGCACCCTATTTTGCGGTGAATATCCTGACAGCGGAGCAGGAGGGTATCGCGCGCCTTTTTGCCTCGCGCAGCGAGCATAAGTTCAGCGACGCCGATTGGCATGAGGGCGCACACGGTATCCCGTTGCTGCCCGGCGCGCTGGCAACGCTGATCTGTGCGCAGCACCAATTGGTCAAGGCCGGCGATCACGTGATCCTGATCGGCGAAGTGCTGGAGACGCAAGTGACCGATGCCCCGGCGCTGGGATATCACCGGGGCAAGTTTATCACGATCCCTAGCTAGGCTGGGCGATCAGTACGAGTATTCGCCGTAGATCCGGCTTAGATCGCCATTCCACTCGCCATTATAACGCGACAGCAGCTCGTCCGCCGGGGTCTGGCCCGACTCAATGCTTTCGCGCAGGGCGTTCAGGAAGTGCGTCTCGTCAGGGATCAGCCCTTCTGCGCCGGGGCGGGCGCGGGCGCGCAGACCGGCCTCGGAGATGTCCAGCACCTGCCGCGCCAATTCGTGCATATTGATGCCATCGACCTTTGCCTGAAGCGCGTCCTCGCTGGCGGCGACACGTAGCGCTTCGCGTTGCTCGGCCGTCCAGTCTTTGACCAGATCCCACGCAGCATCGAGGCTGCTGGCGTCATACATGATGCCGGTCCAGAACGCGGGCAATGCGCACAGGCGCCGCCATGGGCCGCCGTCCGCGCCGCGCATTTCCATGAATTTCTTGATCCGCGCCTCGGGGAAAATGGTCGTCAGATGATCGGCCCAGTCCGATAGCGTTGCGACCTCGCCCGGTAGGGCCGGCAACTCGCCCCGCATGAAATCGCGGAAGGACATACCCAGTGCGTCGATGTATTTTCCGTCGCGATAGACAAAATACATCGGCACATCGAGCGCGTAGTCGACATAGCGCTCGAACCCCATACCGTCCTCAAAAACGAAGGGAAGCATCCCGGTACGGTCGGCGTCCAGATCACGCCAGACGCGGGCGCGCCACGACTTGTGGCCGTTCGGCTTGCCCTCGAAGAATGGCGAGTTGGCAAAAAGCGCGGTTGCAACAGGCTGAAGCGCGAGTGCCACGCGGAATTTCTTGACCATGTCGGTCTCGGACGCGAAGTCCAGATTGACTTGTACGGTGCAAGTGCGCCGCATCATCACCCGGCCCATCGTGCCGACCTTCTGCATATAGGAATCCATCAGCTTGTAACGGCCTTTGGGCATCAGGGGCATGTCGTCATGCATCCATTGGGGCGCTGCGCCCAAGCCGATGAAGCCGACGCCGACGCGGTCGGCCACATCCTTGACCTCGCGCAGATGCGCGTTGACCTCGTCGCAGGTGCCATGGATCGTCTCCAGCGGGGCGCCGCTAAGTTCGAGTTGGCCGCCCGGTTCCAGTGACACGTTCGCGCCTGCCTTTTCCAGCCCGATCAGGTTGCCGTCCTCAAGGACGGGAGCCCAGCCATGGGCGTCGCGCAACCCCTCCAGCACGGCCAACACACTGCGCTCACCGTGATAAGGAATGGGCTCGTGGGTGTCTTTGCAATAGCCGAACTTTTCGTGCTCGGTCCCAATGCGCCAGTCTTCCTTAGGCTTGTTGCCGTCCTCAAGGTATCCGGCCAACTGGCTATGATGCTCGATCGGCCCGCCGCCGGACTGGGGAATTGACATGGCTTGGCCTCCGCTGGTTTTCAGCCTCAGTAGGTGGCGCGAGGGCAGGGGGGTGTCAACCCCGCCAAGCGCGCGTCAAGTCACGCGCAGATGTGGCTGGGCAGTGCCGGGACGCTGCCAAAGCTGGGCGCGGCCCGTGCCGGTACGGCGCATTTCGGCCAACATACGCTCGGTTTTCATACCCGGCAGGGCTGCGAACACGTCAAAGAGGGCATCCGCGCCTGCGGCCGTCAGCGGGATCATCACGTCGGGCTGGTCCGGCTGGCTGAGCGCCCAATGCGCAGGCTTTCCCGTCCGATCAAGTGCGAGCGCGGTCATTTCCGACCGGGCGATCACGCCGCCGCCAAGCGGGCCGAAATACCCGATGGCGCCCTCATCAATCTGCACGACGCCCGGCCCGCCTGTACCTGCGTCAAAGCGCATCCGCTGGGCGGCAGCGACCAGCGATATGGCACCGATCAGCGCTATGACAACGCCCAGCCAGAACGTCAGATCGTAACTACGCAGGGCGATAACCGTGCCCAGTGCCAGCACGCCGATGCTAATGAGGATACCGCGCCAGCGGGTCAGGGCTACGGCTGCCTCGGGGCGCATAAAGCGGCTCATGCCCAGTCGCCCAACGCGCTTTGCCACAGCGTCAGTGCCGCGACGGCGGCGGTGTCGGCGCGCAGGATACGTGGGCCGAGGCGGGTTGCGTGAGCGTAGGGGAGGGCCGCAAGGCGCTTGCGCTCCGCCTCCGAGAAGCCGCCCTCGGGACCAATCAAGATGGCCCATGGGCCTGCGCCTCGCGCAAGTGCCATCGCGCCGCCGCCTGCCAATGCCTCGTCGCAGAACATGATGCGGCGGGCCGGATCCCAGCCGTCCAGCAGCGCAGACAGTTTTTGCAGATTATCTACCGGTGGCACGTATGTACCGCCGCATTGCTCTGCGGCCTCGGTTGCGTGCGCTTGCAGGCGGTCCTGCCGGATACGCTCGGAATTGGTGAAGTCGGTCTGCACCGGGCAGATGCGCGTGGCGCCCATCTCGGTGGCCTTTTCAACGATGAAATCAGTGCGCGTCTTTTTGATGGGTGCAAAGAGCAACCATAGATCGGGCGGCATTTGCAGCGGCCGCGTTTGCCGGACGCAGCGCAGCGTGCCAGCCTTCTTGCCCGCCTCCGTGACCTCCGCCAGCCATTCGCCGTTGGTGCCGTCGAACAGCAGCAAATGCGCGCCAATACCTTGTCGCATCACGCCAAATAGGTAATGCGCATGGTCGCGGCCAAGAGGAACCGTTTGCCCCGGCCCCAATGGCTGCTCTACATACAATCTGATCTTGGCCGTATTCATGAGGCGCACCATATGACCGAAGCCAATCCTAGACCAGAGGGCACAGGTACAGTCGCCGATGCGGTTGCTGGCAACTGGGTGGACCGCTATGCGCCCGCCCCGGCGCGCCCCTATTTGCGGCTGTCACGTGCGGACCGGCCTATCGGGACATGGCTGCTGTTGCTGCCGTGCTGGTGGGGCTTGTTGCTAGCGATGCTGCATGATGGGCAGGCTCGTTGGTTTGATTTGTGGATATTCGTCGCCTGCGGCCTCGGTGCATTTCTTATGCGCGGGGCCGGCTGCACGTGGAACGATATCACCGACCGGCATATCGACGGCAGCGTCGCGCGCACGGCGTCGCGGCCTATCCCGTCGGGCCGGGTCAGCGTGCGCGGCGCGCTGGTATGGCTGGCGGTGCAGGCGCTGATCGCATTTGCGATCCTGCTGACATTTCCGCCGATGGCGGTTGCATTGGGCATCCTCGCGCTGGCGCCCGTCGCGGTTTACCCTTTTGCCAAGCGGTTCACCTGGTGGCCGCAGGTTTTCCTTGGGATCGCATTTAACTGGGGCGCGCTGTTGGTATGGACAGCACATACAGGGCGGCTGGAATGGCCAGCAGTGATCCTATACCTCGCCGGCATTGCCTGGACGCTGTTCTACGATACGATCTATGCCCATCAGGACGTGGAGGACGATGCGCTAATTGGGGTGAAATCCACCGCGCGTCTATTTGGCGACCGATCGCCCATCTGGCTGCGCCGGTTTCTGGTGGCGACTGTCGCTTTGATGACAGCGGCGGTGATTCTTGCGGCCAAGGGCGGTGATCCGATCGCCCTGCTGGTCGCGCTTTTGGGACCATGGGCGCTGGGCCTACATCTGGTGCAGCAGTTGGCACGGCTGGATACAAACGATACTAAGGGACTATTGCTGCTCTTTCGTTCCAACAGGAACGCGGGCCTGCTGCCCTTGCCGTTTTTCGCCATCGCGCTGCTGCTTTGATTGAATTACCGGGGGCGCGGCCGTAAACAGCTCTAAGATAGTCCCAAAGGTCGGCCCTGCACATGCGCCTCTCTGCAATCTTCGCTATAGTCGGAACATTCCTACTGGCCGCGATACTATGCCTCGTCGCTGCTGGATTTTCGGTCCGAGTAATTGAGGACAACGCCCGGCGCAGCGTGCGCACCGAGTTGGACAAAGAAGGCATGACCTGGACTGAAGTGGACGCAGACGGCCTGCAAGTCTTTCTGGCCGGGGTCGCGCCCAGCGAGGCACGCCGATTTGCCGCGCTCACGTTCGCGGGACGGATCGTGGATGCAGCGCGGGTGATCGACCAGATGCTGATCGAGGACAGCGCCGAGATCGTGCCGCCGCGCTTTTCGCTGGAAATACTGCGGAATGACCACGGGATATCGCTGATCGGGCTGATCCCTGCGGCGATGGACCGCGACGAATTCATCGAGCAGATGACAGATGCGGCAGATGGCGGCGAGGTGGCCGACCTGTTGGAGGCTGCCGACTACCCAGTCGCAGACAGCTGGACCCCCGCGGTAAATTATGCGGTGCGCGCACTGAGCCAGTTGCCGCGTGCCAAGATTTCGGTCGAGGCGGGGCGCGTCGCGATCACCACCATGGCCGACAGTCCGGCGGAGAAGGTGAAGCTGGAGCAAAGCTTGCAACGCCGTGTTCCGGCGGGCCTGCGTGTTTTGGTGAACGTATCGGCGCCGCGGCCCGTTCTCACGCCGTTTACCCTGCGATTCTTGATCGAGGACGGCGTCGCGCGGTTTGATGCGTGCTCTGCCGATACCCCCGAGGCGCAACGCAAAATTTTGGAGGCTGCTCGCGCCGCCGGGCTGGAAGGCGCGGCTGACTGCACCATCGGCCTTGGCGTGCCGACGCCGGAATGGGGCCGTGCGGCCGTGCAGGCCATCGAGGCGCTTGCGGAATTAGGCGGCGGCAGCGTCACCTTCTCTGATGCTGATGTCGCTTTGATCGCAGCGCAGGGCACGCCTGAGCCAAAGTTCGACGACGTTGTCGGCGGGCTGAATGGTGACCTTCCGGAAGTATTCGCGCTTCATGCCGTGCTGCCGCCCCCCGATGATGGCGACGCGCCCGTAATTGTCGAGTTTGTGGCGACCCTGTCGCCCGAAGGGCAGGTTCAACTGCGCGGCAAACTTGGCAGTCAGCGCCTGCGCGACACGGTCGATAGCTTTGCCCGGGCGCGCTTTCGCTCGGACGCGGTTTATACCAAGGCGCGCGTCGTCGAGGGGCTGCCTGCCGATTGGCCCGTGCGCGTGCTGACCAGCCTAGAGGCGTTGGCCTATCTGGCAAACGGGGCGGTCGTAGTCACGGCCGACAATTTGACTGTCAAAGGCCAAACGGGACGCAAAGACGCCAGCGCGCAAATCGCCGCCCTATTGGCGGAAAAGCTGGGAGGCGCCGCGCAATTTGATATTGGGGTTGTCTACAAAGAGGCGCTGGATCCTGTCGCAGGCCTGCCCACGCCAGAGGAATGTGTCGCGCAAGTCGCCAACATTCAGGAGACCCGCAAGATCAACTTTGAGCCGGGATCGCCTAACATTGACGGCAACGGTGCCGCGATAATGAACGATATCGCCGATATTCTAGGCAAATGTGGTGAGATTCAGATCGAAATCGGCGGACATACCGACAGTCAGGGTCGCGAAGAAATGAATGCCAGCCTAAGCGAGGGCCGCGCCAGTGCCGTCCTTGATGCGCTGCGCGCGCGCCGGGTGTTGACCTCTAGCTTCACCGCCAAGGGCTACGGCGAAAGCGAGCCGATCGCGGGCAACGACACTGAGGAGGGCCGCGAAGCCAATCGCCGCATTGAATTCAAGCTGATCGTGGCCGAACCGGCGCCAGATCCTAGCAACTCAGGGCTTGAAAGCGCGGGCGAAGAGGGGCAGGAAGGAACGGACGCAAGCGAAGACACGGCAGAAGGCAGCGGCGATGAACAGGACTGAATTCATCATCGCTACGGCGATCATCCTCTTTGTTGCATTCGCGCTTGGCTGGTTCGCGAACTGGCTAGTCCACCGCTTTATCCGTGTATCGCACTCCGACGTGGGCGAGCTGGACCGCATGGCCCAAGAACTGCACGAGGCCGAAGAAACGCGCGATCAGGCGATCACCTACCTGCAACAGCGCGAGGCCGAACTGACCAATCAGCTAAGCCAGACCGAGGCTGAACTTGCCGCCACGATGGACGGCCTACGCGAAGCTCGCCAAGAGGCCGAGCACATGCGCGCGCATATTGAGCGGACAAGCCAGGGCTAGACCCAAAGCTGGCCGATCATGCGGTCACTAAACCTCTACAACTTGAAGTGTTAACGGCGCCGTAACACCTGATCTGCTATCTCTGCCCTTGGGTGAGTTATAGAGGTGGTGGAGATGAGCGCGCAAAGCAACGCGGCGCCAATCATCATCAAGAGAAAGAAAATTATCGCTGGCGGCGGGCATCATGGTGGTGCCTGGAAGGTGGCGATAGCATTTTCCTTTGGCTTACGGCGCTTTGCGCCAATTACATATCCCGCCTCCTAAGCGGAGACGGATTTGAACGTCATTCTGACATGTGCGGCATAGTGGATACCGATGCTGCGCCACCCAAGATGGATGCAAGGACAGAATGGCGTGATATGTGCTAAGGGAATGCTAAAGTGGCTTTGCTATGTTGTTGGCATTTGAAACAAACGCGATCTACGCCCGCTTCTCGACCTTATGCTCAATGATGTCGGAGATCTCGGATTTGCGCCCGGTTCGATCGTATGTTTCCAGAGTGCGGCGGACCTTGCGAAACTCGGCCAAGCGGCCGGCGACGGTACGAATTCCCTGCAATGCGCCATCCAGCAAGGCCTGATTGCGCAGCACCTTGCCGCGCAGATCCGCGATGCCCGCCTGCGCGTCCGGCTCTTGCGCGTTAAGCGCGTCGATCAGCACCTCCTTACGTTTCAGCAATGTGCCGATAGCCTCAAGATCACCGTTCAGCAGCGCACGGCGCTCCTCGTCCAAGAGCACGTCCAACCTGTCTATCAGGGCCTGTGCGGTTTCATGCGTCATGTGTCGCCTCCATCATTGATCTATAGATTGTATCGGCCAGCCCCAGACCGCCTGATTTTACCATTTCATCGGCCAAAGCTTGCCGTTGGAAAGAGGCGAATTGCTCCTCGCCAATGCCACCGGCGAAATTATCGCTTTTGCCGAAACCTGCAGATTTTAGCATTTCCGCCAAAAAGGTTGCTTCCAGTTTCTGCGCCGCTTCGCGTGCGCTGAGCGGTGTGGTGATCCGCGCGTGCGCTTTTGGCGCCGCTGTCGGGGCGATCGGTAAATGATCCGTCACGGGAATATCTCCAATTTAATGAACTCAGATGCATTTGATCGCAAACCGGTAAAGAAGCAGTAACCAGCTTTTGCGAATATGCCCCTCGACGGAAGAAATCCTGGAGGCATAGATGCTTGGCTTTTTGACCACACCCAATTCGGCGCGGGCGCATAGCGCAGCAGCCGCTGAACATGACCTCGCAGCGCGGGCTGTGCCACACACAACGGCGAAGGGTGCGGGCGCATCCAAGGCACTGAATTTCCAGTCTTTTATAGAAGAAAAGAAGGATGCCGCCTCCCACACACTTCCCTATAGCCCTAGTGCGAGCGAGGATACCGCACCGCCTGTAGAACAGCCCCCAGAGGGCGAGGGCGAGATGTCGGACGCGTTCGTTGAAACTGATTCGGACTTTGCTGAGTCAGATGACGCGACCGCGGCGCTTGAATGGGAAGACGCGCTGTCGATCCTTGATGGGCTGGGGGCTGCATCCAGCGACGCCTTCATGACGGCCACCTCTCAGACTAGCTCGGAGACGAGCGTGGCACAGTCACAGGCCGCCTCGCAGCTATCAGGCGATATATCCAATTCGTCGACTATATCGGCGGCTGCCGCTACAAAAGCGGCGTCCGCAATTGGTGGGCATGGGATGGCACCGGATCAGTCCTCAGCAACGAGAGCGACCGTTCTAAACCCAGCTCCGACAAGTCAAAGCACATCAGGAATTGTACCCGATCAGGCCCCCGAGCCACGTGGAAGCAGCGAAGCGTTGGGGCGAATATCATCAGCGATCACGGGTGAACCCATGTCAAAAGATATAGCTGCGCCCCCCAAGCAGGCGTTGCCGATGTCCTCCGGAATGGTAGTTCCAGTTCAAAATGGCGCATTGGTTGAGCGGCCTGCTAAGGAGGCTACAAAGTCGGTACATCTTGCATCGGATATGCCTGCGCCGTCATTGGCAACCTCACGCGGTTCTGCGCAACTTCAGCACGCTTGGCTGATGACGAATGCCCCGACCGCCGCTGGTATCAAGATCACTGCCGCAGGCGCCAGCTTGCCAGCGACCGATATCATCCCCGGTGATTCTACTTCCTTCGCACCCGACACCGGAGGTGATGCGAATCTGGCGGCAGAAGGATCGACGCATCGCGCAGCGAATGAGGCGCGCACTGCGGCGTTCATGGTTCATCACGGCGCGACCACCGCACGAAATATAGCGGCGCAGATCAGCGAGGCCATGGCCAAGGCGGCCGAGCGATCAATCGACGTCATATTGAACCCTGCCGAGCTAGGCCGGGTACGGATTACGCTATCGCATTCGGATGCAGGCATGATGGTCAACGTCGCCGCGGAGCGGGCAGAAACACTCGATATGATGCGCCGTCATAGCGATATCCTTCGGCAGGAATTCACGGACCTAGGATACGGCGGCACCGATTTTACCTTTGCCCGCGAGGACGGCGCGAGTAAAGGCAACCGCGCGCAGACAAGTGGCGAGGCTGCGCTGGATGCTGGTCCCACGATCGAATCCGGCACGACTATTGTATTGCGGGCGGCCTCCGCCGACCGCCTCGACATTCGCCTCTAGAAAGGACGAAACTATGGATACCATATCATCTTTGGCAGGCACCACGGCGACGCGCGCCAATAACGGAG
>JAGXGX010000157.1 GCA_024636515.1 Roseovarius sp.
AAATCGACAGCGTTTTCGGCAAGCCCGTCCAGCAGCGCCTCGGCGGCTGCGGTCATTCGCGCCTCGGTATAACGCGCGGCGGCGGGATTATCCCCGTCAATGTTGCCGAAATTGCCCTGTCCGTCGACCAACGGATAGCGCACCGCAAAGTCCTGAGCCAGCCGCGCCATCGCGTCATAGATCGCAGCATCGCCGTGCGGATGGTAGTTACCCATCACGTCGCCGCTAATTTTAGCCGACTTTCGGAAGCCACCTGTGGAACTAAGCCGAAGTTCGCGCATTGCATATAGGATACGGCGGTGAACAGGTTTTAGTCCATCGCGCGCATCTGGCAGTGCACGGTGCATGATCGTGCTCAGCGCATAGGTGAGATACCGATCACCGATGGCGCGGCGAAGCGGCTCGGCCAATTCGGTCGGAGGGACGCTCGGCGGCGCAGAGGGGTCGGCAGTGTCATTGGTCATAGGGGCCGTGATAGCCGTGGCGCTAATGCACGTAAAGCGCCCGTCGTACACTACATGCGTCTTTTGCCATATTGGCGGGACGGGAACTGTGTAGAAGAACTCAATGGGGAATCGGCGGCTGCCAGCCGAACCTCACAAGCGGGCGAGTTTAAGCCCGTTAATATAATGCAATGGGGGTTGCTCAGTATGTGGCGTTTCATCCTTATCAGTTTCGGCTTTCTGGGCTTCGCCTTTTACGAGGCCAGCGGCGGCGCGGATTATGCACCCTCCCCCGACTCCCTGCAGGTCGCCTACCAAGGCAAATCGCTTTTTGCCGAGCCAAAGGCGCGTCCCGAACCACTCCAGATCGCCGATACCGATAGTGCCGAGCCTGAAGTCCCTGCGCTTGTTCGCCGCACTAAATCGCAGGTCACTCGTACGCGGGTTACAAAAGCTGAGCCGCGAGGTGAGGTCACGCTCGCAGGCCTTTCTGGTCTGTCTGCAGACGAAACAGGCGGCTTTGGCATCACATTAGCATCAATGACTCGTCCGCTAGCGGGCGGTGATGCGCGGGGCACTCGCGTGGCTGTTCGTAATGCAACCTTCGACGCGGAAACACTGGTGAACGACGTGCGCGACATTCCGATAGATGAAGCGGTCGCTAACACACAGAATTCTGCTCAGGCCGCTGAGCTAGCAACTTCAGACATACGCAGCATCGCGGGAGATTTGGCTAATATGCGTAGCGGACCCGGCACGGATTTTGGCAAGGTCGACCAGTTGTCGCGCGGAACCAGCGTAGAGATACTGGACAGACGCGGCGACTGGGTAGAGCTGCGCGACCTAAATACCGGCCAGACCGGCTGGATGGCCGATTGGCTGGTCACGGCGGCCAACTGATTTGTCACAGTTAAACAGCGGCGCACAGCGCACCATCCTCATTACAGGGTGCTCTTCGGGCATCGGGTACAACGCGGCCCATGGTCTAAAGGCGCGCGGCTGGCGCGTCTTCGCGGCCTGCAGAAAGCCCGAGGATTGCGCGCGCCTCAAGGCTGAGGGGCTGGATAGCCCGCTCATTGATTACGCGGATACGTCCAGCATTGAGACGGGACTAGCCGAGGTTCTCGCGGCCAGTGGCGGCAGGCTTGACGCTCTCTTCAACAATGGTGCATTCGCCTGCCCCGGTCTGGTCGAGGATCTACCGACAGGCGCGCTGCGCGAGATATTCGAGACGAACCTCTTTGGCTGGCACGATCTGACGCGCCGCGTGATCCCAGTGATGCGCGGCCAAGGCGCCGGACGGATCGTTCAATGCTCGTCGGTTCTGGGCCTTGTGACATTGCCGTGGCGCGGCGCCTACAATGCGACGAAATTTGCGGTCGAAGGCCTGACAGACACCATGCGAATCGAACTGCGCGGCACGGGCATCCAAGTCTGCCTGATCGAGCCAGGGCCAGTTACGTCGCGCATCCGGCAGAATTCCATCCCGCATTTCGAACGCTGGATCGACTGGGAGGCGTCACCGCGCGAGGCCGACTATCGTGCTGGCCTGCAAAAGCGACTATATCAGGATAGAGGGCCCGACACGTTTGAACTGCCACCTGTCGCCGTGACCAAAAAACTGATCCACGCAGTTGAGGCGCGACGTCCGCGCCCGCGTTATTACGTCACAATTCCCACCCATGTCATGGGTGTTGCGCGGCGTATTTTGCCGACCCGCGCACTAGATTGGGTTCTGTCGCGGGCCTAGGCTGCACCGAGGCTGGCCAGAAATTCTCCTTCGCCTTTGGCCTCATCCGGTCTACATGCGGGCCAGACGCATCCCCCGGAGGCCTACCATGCTCAGTGACCCGCTCTTTCTTCTCGTTGCCGCCGCCTGCCTAACAGTCGCCGTAATTTTGGCTATGGGCATCAGCACCTTCGGCAAGGAGGGCGTGGAGAATGGCAAGCGCGCCAACAAATTCATGCGCTGGCGTATCATCGCGCAGTTTTTCGCGGTCGTGGCTATTCTGGCATTTGTTACCATTCACAAATACTTCGGAGGACAGTGATCATGGTCATTTTGAACAAGATCTACACTCGCACCGGCGACAAGGGCGACACAGCGCTCGGCGATGGCAGCCGCGTGGCCAAACATTCGGCTCGTCCCAGCGCCTACGGCACCGTGGATGAGGTGAATGCGGCGCTGGGTATGGCGCGTCTGCATGCAACGGGCGAGACGGACGATGCGCTGGCCCGCATCCAGAACGATCTGTTCGATCTGGGCGCCGACCTGTGCCGCCCAGGCATGGAGAACGACGCAGACGCCGAATACCCCCCGCTGCGCGTGGTGGAGGCGCAGGTCGATAGGCTTGAGGCCGAGATCGACGTGATGAACGAAGTGCTGGAGCCTCTGCGCAGCTTTATCCTGCCGGGCGGTACGCATCTGGCCGCCTACTTGCACCTATGCCGCACCGTCTGCCGCCGCGCCGAGCGAATGTCGACCGAACTGGCCGAGACCGAGACGGTAAATCCCGCCGCTATCAAATATCTGAACCGACTTAGCGACTGGTTCTTTGTCGCCGGCCGTATGGCCAACGATGGCGGCAAAGACGATGTCCTGTGGATTCCAGGCGCGAATCGCTGACGTGATGCGGCGAGGCGCGGCCTGATTTCGGCGCAGCGCAAGCGTCGAAAGACAGCCCCGCCGCAACCGCGCCTAAACCCGGCGATTTTGCGCTGTTTTCCGCGCCACCCCTTCTATATCAAAGGCAACGAGAGCGTTATAAGAAGAGTCGCACCGCGGCCCTTCACCAATCTGAGGGAGATTATGCAAATGAAGGTGCTCGTACCTGTCAAACGCGTGATCGACTACAACGTGAAGGTCCGCGTCAAGGCGGACGGAAGCGGTGTCGATCTTGCCAACGTCAAAATGTCGATGAATCCATTCGACGAAATCGCCGTCGAACAGGCGATTCGCCTGAAGGAAGCTGGCAAGGCCGAAGAGGTCATCGCAGTTTCCATCGGCGTCAAACAGGCGCAGGAAACTTTGCGCACAGCGCTGGCTATGGGTGCAGACCGCGCCATTCTGGTGATCGCCTCCGAGGACGTGAACACCGACATCGAGCCGCTGGCCGTCGCCAAGATCCTCAAAGCGATCATCGACGAAGAGAAGCCGGGCCTCGTGCTGGCAGGTAAGCAAGCCATCGACAACGACATGAACGCCACAGGCCAAATGTTGTCGGCACTGATGGGTTGGAGCCAAGGCACGTTTGCTTCCAGCCTCGACATTGACGGCGATCACGCACTGGTCACCCGCGAAGTCGACGGCGGACTGCAAACGATCAAGGTTACGATGCCCAGCATCATCACCGTCGATCTGCGCCTGAACGAGCCGCGTTATGCCTCGTTGCCGAATATCATGAAGGCCAAGAAAAAGCCGATGGATGAGAAGACCGCCGCCGATTACGGCGTCGACGTCACGCCGCGCCTGCAGGTCATAAGCACAGCCGAGCCCGAGACGCGTAAAGCCGGCGAGATTGTCGGCTCCGTCGACGAGCTGATCGCGAAACTCAAAGAAGCGGGGGCCGTATAATGGCTGTTCTACTCCTTGCCGAAGTTACCGATGGCGAATTGGCGATGGACGCCACCGCCAAGGCAGTAACCGCCGCTGCCACTCTGGGCGACGTCACCGTTCTTTGCTGCGGCGCATCCGCAGCTGCCGCTGGTGATGCGGCCTCCAAGATCAAAGGCATCACAAAAGTGCTGGTCGCCGAGGATGCGTCGCTGGGCCACCGCTTGGCCGAGCCGACAGCCGCGCTGATCGTCTCGCTCGCGGGCGACTACGAGCATATCGTTGCCCCAGCCACTACAGACGCAAAAAACGTGTTGCCGCGCGTTGCTGCGCTCTTGGATGTCATGGTCATCTCCGACGTGTCAGCTGTCGTATCAAGCGACACATTTGAGCGGCCCATCTATGCTGGCAATGCGATCCAGACCGTCAAATCGATCGACCCCAAGAAGGTCGTGAGCTTCCGCACATCCACCTTCGACGCCGCAGAAGAGGGGGGCTCGGCCCCGGTCGAGACGATCTCGGCCGTGGCAAACCCCGGTCTGTCCGAATGGGTCGAAGATAAAGTTGCCGCCTCCGACCGCCCCGAGCTGACTTCGGCCGGCGTCGTCGTGTCAGGTGGCCGCGGTGTCGGCAGCAAGGAAGACTTCGCCATGATCGAGAAGCTGGCAGACGCCCTTGGCGCTGCTGTCGGTGCGTCCCGTGCAGCAGTTGATTCGGGTTATGCGCCGAACGACTGGCAGGTCGGCCAGACCGGCAAGGTCGTCGCGCCCGCTCTATACGTTGCAGTCGGCATTTCAGGTGCGATCCAGCACCTTGCCGGCATGAAGGACAGCAAGATCATTGTCGCAATCAACAAGGACGAAGAGGCGCCCATCTTTCAGGTCGCCGATTACGGCCTCGTCGCGGACCTGTTCGAGGCTGTGCCGGAGCTGACAAAAAAACTGAGCTAACGTTGCGTGGCATCCAGTGATCCAAAGACCCGCCTGACAAGGGCGGGTCTTTCTACTTTAGGCGTCTAGATAAGTCCGCAACATAGGCTCCAGCGCTTTGGCAGCCTCATCATGTGCAACCGGGCCAGGCAGCTCGCTCGCTGCTATCGCTTCTAACTCGGAATGGACCATTCCCGCGCTGCCTGCCTCCAATGCCGCCGCGCTGGCCGTCGCATCGACGAAACCGGCTGCGTGATCCTTGATAGCGTTCAGCATAGCGCGCGTGATGAATGCAGGATTGGCGGTGTCGTGCGGCGCGGCTACGCGATCCTCAGGCGCGCGCCGAGCCATCCACAGCAAAATAGCCGGGCCGTCGATACGCGCCAAAAGCAGTTTCATCCTGGCAACCCACGCATCCTGCAACTCGTCGCGGACCACTTCGAACCGCTCGGGGCAGACATAGGCCAAGTAGCCCAGCATATGTCGGGTGAAGTGAAACTCGGTAAAATCCACCTCGTTGTACATGGCGCGCAATATCGGCGATGCCTCGACAAAGCGGTCGTTCCTGCGCGGATGCACCTTATAAAATCGGTTTGACAGATTCTGCGCGCCCGGCACCTGTAGCACCGTCACGCACGCACGCGAGGCTGCGAGCATAATCTCAGGATCGTTCAGCAGTACGTCCACACCGGAATTCGGCCACCCCAGATTGACACATGGTGTACCCAGACGCCGCTCGACCAAGGCCGGATAAGGCTGGCGCAAGAATTTCCCGTATGTTTCGGTCCCGCCTAAAAACGCGGCGTAGCGCCCGGTCATGTCACGGACCGGGCCGCGAAAGACAAGTTTTGATCTGCCATACTGGCATGGCATGTAATCAAGGGGCTGCGCCCCCAGCTTTTCATAAGTCATAGTTCCCACCAAATAGTTCACCCAAGATCGAGAATCGGCGCAATCCATTGAGAAAACGCTAAAGTGCAAATTCGACTTAACCTTTGGGTAAGTCCGCTGCTGCACGAGGACGCACCCGCGCCCTCTTGCGGCCTACCTGCGCCGGGGCCTATTGTGCGCCAAACGATATTCGGAGCAGCGATATGAACATCCAGACAATCGGCGTGGTCGGCGCAGGCCAAATGGGCAACGGTATCGCGCATGTAATGGCACTTGCCGGCTACGAGGTGTTGCTGACCGACATCAGCCAAGACGCGCTGGACGCGGCGATGGACCTTATGCGCCGCAATTTAGAGCGGCAGGTCAGCCGCGAAAAAATCGCGCAGGACGAGATGGACAGCGCCTTGGCGCGGATAGGCACGACACTAAAGCTGACCGATCTGGGCCAAACTGATCTGGTGATCGAGGCCGCGACCGAGCGCGAGACGGTTAAGCAGGCGATCTTTGAGGATCTGCTGCCACATCTGAAACCGGACACGATCCTAACTTCAAATACCTCGTCTATCTCGATCACGCGGCTGGCCAGCCGCACCGACCGACCGGAAAAATTCATGGGCTTCCACTTTATGAACCCGGTCCCGGTGATGAGCTTGGTCGAGCTGATCCGCGGGATCGCCACCGATGCCGAAACGTATGACGCCTGCCTAAAAGTGGTTCAGAAGCTTGGCAAAACAGCCGCATCAGCCGAAGATTTCCCCGGTTTTATCGTCAACCGCATCCTCATGCCGATGATCAACGAGGCCGTCTATACTCTCTACGAGGGCGTCGGCAACGTACGGTCGATCGACCAGTCGCTGAAACTGGGCGCCAACCATCCGATGGGTCCGCTAGAACTGGCCGATTTTATCGGGCTGGACACCTGCCTCGCGATCATGAATGTACTGCATGATGGCTTGGCGGATACAAAGTACCGCCCTTGCCCACTGCTGACGAAATATGTCGAGGCTGGTTGGCTGGGCCGCAAAGCCGGGCGCGGTTTCTATGATTACCGCGGCGACGAGCCTGTTCCCACCCGCTGACATAGGCGTGCGCCGCCACCGTAAGTCTGCGAAATTCTGCAAAGCTTCAGATTCTGGAACACCCCGCCACAAGTAGCGCTAAGTGCAACTTGCGGCGGGGATTTACCTTGGAGGGTCATCGGCACTTCAGCCTGTATCGTCCCTCTATCAGTCGGGCATTAACCTTAATCTGCGGTTAAAACCCTCGTTCACTTGTAGAATAATCCTCAAATCCTGCGACGTAGTAGCGCGCGGCCTTGAGAGGCGGGACCTCAGTCCTTCTCTTCCATGGCAAATCCCAGATGCTTGGCCACAGTAAAGATATCCTTATCGCCGCGTCCGCACATGTTCATGATGATCAGATGATCCTTGGGCAACTCGGGCGCAATTTTCATAACATGCGCCAGCGCGTGGCTGGGTTCGAGCGCAGGAATAATGCCTTCTTTCGCGCAGCTTAGTTGGAACGCCTCCAGCGCCTCCTTGTCGGTGATCGAGACGTATTGCGCGCGGCCGATGTCATGCAGCCAGCTATGTTCGGGGCCGATTCCGGGATAATCAAGGCCCGCCGATATCGAGTAACCCTCAAGAATCTGGCCGTCGTCATCCTGTAGCAGATATGTGCGATTGCCGTGCAGAACGCCGGGGCGGCCACCAGTAAGGGAGGCGCAATGCTCCATCTTGGCGTCGACACCCTTGCCGCCTGCCTCAACCCCGATGATATTCACATCCTTGTCGTCGAGAAAGGGATAGAACAGGCCCATCGCATTGGACCCTCCGCCGATACACGCAACAAGAGTGTCGGGCAGACGGCCCTCAGCGGCGTGCATCTGCTCCTTGGCTTCCTTGCCGATGATGCATTGGAAATCGCGGACCATAGCCGGATAGGGATGCGGCCCGGCGACCGTGCCGATGCAATAAAATGTGTCGCGCACATTGGTTACCCAGTCGCGCAGCGCATCGTTCATCGCGTCCTTTAGAGTTCCACGACCCGAGGTCACTGGAATCACTTCGGCGCCCAGCAGGCGCATGCGGAATACGTTGGGCTTTTGCCGCTCAACGTCATGCGCACCCATATAGACAATACATTTCAGGCCAAACTTGGCGCAAACGGTAGCGGTCGCGACGCCGTGCTGACCTGCGCCTGTCTCTGCGATGATGCGTGTTTTGCCCATGCGGCGGGCGAGGATGATCTGGCCCAGCACGTTGTTGATCTTGTGCGCGCCAGTATGGTTCAGCTCGTCGCGCTTTAGGTAAATCTTGGCCCCGCCCAAGTGCTGTGTCAGCCGGTCGGCATAGTATAGCGGGCTGGGGCGGCCGACATAATGCGTCCAAAGATCGTGCATTTCGGCCCAGAAGCTATCGTCGGTTTTGGCATGCTCGTACTGCTCTTCCAACTCCAAAATCAGCGGCATAAGCGTCTCGCTAACAAAGCGCCCCCCAAACTGGCCAAAGCGCCCCTTGTCGTCCGGGCCGGTCATGAAGCTATTGAAGAGGTCATTCATTTGGCAGGCCTTTCATAACGTGCGATTGCGCCATGAATATGAGACGCTGGCGCGGTTTTCCAGCAAAAAGGCGGCGCTTAGCTCAGGGCTAATTTAAAGCCAGTATGCGACGGGACAAAGCCAAGCGATTCGTAGAACCGATTGGCATCCCCGCGTTGCGCGTTCATCGTCAGTTGTATCAGCGCGCCGCCCTCACTGCGCGCGCGCTCTATCGCGTCCGCGAACATGAGGCGGCCGATGCCCTGCCCGCGCCACGCCCCAGCGACACGTACACTCTCGATCTGTGCGCGCCGCGCTGCGCGCAGAGATAGCCCTGAAATGTAGGTGATCTGGTAGGTGGCGATCACGCCGCCAGCCGCGCTTGTGCCGACGATCAAGGTGTTCCCAGCCTCGCCTGCCATCCGGTCGAAGGCATCTAGATAGGGCGCCATGTCGTCGGCCTCGCGGGCCGCGCCCAGTATGTCATCCGCCAGCAGGGCCACGATTGCAGGAACATCCTCGCGCCGCGCCTCGCGAAATGCGATCACCCTCGCGCCGCTGCGACAAAGTCTCGCATCAGGCCCGCATCCTTTACGCCCGGCGCGCCCTCAATGCCCGAGCTGACGTCTAGCTGCACCGCACCTGTCCGCTCTACCGCCTCGGCAACATTGCCCGGTGTCAGCCCGCCCGCCAGCATCCATGGCAGCGTCCAGCGACGCCCGGCGATCAGTGACCAGTCGAACGCAAGAGCGTTGCCACCCGGCAGGGCCGCACCCTTTGGCGGTTTCGCGTCGATCAGCAGCTGATCCGCAACGCCTGAGTAGTGGTCGATCTGCGCAAGGTCGCCCGTATCCGCGATGCCGATCGCCTTCATCACAGGCAGGCCATAGCGGGCCTTGATCTCGGCCACGCGCGCGGGCGTCTCGCCGCCGTGCAGTTGCAGCATGTCCAGCGGCACGGCGGCGGTGAGTGCGTCCAGCGCAGCGTCATCCGCATCGACCGTGAGTGCGACCTTGGCGATACCGTCCGGTGTCGCAAGCGCCAGCGACACCGCCGCCGCGTGACTGACATTGCGCGGCGAGCGGGCAAAAAAGACAAAGCCGACGTATTGCGCGCCGACAGCCGCCGCAGCAGCAACGTCCTCAGGCGTTTTCAGCCCGCACATTTTAATACGAATATTGTGGCTCATGTCGCCTCAGCGGCCAGTGTCCAACAAGGCGATGACTTCATCGCTGCCCTCATGCTTTTCAGCCTTCAGGCGCTTAATTTCAGCGCGCAGGCGCGTCATCTCGCGCGCTTGGCGGGCCGCGGCGGCACGCTCGCCCGCTTCGCGAATCCACTCCCAGATAAATCCCAGGATAAGGCCTGCGAGAATCCCGCCAAAGATCACGATGAACAGGGGCACTTCTTGAGTGGGGTTAAGCGCGGTCAATCCGGTCAGCTCATCTGGTACCAGCCGAATCGGCACATAGACGCGGTTCGCCAAGGCGATGAGGATCAGGGCCATCGCAAAGATGGCGATCGAGGCATAGCGAAGATAGCGCATGTGTTACTTTCCGTTCAGGCGGTCCCGCAGAAGCTTGCCGGTCTTGAAGAAGGGGACGTGTTTCTCCTCCACAGGAACAGATTCACCGGTGCGTGGGTTCCGCCCGGTACGCGCATCGCGCTTCTTGACGGAAAATGCGCCAAAGCCGCGCAGTTCTACCCTGTTGCCAGAGGCCATTGCATCAGTGATCTCGTTGAACACTGTGTTTACGATTCGCTCCACATCCCGTTGGTATAGATGCGGATTTTCATCAGCGATTTTCTGAATCAGTTCCGATCGGATCATCGGTAAGGTCCCCCCAGTCGTTTGCTTTTCGCCTTTGCGGCTTTTGCGAGACTATAGATCGAATGATCAAAAACAAAAACACAAAGCGCTGTGCCGGGCCTGAAATCTGACGATTATGTCCATCCATGTGCATTCGATTGCTCGAAAACTGCGTGCCGGACGGGCAATGGTCCGGTTAAAGGCTCGAAACGCGCCCCGGCCAGTTGCCGATTCGCACCCTTTCTTCAAAAACATCAGAACGCAAAGATGCCGCGCCTCAGCAGGTTCAGCCCCGCGATAAGCAAGACCCACAACGTCAACCGCTTGAACAGCGTTTGGTCGATGCGGTCCTGAATCTGAAATCCCGTCCATATGCCCAGCAGCGCGGGCGGCACCAACGCAAGCGACAGTGGCAGAGTTTGGGCGTTCAACACGCCAGATGCAATGTGCGCGACCGCCAGCGCCAATGCACCAAGGCCGTAGAGAACACCCTGCACGCGCACCTGCTCACGCTTTTCCGTCTCCATTGCGGTCAGCATCGCGACCGTGATCGGCCCCCATACGCCTGACAGCCCGCCGATAAATCCCGCAGCGCCGCCAAGGCCCATCTCGACACGGCGCCCCGGATGCGTCGGCAAACGCAAGGGTCGCCCGGCTAGTGTCGTGCCCGAATAGGCGACCAAAGGTGCTGCGATGATCAGCAGCAGGACGGACGCGGGCAGCACTGGCACCAATTGCGCGCTCAGCATCAGCATTATGCCGCCAGCGATTAAAAATACTCGAAACCGCACGACCGACGCAACTGCGGCCGCACGCCCCTGCCGCAGCGCCTGCCATGCATTGGTCAGCAAGGTCGGCACGATCAGGCAGGCCAGCGCCAGATCAGGCGCCACAAAGCTGCTGAGACCCGACAGCAAAATCAGCGGCATGGCGAAACCGACGACCCCTTTGATCACGCCCGCACAAAGCGCGATCACGTAGGCAAAGAGCCACATTCCGGGCGGTCCAAGGGCGGCGAAAATCTCCATCCTGCGATCCATACTTGGGAATTCTCGGTAGGGGAATGCCCTGACAAGTTGAATATGCGCGGAAATGCCGCGCAAGATTGCATCAAAACTCAGCAGTTAATTGTCTTATAGTTGCGCTGCACCTGCAAAGTGATTAGGACGGGCGGCACGTGGAAAAGGATCACATCATGGCGCATGACGGACAAATCGACCTAGCGGCTCAGACCGCCCTGCTGGATAATCTGGCGGACCTCACCCGCGCGTCCATCGCGCCGGTGGATACAGTGGTCGCTACGGCCAAATCCGCCCTCCGCGCCCTCGTGACCGAAGATGGCCGCGTTTCTGGCGCGCTTGTAGACCAGCACCAGACGGCCGCACACGGCCTTGCGTGGCTCGCCACTTACGCCGAGGCGCTGCGCCAGATGCAAGCTTGGGCTGATCGCCTGAATGAGGCTGGTACCTTTGGCGAGGTCGAGGCGCTGATCCACCAGATCGCATTCGGCGAATACCTGTGCCAGATCTCGGGCGGCATCCCGATGAGCCAAGGCGAAATGCTGCGTCTGCAAGATATCGGCCTGACCCAAGACGACATGAGCGCCCTCATGACCCCCGAAATCATGACCCTGACCCAAGGCGGCAATACGCAAGCCGCGCGCACACGCCTCGTTGCGCTGATGCAGGAACGCGCGGCGGAGATTACAGTGGGCCGCACTGGTCTGGATGACGAGCTAGAGATGATTCGCGAGCAATTCCGCCGCTATGCCGTCGAAAAGGTCGAGCCCTACGCGCATGACTGGCACCTCAAGGACGAGTTGATCCCGATGGAGATCATCGAGGAGTTGGCTGAAATGGGCGTCTTTGGCCTGACAATACCCGAAGAATTCGGCGGTCTGGGCCTGAGCAAAGCGTCGATGGTCGTCGTCTCCGAAGAACTGAGTCGCGGCTATATCGGTGTCGGTAGCCTCGCCACGCGCAGCGAAATCGCGGCAGAGCTGATCATCTGTGGCGGCACTGACGCACAAAAGGCGCAGTGGTTGCCCAAGCTGGCTAGCGCTGAAATTCTGCCCACCGCGGTCTTTACCGAACCCAATACAGGCTCGGATCTGGGCGCCCTACGCACCCGCGCCACCAAGGACGGCGATAACTATCGCGTGACTGGCAACAAAACGTGGATCACGCACGCCGCCCGCACGCATGTCATGACCCTGTTGGCCCGCACGGACCCCGGCAGCACCGATCATCGCGGCCTGTCGATGTTTCTGGCCGAGAAAATCCCTGGCACCGACGCGGCCCCCTTCCCTACCGAGGGGATGTCAGGCGGGGAGATCGAGGTGCTGGGCTATCGCGGCATGAAAGAATACGAGATCGCTTTCGACGGCTTTCATGTCAAAGGCGAGAACCTGCTGGGCGGAGAAGAGGGCAAAGGCTTCAAACAGCTGATGGAGACGTTCGAGAGCGCCCGGATCCAGACAGCTGCTCGCGCCGTTGGCGTCGCGCAATCGGCGCTGGATGTCGCCATGCAATACGCGCAGGATCGCAAGCAGTTTGGCGGCGCGCTGATCGATTTCCCGCGCGTTTCGGGCAAGCTGGCGATGATGGCGGTCGAGATCATGATCGCACGGCAGCTTACCTATTTTAGCGCATGGGAAAAGGACGAAGGCCGCCGCTGCGACGTCGAGGCCGGCATGGCCAAGCTGCTAGGTGCACGCGTTGCATGGGCCGCCGCCGACAACGGCCTGCAAATCCATGGCGGCAACGGCTTTGCGCTGGAATACAAGATCAGCCGCATCCTGTGCGACGCGCGTATCCTCAACATTTTCGAGGGTGCAGCAGAAATTCAGGCGCAGGTCATCGCGCGGCGACTGCTAAGCCAGAACAACTGAGCGGCTCCTTCTGAAACACACAAAAACCGGCGCGTGCCTCAGCGCCGGTTTTTTCTTGGTAAAAATACCTAAGCGCAGCGCGTCACGAATGCGCACCAAGTGTTACTTAACTATAGCCAGCGTAATCGACTCCAGTCCATCAATAGCACCGCTCAATACGCTACCGCGCACGACCGGACCGACCCCGGCAGGTGTGCCGGTATAGATAAGATCACCGGGCGCGAGGTGGTAGAAGCGCGACAGGTGCGCGATGATTTCTGGCACGCTCCAGATCATGTCGGAAAGTTGCGCCTCCTGCACCCGCCGCCCGTCCAGATCGAGGGTGATCGCGCCGCGACCAACCTCGCCAAAGTCAACCGCAGGGGTAATCGCCCCCATCAGCGCCGACTCCTCAAAATCCTTGCCCAAATCCCATGGTTTGCGCCCGTCCTTTGCCTTTGCCTGTAAGTCGCGCCGGGTCAGGTCAATGCCGCACGCGTAGCCAAAAACAGCGTCCAGCGCGTTTGCCTCGGTCACATCATGCGCCTCGGCGCCGATGGCAATCACGAACTCCATCTCGTAGTGGCAATCGTTGGTGCCCAAGGGATAGGCGATCTCGCTCCCCGACGGGATCACGGCATGTGCCGACTTGGTAAAATAGAACGGCGCGTCGCGGTCGACCTCATTGCCCATCTCAGCGGCATGAGCGGCATAGTTGCGCCCCACACAGAAAACCCGGCGCACCGGGAAAACCTGATCCAAGCCAGTGATCGCAACGCTTGGCGCAAGCGGGACATCAAATAGGGGGGTCGCAGTCATGGCCGAAATCCTTTTGCTTTGGCGCAGTTATGGGACGCGGGCGCGCCTCTGTCAAAGTCGCGTATCGCCATTGGTGCGGGCGCCGTGCGATGAAGGGCGTTATACACCACGAACAAGGATCACCGCCGATCATGCCCGCCCGCCCCTTTTGCAGATATGCCATTTACTATACGCCTGCACTCGGCCCGCTGGCACAGTTCGGGGCTGCATGGTTGGGGCATGATATTGCCTCGGGCGCGCCGACGGCCCATTCGCAGGGCATCGAGGGCCTGCCCGCCCCCATTGCGGAACTGTCCAAAGCGCCTCGCCGCTACGGATTTCATGCGACAATCAAACCGCCATTTCGCCTCTCGCCGGGCGCGTCACAGGAGGCGCTCATCCGCGCCGTTGAGCAGTTTTGCGCAGACCAGCCGCCAGTTGCGCTGGATGGGGCCGAGCTGGCACGCCTAGGGCGTTTTCTGGCCATTATAGCGACCGGTGATACCTCTGCACTCACCCGACTCGCTGCCCATATCGTGCGCCAGCTGGATTCTTTCCGCGCGCCGCAAAACGCGGACGAGATTGCCCGTCACCAGCGCCCACAGATGGGCGCGGCAAAGGCCGAAAACTTGCGCCTCTGGGGGTATCCGCATGTGATGGATCAGTTCCGATGGCACATGACCCTGACGGGCAAACGCCCCGCGCGTGAGACGGCTCAAATCCAGATCGCCCTAGCTCCGATCATCGCGCCGCTGCTAGCGCCACCGCCCGTCATCGACGCGCTTAGCCTAGTCGGCGAAGATGCGGACGGGTTTTTCCACCTGATCCGGCGCGTACCGCTGACCGGCTGACACGCGGCCGCAGATTATGTAGGCCCAGATATTCAAGTTGCCGCCCGCGCCGCGAACCTTTCGACAAATCTGGCGCGGGCCTCTGGCAACGGCTTGCCTCCCATCTCGGACGCCAGCCAATTACGCAAAAAATGCCCTGTTAACGCAAAGCCCTCTGCAATCTCTTCGTCGGGTGCGGTGCCGTATCCCAGCAAGCAAGGCGGCAGCGGCAGCAAACGGTCAGCCCATTCGCCCGCGCCCGCGCGCGATACCGCGCGGCCAGTGCGGGGCGACACATAACTTAGATCGTTGGCGCGCGCGCCCATGACCGCACATGCGCTAAGGTCGAGGCCGAACCCCATCTCCTCAAGCAACGCCAGCTCCCACCGCAGATACGCCAGCGGCCAGATGTCGCTGTCACCCATGAGATCCATCAAAGTTTCGGTTCGCGCATAGAGGGGCGCGTGTGCCTCGCGCTCTGGCAGGCTGAACAGCAGCAGCGACGTGACCGCATTCAGACCGGCGAGTGCCAGACGGTCGTTCATCACATGCGCGGCCCGCGAGCGTATCGGCTCCACCGTGAAGGTGCCGATATGGTCCTCCAGCCGGGCGCGCCACGCTAGGTCCAGCTGCGCGCCGGGTTGCAAGATCGGGGCTAGTTTGCGAGAGGCGCCGCCGCGCACGACGCCCGCATGGCGCCCATGGCCGGGCGTCAGCACCTCGATAATCGCGGCGCTTTCGCCGTGTCTGCGCACCGATAGCAATATGCCCTGATCGCGCCACTCCATCATTTACCCAGCTCCTCCTTCGCACCATGAGGCACGCGCAGCAAAGCTATGACAAGCATCTCAATCGGCAAGGCCAGGCTGATCCAGAAGATGGCGGCCTGCACGATCCTCGACCTCGATCACCCACAGATCGGGATCGAATCCGCGTTGGCGGGCGATTGCCGCGTCCACATCGGCCTCAGCGCCGCTGATCAGCGCGTCCCACTTGCGCGCGCCAGACATCATATCGAAACTGCGTTGAAAGGCGGACGCCTTACCATCCAGTGTATTCAACTTGACCAGCACCGCGCCGGATGTGTCGTCGCCGTGGGCGGTGACGAAGGCGGGAATATTTAGAACGCGCAAACGCGCGAGGTAGGCATGTACCCAGAAATCTGCCGTCAGGCGCGTCACGCGAGCGGCGAGCTTGAAGAAATCAGGCCAAGGTGAACTGCGAAAAGGCGCATCAGTTGCCGTCCTTGAAGTTCAGGCCCATCTCGGAATAACGCTCGGCATCCTCTAGCCAATTCGGGCGTACCTTGATCTGAAGGAAGAGGTGGACGCGGCGTCCGAGAAATTCCTCCAGTTCGACGCGGGCGGCGGCGCCAACCTGCTTGATCGTCTCGCCCTTGCGGCCCAGCACGATGCCTTTGTGCCCGTCGCGCATGACATAGATAAGCTGGTCGATGCGCGCCGATCCATCCTCACGCTCCTCCCAGTTTTCCGTCTCGACGGTCAGCTGGTAGGGTAGCTCCTGATGCAGGCGCAGCGTTAGCTTTTCGCGGGTAATCTCGGCGGCGATCATGCGAACGGGCAGATCTGCAATCTGGTCTTCGGGGTAGAGCCATGGACCCTCCGGCAATTGCTGGCTCAGCCAGCCGCGCAGAGCGTCGACGCCGTGGCCCTTTTCAGCCGAAATCATGAATGTTTCGCTGAACTCGAACCGCTCGTTCATATCCTTGGTCAGCGCCAAGAGTGCGGGCGACTGGACGCGGTCAATCTTGTTGATCGCAAGTGCGACCTTGCGGCCCTTGGTTACATTGGCAAGGTTTTCCAGAATGCGCTGGACCCCCTCGGTAATTCCGCGATTGGCCTCGATCAGCAGGACTACGACATCGGCGTCTGCGGCCCCGCCCCAAGCGGCGGCGACCATCGCGCGATCCAGACGGCGGCGCGGCTGGAAGAGGCCCGGCGTGTCAACAAAGATCAGCTGCGCATCCCCATCTATGGCGATGCCGCGAATGCGCGCGCGCGTCGTCTGCACCTTGTGCGTGACGATGCTGACCTTGGCGCCGACCATGCGGTTCAGCAAGGTCGACTTGCCTGCGTTCGGCTCTCCGATCAGGGCTACGAATCCGGCGCGTGTGCTCATTGGGCTGTTATCCATCGATTGCAAGCCGCAGCACTACCCGATTGGCGCGCCCTTGCCCAGAGGCTGCGGTGCTACGCGCGCTTGCGCGTCACTCCGGGGGCGTTTTCCTATTCGCTGCGCTCTCTAGCCGCGCAAGTAGCGCTTTGGCGGCAACTTGTTCTGCGATGCGCTTTGATCCTGCTGTCGCCGACTCCGTGGCGCCACTCTCTAGCTGGGCTGTGATGGTGAATACCGGGGCATGATCTGGCCCCTCACGTGCGGTCTGCACATAGCGTGGCGGCGGCATTCCGCGCGCCTGCGCCCATTCCTGCAACGCCGTCTTGGGATCGCGCGCGTCGGACTCGACCGCGTTTATGCGGCCCTCCCAAAGGCGCACGATCATCGCGCGCGCAGCATCGAACCCGCCATCCAGATAGACCGCTGCGATAACGGCCTCCATCGCATCGCCCAGCAGCGCCTCCTTGCGGCGCCCGCCTGACAGCATTTCCGAGCGGCCCAGCTTCAACACTTTTCCAAGGTCGATCTCCCGAGCGACGCTGGCACAGGCCTCCTTGCGCACCAGCGCGTTAAAGCGCGGTGCAAGCTGCCCTTCGCTGGCGCCCGGATCATGCTCCAGTAGCGCCTCGGCCATAACAAGGCCCAGCACGCGGTCGCCCAAAAACTCCAGACGTTGATTGTCAGAGCGGCTGGGCGACGACATGGACGGATGCGTGACCGCCTCAATCAGCAAGGACGGCTGGGCAAAGTCGTGCCCGACGCGTTCTGCGAACGCCGACAGATCGCCCGAGAGCTTCAATCGAGTCTCTTTAAGAAGCGGTCCCCCCGCCATGTCCAGAAATAGAGCATGGAGTCACCAGCAGACGAGAATATGACACGCCCGGCGCGCCCGATAAGGTTCTCATATGGCACGAAGCCTACGCCGCCGACCGTCTGCGCATAGCGGCTGTCGGTAGAGTTATCGCGGTTATCGCCCATAAAAAAGTAATGCCCTTCGGGTACCGTGAACACGCCGGTATCATCCGAGCGTTGGTCGCCGATGTTGAGGATGCTGTGGGCGTGGCCGCCCGGCAGCGTCTCGATCTGGCGGGATTTGGAGCAAAGGCCACCCTCGCCGACAACGCCGTTTTCGCAGCGCGGGCGGCTTTTCATCGATCCTTGGGGCTCGTACGTTTCGTCAAAACTTCCAGCATCTTCCAGCTGAACCGCCTCGCCATTCAACTGCAGCACACCATCCTTCAACTGGACGGTATCACCGGGCATTCCAATCAAACGCTTGATGAAATCCTTGTGATTGACCGGGTGGCGAAAGACGATGATGTCGCCGCGCACAGGCTCCGCGCCCCAGATGCGCGTATTGTCGCCGTCCAGAAAGCCGCAGATATCCTCGGCGTCCACATCTAGGCCCGCAAAGCGGATCGACGGGCAGGACGCGTAGGAATAGCCATACGCCATCTTGTTCACAAAGAGGAAATCGCCGATCAGCAGCGTATCCTTCATAGATCCAGATGGAATCCAGAACGGCTGAAAGAAAAGCGTGCGGAATATGCCCGCAATCAGCAGGGCGAACACCACCGTTTTGATCGTTTCGATGATGGGATTGCCTGTCTTGGCCTCGGATGCCATGCGCGGTTTCCGCCTATGTATATGGATGCTGTAATTCGAGTTGCTTCATGGGCGCGGGGGCCGCCCAAGTCAACCCGCGCCGCCCTCTGTGGTGATGGGGCGGGCCTCAATCACGACGAACGCTTGAGCCCAGGGGTGATCGTCGGTGAGCGTGACATGGATGATGGCGCTGTGGCCCGGCGGTGTCATCTCGGCCAGACGCTCGGCGGCCCAACCTGTGACCTGCATGACGGGCTGACCGGTCTGTAGGTTGCTGACGGCCATGTCCTTCCACGCGATGCCCATGCGCAGGCCAGTGCCCAGCGCCTTGGAACACGCCTCCTTCGCGGCCCAACGCTTGGCGTAGGTGCCGGCGGTATCGGCGCGCGCCTCGGCCTTGCTTTGTTCAACATCGGTGAACACGCGGGTGCGAAAGCGGTCGCCGAACCGGTCCAGCGTTCGCGCAATCCGCTCAATATTAGCCAGATCGGTGCCGATGCCGAGGATCATCGCTGAGGCCGCTGCCGCGTCACTGGGTGCCCGCGCCATTCCGGCGCGTTTCCTCGTTCCGCGCGCCAAGGCCAAGGAAAAAGCGGTTCGCCAGCAGGTAAACCAGCGCATGCACGCCGAGCAGTATCCAAAAACCGCGCGTGCCGACCGGTGCGATACTCTGTGCCGAGGCAGCGGGGATCAACTGCGAGCCTGCATAGCTGAGCGTGACATTCAACGAGACGGCCAGGATCGTCGCCAATAGGACAAAGTTCCACGTCTCGGACAAATTGGGCCCGCGGGCCTCGTCGCGAACGAACGCGCGACCTTCGAGCAACGCGGCGATCATCGCAGGCGCCAGAAGCTGGCCTGAGGAGCCTAACTGCGCGCCCGCCCATGTATTCAGCGCGAGCACGACGAGCGCCGACAGGATGGCGATTCCAAGAAAGACACCAGTGTAGCGTAGGTAGTTCATCGGGCCGCATCCATCAGGCGGCGCATTTCCGTGATGGCCGGGCCGAGGCCTATAAACATCGCCTCACCAATAAGAAAGTGACCGATGTTCAACTCGACCACCTCGGGCAGCGCCGCAATCGGTGCAACGGTGTCAAAGGTCAGGCCGTGGCCTGCATGGACCTCAAGGCCCAGCGAATGGGCATATGTCGCCATCTTGCGCAAACTGGCCAACTCAGTATCGCGCGCGACAAAGCGCCCTTCGGCGTGGTCGTCGCAATAGGCGCCGGTGTGCAACTCAACAATGTCGGCTCCGATCCGGGCAGCTGCCTCAATCTGGGCCGCGTCCGCACCAATAAAGATCGATATCCGGCAGCCCGCATCGCGCAGAGGGGCGATAAAATGGGCCAAATGGTTTTCATCGCGCGCGACGTCAAGCCCGCCTTCGGTCGTGCGCTCTTCGCGCTTCTCGGGCACAATACAGACGGCGTTAGGCTTATGCCGCAGCGCGATCTGCGCCATCTCGTCGGTCGCGGCCATCTCGAAATTCAGCGGCACGGTGAGGGCGGCCATCAGCGCATCAATGTCGCTGTCGCCGATATGGCGGCGGTCCTCGCGCAAATGCGCAGTGATGCCGTCAGCGCCTGCCGCCTCGGCCAGCAGCGCGGCGCGCACGGGGTCAGGCACGCTGCCCCCGCGTGCATTGCGGATGGTCGCAACGTGGTCGATATTCACGCCAAGGCGTAGCTTGGAATCGTTTGGCATGGCTCCCCCCGGAGTGTCGATTGGCGTCGTTGAGTATACCCACAAAACACTGGCGCAAATCGCGCGGGCGTCAAGCCGCGATCAGCCCTCGCTGGCAGAGTGTGACGCTTTGGCATCGTCGACTGCGGCCTTTTGCTTCAGAGCGATCCATTTCGCCTTCAGCTTGGCCTGCCGCCGTTTTTGATAAACCATGAGAATAGGCAGCGAGAAATAATAGGCAGCCAGCCCGACGATCATGCCCATCACGAGGCCGCCGATCATGTAAGGCTGGAACACATCGTGATAAAACACGATCAGCTTGCTCCAGTTGGCCTGCTCGGGTGTGAATATGGCCAAAAAGTTGTGCTTAAGATCTGCCGCAGCGCCGCCAAATTTTTCGGCCAGGCTGCGATCAACCTCGTCGGGCAAACGCCCGCCTCGACCCAGCAGGAAATGCCCAGTCTGAAGCGAGCTGGCAGCGATCGCCAGGAACGTCAGCGGATTGCCCACGAATGTCGCCAGAAGCGAGGCAACGATGTTGCCGCGCATGATTTTGGAAAGCGAGGCAGCAAGCAAGAAGTGAAGCCCGAAAAAGGGTGAGAACGTCACGAAGACACCCGCAAAGATGCCGCGCGCGATACGGTGCGGCGGGTCAGGCAGCCGCGTCACACGGTACTGCACATACCGCGCCGCGCGCGTCCATCCGCCCTTGGGCCAGAAGAAACCTGCAGTGGCCTTCCAGACGGATCTTCTGTCTCGTCGCTTGAAGACCAAGGGGCGTCCTCTTTTCGTTTCAGGTTTCGCCCTTGCCGATGGCTAGGGTTACGTCGCGGTGACGCTCAATCTGGGCCACGTCGCTATCGGCGTCCAGTACGCTGATGACGTTGTGCAACTGCTCGGCGTCGCGCACTTCAACTTCAGCCATAATGCGGTAAAAATCCGGCTTGCGGTCAATGAACGTCAGATCGGAGATATTGGCGTTACACTCTCCGATCAAGGTGCAAATGCGGCCCAGCACCCCGGCGTCGTTGCTCATGGTGATATTCAGTGACACGGTATAGTCCGCCGCATGTGTGCCGGAATGCCACGCTAGATCGATCCAGCGCTCGGGCTGCGACTCATACGTTTGCAACGCGTCGCAGTCGATCGAATGGACGGTGACGCCCTGCCCGCGAAAGGTGATGCCAACAATTCGCTCCCCCGGCAGCGGCTCGCAGCAGCGGGCACGCTTGAACCGCTGGCCCGCATCAAGGCCGATAACGGCGCGGTCGCGGCCTACCTCCTCGCCTCCCTGCGGGGCGAGGTCGGGATAGACGGCGCTGACGACCTCGCGCGCTGTCAACTCGGCGCTCCCAAGGCGCGCCAATAACGAATCGGTGCTATTCAAGCGTAAATTACGCGCCGCCGCTGACAGCGCCTTGTCGGTCGCACGTTTGCCCACATGCTCGAACGCGGCGCGGGCCAATTCACGGCCCAGCTTGATATAGCGGCCGCGATCCTGCTCGCGCAGGGAACGGCGGATGGCCGATTTCGCCTTGCCAGTTGTGGCCACGTCAAGCCATGTCGACTGAGGCGTTTGCCCGTCGGCAATGATGACCTCAACCGACTGGCCATTCTTGACCCGGGTCCATAGTGGAACACGCATCCCGTCGATCTTGGCACCGACAACGGCGTTACCGATACGCGTGTGGATCGCATAGGCGAAATCAATGGGTGTGGCGCCCCGCGGTAGCTTGATCACGTCGCCTTTGGGGGTGAAGCAGAAAACCTGATCGGAATACATCTCCAGCTTGACCGCCTCGAGGAAGTCGGCGTGATCGTCGCCCGACTCAAGCTGGTCTGTCAGGGTATCGATCCATTTGGTCGGATCGACGGCAAAGGGATTCTCGACACGCACCCCGTCGCGATACGACCAATGCGCCGCGACGCCCGATTCGGCGACGTCGTGCATTAGGCGGGTGCGGATCTGCACCTCCACCCGCTTTCCGTCGCGGCCCGACACGGTAGTATGGATCGAGCGGTAGCCATTTGATTTCGGCTGACTGATATAATCCTTGAACCGGCCCGGAACAGCACGCCAGCGCTGGTGGATCGCGCCCAGAATGCCATAGCAATCGGCCTCGGTAGAACAGACTATGCGAAATCCGTAGATGTCGGACAGGCGTGAAAAGGCCAAATCCTTTTCCTGCATTTTGCGCCAGATCGAATAGGGCTTCTTGGCGCGGCCCAGCACATCGGCCTCAATGCCGACCTTTGCCAGTTCCTTGCGGATGTCGCCGGTGATGCGGGTGATCACGTCGCCCGATTCGCGTTGCAACGTGATAAAGCGGCGCATAATCGATGCGCGCGCCTCAGGATTGATGACGCGAAAGGCCAGATCTTCCAACTCTTCGCGCATCCACTGCATTCCCATGCGGCCGGCGAGCGGCGCATAGATGTCCATCGTCTCGCGTGCTTTTTGCACCTGCTTGTCGGGGCGCATGGCCCTGATCGTGCGCATGTTGTGCAAACGGTCGGCGAGCTTCACCAGAATAACGCGCAAGTCCTTGGACATGGCGATCAGCAGCTTGCGAAAATTCTCGGCCTGCTTGGTTTCGCTGCTGCTAAGCTGAAGATTGGTCAGTTTGGTCACGCCGTCGACCAGATCGGCGATCTCGGAGCCAAACGCCTCGTTAATCGCTACGTAGGAGGCGCGTGTATCCTCAATCGTATCGTGCAAAAGCGCAGTGATGAGGCTGGCGTCCCCCAGCCGCTGCTGGGCAAGGATCGCAGCCACCGCAACGGGATGCGAGAAATAGGGCTCGCCAGAATGGCGCACCTGGCCTTCGTGCATGCGCTGGCCATAATCATAGGCACGGCGCAGCAGGTCTTCGTCGCAGCGAGGATTGTAGGTGCGGACCAGCGCAATCAGGTCGTCGGCAGTTATCATGTGATGCGCCTGCCGCGGCAGCGGCCCTTCTGCAAAGGGCTAGCCAAGGGGCGGGGCCATTCAGCCCTGCCCTGCTTGGCTTTGGCCCGCTTAGCCTTGACCTTGTGCTTTCATCAATTCGCGCAAAAGGCGCTCTTCGGACATGTCGTCCTCGGCAGGCTTGTCGGCCTCGCCGCCCATGAGCAGGGCCATCGAGTCCTCTTCGGGCTCGTCGACCTCGATCTCGGTCTGGTTCGATTCGATCATACGTTCACGCAGTTCGTCCGCGCTTTGCGTCTCTTCCGCGATTTCGCGCAGGGCGACGACGGGGTTTTTGTCGTTATCCCGGTCTACCGTCAGGGGCGCGCCTGAGGAAATTTCGCGCGCGCGATGAGAGGCGAGCAGCACCAGATCGAAACGGTTGGGAACCTTGTCGACGCAGTCTTCGGTCGTTACGCGGGCCATAGGACCTCCGGATTTGAGAGCGGCATTGAATCTTAGTGCACGCGTGACTCGAATGCCGAATCCACGTGTAAACCTGCTATCTAAGCGGCGATGCGCCGAGGTGCAAGCGGCTTATGGCAAGCGCCTGACCGCGCGAACATCGTCCTCGGACAGATCGGCGATCAATTCGCGCACCGTACACCCCAATACCGGGTGCCGCCAGTCCGGCGCGACATCTGCCAGCGGCACCAAAACGAACGCCCGCTCATGCATTCGCGGATGCGGCAGGATCAGCTGATCGGGCGCACGCGTCATCTGTGCATCCAGCGGCAGGGCGCGCCATGCATTGTAGCCCGCGATGTCTGGCAACACTTGCGCCCCGCAGGCCAGCAAATCCAGATCTAGCGTCCGGCGACCCCAGCGGCGCGTCCGCGTCCGGCCGAACCCTGCCTCGATGCGGTGCAGCAGCGCCAGCATCTGATCAGGCGCGACATCCAGCCCGATGCGCGCAGCGGCGTTAACATAGTCAGGTCCCGCACCGGCAGGAAAACACGGAGTGGAATAAAACGGGCTGACCGCGTGTATCTCGGCGCCAGCATCAGTCAGAGCCGCCAGCGCGGACCGCAGCGTTTGCGCGGCACTGCCCGCCTCGGACGGCAGATTTCCGCCCAGCGCAACAAGATAGTGGTCAATTGTCGTCACGTCATTCACCTTTTGCGGACCCTTACTGCCTTGTCGCGCGTTAGCAATCTCAATAGGTCCCAAGCTTCTTCGCAAATGGTTAGACCCTGTTTCGCGAAAATTTCATATACCGCCCCGGCCACTTTTACGACCCATGGCCCTAGCGCGGCAGCGCATCGCTGAAAGGATATTCAGATGTTCTACAAGGACGAGCGACTGGCTCTCTTTATTGATGGATCAAATCTTTATGCCGCGGGCAAGGCTCTCGGCTTTGATATCGACTACAAGTTGCTGCGTACCGAATTCATGCGCCGCGGCAAGCTCCTGCGTGCCTTTTACTACACCGCCTTGCTGGAGAATGACGAGTATTCGCCCATTCGCCCGCTGGTAGATTGGCTAAACTACAATGGCTTTTCCATGGTCACCAAACCGGCCAAAGAATATACGGACAGCCAAGGCCGTCGCAAGGTTAAGGGCAACATGGATATCGAGCTTGCCGTCGATGCGATGGAGTTGGCGCCGCGTGTCGATCACATCGTGCTGTTTTCGGGCGATGGCGACTTCCGGCCCTTGGTCGAGTCGCTGCAACGCCAAGGTGTGCGCGTGTCAGTGGTGTCGACCATCCGTAGCCAACCGCCGATGATCTCGGATGAATTGCGCCGTCAGGCCGACAATTTCATCGAATTGTCAGACCTGAAGGACGTCATCGGTCGCCCTACGCGCGAGCCGCAGGCTGACCGCAAAGCTGACTATGAGACGCAGGACTGAGCCTGCGCGCCGGTTAGTTCCTGAATCGTCCGCTCCGCCACCTGAAAGCCGTGGGTCATTCCCTGCCCGTTCGTCACGGTGACCGCCGTGACGCCGGACGCGGGCACAAGTCGCAGCAGGGATTGGCCTGACAGGTGAGCGTAGTTTCCTACCCATCGATCCGCAATCTGGCGGTCCGGTAAGGAGACGACACGATTCAGTGCGCTTAAAATCAAATCATCCACCTTGGCCGGATCGTCCGGCACGGCGCCTGCCCCATAGTGATGCGAATCGCCCAAGGTGACGCTGCCATCCGTTTCTTGGGCCGCGATGATGTGAATCCCGTGGGCCAGCGCATCCGCCTGATGCGCGGTTTGGTATTCCTTTAGCGCGGGCAAGCTGTCGCAATCCGCAAACGCGGTGTAGCGCGTCAGGCTTAAACCGCCCAGAACGAAGGGATCAAGCCGCCACTCCGCCGGTTGCGGCACCGTGCGCAACATCTGCAAACGGCAGGTGGTCACACCGCTGGCCTTCCATGCCTCTGGGTGTAGACGCGCAAACTCATCGCCGCCGCAGATCACGATATGGTCTGCGCGCCACTCGCCACTTGCAGTCACGATGCGGCCATCCGCCGCCTCCGACACCTCAGCGCCGAAATGAAACGTGACGCCATGTTCGCGCGCGAGCCAAGCTGCTATTGCTGCCAATGCGCCACGTTGATCCACCTTCCACGCATCCGGGCTATACAGCCCGCCTAATGCGGCATCGGTGATTCCGGGCGTGCGGTCATGCACACCGGCCCCGTCCAGCAGCGTGAAATCCTGCCCATTTACCTTCGTCCCCGCGGCACATTCCGCCAGCACCGCCATCTCCTCGGGCTGCCGCGCGACAAAGAGGCAACCGGCCTGCCGAATAGCCAGCCCCGCGCCCGCAGCCACCTCGCGCCAAGCGTCCAGCGAGTTGAGCGCGCTGTCCAGCTCTGGCCCGGGCCGCTGCGCCACGATGGCCAGCATCCCGAAATTGCGCACCGATGCGCCGCTCGCCACCGTGCCGCGTTCAAACACGGCGACGCGCAGACCAGCCCGCGCGCCGTGCCATGCATGGGCAAGGCCCAGAATACCGCCGCCGACTATCGCCAGATCATATGTCATAGACTGCCTCCCTACGCCGCGCGCCTAGTCTTGCGTTCGCTTAGCGTAGTCCGTCAAGCATGCATTGGTCCGCGTCATTTCCGCCGTCCCCTCTGGACGCAGCCCGCCGTGTCCCTTACCTCTGCGCCGCAAGGAGCGTGCCATGAAAAATCCACCCCTCACCCTATATCTCGCGGCGCCGCGCGGCTTTTGCGCGGGCGTCGACCGAGCGATCAAGATCGTCGAGATGGCGCTGACCAAATGGGGCGCGCCAGTCTATGTGCGTCACGAGATCGTGCATAACAAATACGTCGTCGATGATCTGCGT
>JAGXGX010000158.1 GCA_024636515.1 Roseovarius sp.
AACGATCTGATTGATCACCTGCGCGGTCCCGGCTTTTTCACCATGGTCGCTGCATCGACCGTGTTGGGTAGTGAGTTCGTCCTGTTGGCCAAAAACTGGACTATCGGCTTCGCGCTGTGGTGTCTGGCGGTCGTTCTCTGGCTGGTGCTGACCTATACGATTTTTACCGCCTTCACGGTCAAGGAGCACAAGCCCAGCCTTGCAGAAGGGATCAGTGGAGCCTGGCTGCTGGCCGTTGTCGCAACGCAGTCGATTGCCGTGCTTTCGGCGCTGCTGGCGGTGCAGGTCGAGCAACCCTGGCGACTCGATTTAAATTTTCTGGCGCTGTCGATGTGGCTGTGGGGCGGGATGCTGTATATCTGGATGATGTCGCTGATCTTCTACCGCTACACATTCTTTCGGTTCTCGCCGGCGGATTTGTCCCCGCCGTATTGGATCAACATGGGTGCAATGGCGATTTCTACCTTGGCAGGGTCGCTCTTGATCCTCAATTCCGCCGATGCGCCGTTCCTGCATTCGATCGTTCCTTTCATGAAGGGGTTCACAGTATTCTACTGGGCTACCGGAACCTGGTGGATACCGATGCTGGTGATACTGGGATTCTGGCGGCATATCTATAAACACTTCCCGCTGCGCTATGACCCGCTTTACTGGGGGGCGGTGTTTCCGCTGGGGATGTATGCGGTCGGCACCCATCGGATGGCGCAGGCGATGGAGTTTCACTTCATTTCTGCGCTGCCGGTCATCTTTGCCGGCGTTGCCCTGGTCGCTTGGGCGGTGACCTTCCTTGCCTATCTGTCCAATCTCCTGCGTGGCAGGAAAACCTGATGAAATCTGATAAGGAACGGCGGAAGTTGGCGCGGCTCTTTTCAGCTGAAATCGAGATGTGGCATGGCAAAGCACCGCTGGGGCGGGTGTTTTGGGGGCATGGTGTTGTGCTGAGCAACTTTTTGCTGGGGTTTTATGGCGCGACGATCTACTTTCCCCAACCGCTGGCCGAGCAATTCCTGCTGATCGGTCTTGGCCTCTACACATTATGGATTCTCGTCGCGATATGGCGCTCTGCGGCGAGGGTCAACACGATCTTGAGCCTGTTGGCGCGGATGCTCACTGTTGCGTGGGCGGCGAATATTACCATGATCCTGCTGTTTCGGGAGATGGAACTGATGATGCTTTTCTTTGGCCGTTGATCAAACAAGACAGAAGGTATGCGCCGTCTCCATCCGACCAGTTTTGCCGATTTCGCCTTTGCTTGAGGTTTGAGATTGCCTTGTGCTTGGCTGCAGTCTCTTGCGCCGTTTTGTCACCACACAGCGCTTCAAGCGCCAGCGGGGCCTAAATTTGTCCGAAAAACTGCTTCTCTTCGTCATTTATGTATCCTGCCCTCAGTGTTGGATACATCCTAGCACGCTGTCCAATTCTGCCGGACCACTTCACCCTCATTCGGTCCATTGGCGGGCCAAGGGTGGCGAGATCGCAAGTAGGTCGATTGCGCGGGTGGCGATCTGATTGATGATCTCGGACAGGCTGGATGGGTTGAGATAGAATGCGGGCACGGGCGGCAGGATGATTGCGCCCATTTCGGTGACGGCTGTCATGTTGCGCAAATGCGCCAGCGTCAGGGGCGCTTCGCGGGCCAAAAGGATCAGGCGTCGCCGCTCTTTCAGCTGGACGCCCGCGGCGCGGGTCAGCAAGTTATCATCTAGGCCATGCGCGATCGCGGCCAATGTGCGCATCGAACAGGGCGCGACAATCATGCCCGTCACCGGGACCGAGCCGGAGGCGATACTTGCCCCGATATCGGTGATATCATGCACCCGAGTGGCCAGCGTGCGAATCTCGTACCAAGCGCCGGCACCACATTCTGCGGCCAGCGTGCGCTGCGCGGCGGCGCTTGCAACCAGATCAACTTCGGCACCCAAGCGGGTCAGTTGGCGCAGGGCGGACAGACCAAGTGCCGCGCCCGATGCACCCGCAATCCCCAGGACGACGCGCGGCGCGGTCATGGCGCAGATCCCGGCATCAATCGTGATACGAGATCCTCCGCAAATGCCGCATCACCCGCCGAGGTTTGCATCACCTGACCCCATTGCCGACTGGTTTCGCTGTCGATCTTTGTCGTGGCATCGATCCCCATCTTGCCCGCCAGCCCCGCCCGCGGCGATGCGAAATCAAGATAATCCATCGGCGTATTCTCCAGCAGCATGACGTCGCGCGCAGGGTCCATTCGCGTGGCGAGCGCCCAAGCGATATCGTCCCAGTTGGTAGGGTCGATGTCGGGGTCCACGGCGATGATCATCTTGGTATAGCTGAACTGCGGCAGCATCCCCCACAGCGCCATCATCACGCGGCGGGCCTGTCCGGGGTAGCGTTTGTTGATGCTGACGACAGCGATCCGGTAAGAACAGGCGGCGGGCGGCAGCCACAGATCGTGGAGTTCCGGGATCTGGGCGCGGATAGTGGGCAGGGCTAGCCGGTTGAAAACCTGGCCGATGATTGCGGGCTCGTCCGGGGGGCGGCCTGTGTAGGTCGAAAGGTAGATGGGATCACGGCGATGCGTGATGGCGCTCACCTGCATCACCGGAAACGGCTCGGCCGGATTGTAATAGCCGGTATGGTCGCCGAATGGCCCTTCGGGGGCCATCTCGGTCGGTGACACCCATCCTTCCAGCACGATCTCGGCATCGGCCGAGACCATAAGCGGCACCGATTTGGCCGCGACAAGGCGCGGGCGCGCGCCGTTCAACGCGCCTGCAAATGCCAGCTCGGACACGGTTTCGGGCAAGGGCAGCGCGGCGGACAGAAGTGTCGCCGGATCAGCGCCCAGAACGATGGCAACCGGCGTTTTCTCGCCTTGGCGCGCCCAGCTTTGATGGTGGGCCGCGCCGCCCCTGTGGGGCAGCCAACGTATGATCAGCTTGTCCCGCGCCAGAACCTGCGCGCGGTAAACGCCTGCATTATAAGCAGCGATATCAGCCACGTCTGACCCGTGGGGGCGCGTCACGACCACAGGCCAGGTGATCAGCGGCCCGGCATCTGCGGGCCAATGCGTCTGCACCGGCAGGGCGGCCAGATCAACATCCGCCCCTTCCGACACGATCTGCTGAACCGGCGCGGAGCTGGTGAATTTGGGGCGCGTCGCCAGCGCGGCTTTCAGCATCGGCCAACGCGACAGCGTATCGCGCATGCCGCCCGGCGGCGCGGGCGAGCGCAGCGCGGCAAGAAACGCGCCCAGATCATCCAGCCGGTCCAGCGTGATGCCAAGGCCCGCCGCCACACGATCAGGCGTGCCAAAGAGGTTGGCCACGACCGGAACCGCAGCCTTCGCGCCGCCCGCCAATACCGGATGATCAAACTGCAATACCGGCCCGGCCCGTTCCAGCACGGCCCGATGAACCGCTGTCATCTGGTGGCACACAGGCACCGGATCCGGAACGATTTGCAATTGAGCGGTTGCCTCACACCAGTCCAGAAAGCTGCGCAGGCTGGGGAAGGGGGGCAGATCACGCACGGAATGTCCTGACTTATCGCTCTGCTCGCGCCTATCAGCAACAAAGCCCAGCGAAATTGACGATCGTCAATTTGTTCTCATGAACTTGGCGCTAAGAGGGGGACACCTGATCCGTTCGTGGCAAAAGGAACGTCGCTTGACCAACCCCACTGAGCAGATCCCGCGTTTTCCGGTGGCGCTGTCCGTTGCGGTGCGCCTGTTGCCGCTTGCCCCTTTGTCTATCTCGCTGACGGCCTATGCGGGCAGTGTTTCCCGCCGCCATCCCGGCCTTTTTCGCAGGCTTGGTGCGTATGATCATGCAACATTCGTGCTGCACCCAACCGATCTGCCATTTGTTATTTGCCTTGATGCCAATGGCGGGCAGCCGCGCGTTGCCGTGATGCGTGGGTGCGGCACAGGGGCGGCGCGCATTGCCGGGCCGCTGGCGGCATTGTTGGGGCTGGTGCATGGGGCTTTCGATGGCGACGCGCTGTTCTTTTCGCGCGATCTGGTGGTCGAGGGCGATACCTCAGCCGTGCTGGCCCTGCGCAATGCGATCGATGATGCCGAACTGGACCTGAGCCGGGAAATCATGCAGGTTTCCGGCCCGCTTGCCGCGCCGCTCCAATGGGTCATTGCCGTGCTAGAGCGGCGCAGTGGTTACAGCCTGACCCGGGCCATGGAGACACAGACATGGTGATGGAAATCGTTTGCCCCGCCGGCACGCCTGCCGCCCTGCGGGCCGCTGTTACCGCAGGGGCGCATACCGTCTATTGCGGCTTTGCGGATGAGACAAACGCACGCAACTTTCCCGGCCTGAATTTTGACCGCGCCGAGATGCGCGAGGGGATCAAATTTGCCCATGCGCATGGCACGAAAATCCTGATCGCCATCAATACCTTTCCCCGCGCAGGCGACGAGGCGCTTTGGCATCGGGCGATTGCCGATGCCGAAGGCTGCGGCGCGGATGCGGTCATTCTGGCCGATATCGGCCTGCTGGACTACGGCGCGCGCACTCATCCGGGCTTGCGCCGCCATCTGTCGGTGCAGGCGGCGGCGGCCAATGCAGATATGCTCAACTTCTACGCCGACGCTTTTGGGGTGAAGCGCGTGGTCCTGCCGCGAGTCCTGTCAGTGCCTGAAATCGCAGCAATCAACGCCGAGACGGAGGTGGAAACCGAAGTGTTCGTCTTTGGTGGCCTTTGTGTGATGGCCGAGGGCCGCTGTTCGCTGTCGTCCTACGCGACCGGGCTGTCGCCTAACATGAACGGTGTCTGCTCGCCCGCCAGCCATGTGGAGTACCAAAATGAGCGGGGGGTGCTGAACGCGCGGCTGGGCGGTTACACCATCCACCGCGCTCAAAAGGATGAACCGGCCCCCTATCCGACTCTCTGCAAGGGGTGCTTCACCACCGGTGACAAGACCGGACATCTGTTCGAAGACCCGGTCAGCCTGAATGCCGAGCAGCTGATCCCCCATTTGCAAAAGGCAGGCGTCACCGCCCTCAAGATCGAGGGCCGGCAGCGCTCGCGCTCCTATGTGGCGCAGGTTGTACGCAATTTCCGCGCAGCGGTGGATGCGCTGGAGGCGGGCAAGCCGATGCCCGAAGGCATGCTGGCACGGCTGTCCGAGGGGCAGACCATGACCACCGGTGCATATAAAAAGACCTGGAGGTAGACTGATGGAACTGACAATAGGACCCAACCAATTTTTCTGGTCGGCGGATCGCTGGACTTCGTTTTACGACGAAATGGCCCAGATGCCGGTCGACCGCGTAGTCCTGGGCGAAGCGGTCTGCTCAAAGCGGCTGCCGTTCTTTCAGGACCGCATACCGGGCGCGATCGAGACGTTGCTTGCGGCAGGCAAGGAGGTGGCGCTGACCAGCCTCGCGCTGGTGACGCTGAAACGCGAACGCAAGCAAACGGCGGAACTGGCCGAAATGGGGGTTGAGGTCGAAGTGAACGATCTGACCGCCCTTGCGCATCTGCCCGGGGGTGCGGCGTTCTCGGTTGGCCCGCTGGTCAATGTCTACAATGAGGGCACCTTGAGTTGGCTGGCGTCGCGGGGCGCGCGCCGCATTTGCCTGCCGCCGGAACTGCCACTGGCCTCGGTTGCGACCATTTCCAAATCGGCCGCCGATCTGGGCGTCGCGATCGAGGTGTGGGGTCATGGGCGCCTACCTCTCGCAATCTCGGGCCGGTGCTATCATGCGCGATTGCACAAGCGCACCAAGGATAACTGCCAGTTCGCCTGCGAAGATGATCCAGATGGTCTGGAGGTCCGCACGTTGGAGGACCAGCCGTTTCTGGCGATGAACGGCGTGCAGACCCTGTCCGACAGCTACGCCTGCGCCGCGCACCAGATTGATGAACTGGCAGATGCGAGTGTCAGCGCGCTTCGCCTTTCGCCGCAATCAAAGGGCTTTGCCGAGATTTGCAGGCTCTACCGACAGCTTTTGAACGGCGATCAGGATGCGGATAGAGTGGTCGCTGCAATACGCCACATCGACGCGAACATCCGTCTGTCCGATGGTTTTCTGATCGGGGCGCGCGGTGTGGATTGGTCAGGCAATCCCGCGCATATCTGACGCTAGGGCAGGAGTGGATATGAAGATCGCATGCGTTACCTCGGCCGAACGGGGTGGAACCGACCGGTTGCTATGCGATATCGCCAGCCAATTGCAGCAACAGGGCGTAGCACTTGCCGGTATAGTCAAGGATCTGGGCCATGCCAGCGCGTATGAAAACGGCTGCGACGTAAAGGTCTGCGTTCTGCCGGACGGGCCAGTGATCAAGATCACGCAGGATCTGGGTGCCGGCTCGGACGCATGCCGCCTTGATCCCGGAGCAATCGCACAGGCCGTCGCCACTGTCGAAAGCGGCAGTTTCGAGGATGCTGAGTTGTTCATCGTTAATAAATTCGGACCCGAAGAGGCTGCCGGTCGGGGCTTTTGCAACGCCATCGGGGCGGCGCTGGAGCGGGATGTTCCCGTCCTAGTTGGTGTCAGCCATGCCAGCAAAGCGGCCTTTGACAGTTTTTGCGGCGGATTGGCAGAGGCGGTCGCACCGCAGCCAGAGGCGATCCTGGAGTGGCTGAGGGCCAACCAATGTTGATATGGCGCCGCCGCCCTGTCCCGTCGACGATTGCTGTATACTGCTAAGAAACAAAGGTATTTTGCCGAATGTCGCCTGATACATTAGGTCGCAGTCGATCAATACTGCGGCAGACGATATGTTGAACCGGCGCCTGACATGATGGCGCGCGAGCGACGGCAGGATTCGAATGCCAGAACCCTGGATTATAGAACATCCCTGTGCAAAATGCGCCTTCTTTAAGGGTAGTGTTTGGCAGCCGGTTGAGCGCATCGCAATGTCCGTATTGACGCGCGGATTTACCCGCAAAAGCCTGATCGCGGATGAGGTATTATTCGAGCAGGACGATCAGAACGAAGGAGTATTCTGCGTTTCTGCCGGGCTGTTGGCGCTACGCACACACCATCCCAACGGAACCTCCACCCTGCTCAAGCTGGCGTATCCCGGAGATGTCATCGGCTTTCGATCCTTTCTGGCGAACGCCCGCCATAAAACCGAAGCGCGCGCGCTGCTCCCATCACGGGTCTGTATTGTTGCGCATCGTGATGCAGATCGCGTCGTTCGCGGTAACCCGTCCGTCTTGACAAGGATGGCGGCGCGCTGCGTTTCCGAGATTGACAGCAACCATGACCGCATCATTTCCGCGGCCACCACATCAAACAGAAAGCGGCTGTCTGATTTGCTCCTGCGTTTGATGGCGGCGCATGGCGAACAGGTCGGCGACCAGATGCATATGCAACTTCCGCTTTCTAGATCCGACTTGGCCGACTTGATCGGCGTACAACCAGAGACGATGTCGCGTCTGTTCAAGCGCTTAAAAGACGACGGCGTCTTCGTCGTCTCAGGGCGGGACATTCAGATGCCTTTGATGCAACCAAGCCATATTCTGCTAGGTCGACCCGGCAAGTGATGAGCCCAGTGATATCGTGGCCTTTTGGCTAAAACTGCGTGTTTAGAAATATTGGAGGCCCGTTCGGATGAGGGATGTCGCGCAAAAAGGCTGGGACGTCGGGATCCATTTCTCGCTTGAGAAGATGGTCACGCAGGTTGCGTAGCAATGCCAGAAAGCACTTTGTGAAAGTTATAGCTATCGACCGGGCGACCATTCCACTGACCCATCGCGCATTTGTCGCACAGCGCCCCGGTCGCTGCGGCACCTGCTACATTGTGGCCGAACCAATCGCCGAATGAGTGCTTTTTGTCGGCGAAGCGATCAGCGGCAGTCGCTTGGCTTTGGTGAGCTGCGCCCGGGAAAGTGGTTCGATGTGTTCGGCACCGGGTTCGCTTCGGGGCTGGGTTCCATCCGCTAATATGTCCACGTCGCCGCGGGTCAGCTGCGACACCGTGTCCATCGACTATCCATCAGGCCCGTGATTGAATTTCACCAATAACTTCGGAGTCCAGTCATGTCATCACGCGCCGATCTACCTTTGGTCTATTCCTGCTCCGGCTGTTCCAGCGCGGCGCAAATGGCAAATCATCTCGCGATCGGGCTGGACCGGCGTGGGTTGGCCGAAATGTCATGCATCGCAGGTGTCGGTGGTGATGTGCCCAAACTGGTGCGCATTGCAAAGTCCGGGCGCCGGATCATCGGTATTGACGGTTGCGCGCTTGCCTGCGTTCGTAATTGCCTCGCTCGCCACGGTGTCGAGCCGACAGAATACCACCTTCTGTCCGATCATGGCGTCAGGAAGCGGTACCAGACGGATTTCGATACTGAGGAAGCCGAACGGGTTCTGACCAAAATGGCAGCAGCTTTTGATTCTGAAACCGCTGAAAAATAGTGGATTTCTTATCCTTCGTGATCCGGTCATCGTGGATTCTACTAATTGGCTTTCCTAAACGGACTTCTCAGGATGGTTGCTATCAACGCCGGACTGAAACTGGGGCAATCGCCGGGCCCAATGACTCCGCGCAAAGCTGGAGGAAACTTGGGGCTCAGGTCAGGTTGACTACACCACTAAAATGAGTGCCTGAGCCACCGCCGGCGGACACTTCACAACCCTCAGTCAATAACTTGGCAATACCGCCAGAGGTTATGCCTGATTTGAGAGTCGGCGGAACTCTGCGAAATTTGCGCAGAAGGTCGCCTGCTCGGCAGCGGCAGTAGGATCGGCGAGAAACTTTTCACAGGCGCGCGTCTTGCTGCAACTCTGGCACCGACTGACAAGACCCGAAAGATGCTGCAGATCATCTGACAGCGCACCGTCATCGACACACTGCCGGGTCGACATTGCAGTAAACCGGCGCATCACCGCCTGTGGTGTCGACGAGAGGTTTCGCAATCCAGATCTGCTGATTCCAAGGTCTTCCAGCACTCTTTCGTCCAGACAATTGATTTCTCGGGTGGACCGCATCCGACCGCAGAATGTCTTCAGGTAATCCAACATCACAATCTCCATGGCTGGTTACATCTTTACGGTGTAACGAACGAAAACCCGCGTCTTTGATCTAGCGCAAATTAAAGAAAGAGTGATGATCCGCGATTTGCACCCCGATACAGCGTTCAGCATCACATCAAATGTGATGCCCTGTCGGCGGTTTCTTATTTTTCGCCATCCTATGGCGGGTATTCGCAGCACGCCGACAAATATCCGTAAGGAATGTCCCTCAAGACGATTGAGGAGTGCGAAATAGCCCGCATTCGCCAGTTCCCGCCGTATCGCAGGGTAAGCGACAGATATGTAGGACAGACATCCGTCGTCCAGCCGCAGGAATCCGGCGCGCATCAAGGCCTCAACCATGTTGTCTGACCGATGAATGGAACGGTCAACTCGAGGTGGGCAACGGAAAGCGGGCCACGGATCAGCAGGGACTGCAGGACAAGAAGAGCAGGTTGACGGGGTCGACCGGCAGCGTGAATTCCTCCGGCGCAGCGATCCAGATGGGACTGTTGCATTAACTAAAATTCTGACTCCCTGCGGGCGGCCATTTCTAGATATACCGATGCTACGCAATAGTATGTCTACGTATGGCCCGCAAACTGCAATGTTTCGGTTAATCGCCTGCCCATTCGGATTAATGCAACAGTCCCGATCAACTTACCTTCCGGCCCAGCCGCCAACATACCTGCAACGACGCTGCACTCCAGCCCCTTAGGGATAGGTTCCGACATTGTGGCGGTAAAGCGAACCGGCGCGGGAAACCCCGCAGAATTTACACCCGAAATAGGTTTCCCGAAATAAACTGGCCGTCTTCACTGCCTTTTGGTCAGCTTACTTCTTATCTTTTTGATCACGTTAATTTTAGCAATCTTTGGCGGGCCGCCGTCTTTCGTCTCGCGAACTTTGCGCCTTCGGAGAACTTCGCGATCTTCTCGGCAGTTACAGGTTTTGGTATTTTCGATGCCCGTACAAGCCGCGCAGATCATCGCGCCTTCAATGGCGTCCGACCGCTCATTCATCTTACAAAGCTTACTCTGAACAAAGACATCCCCAAGCCTCGGCTACGCCTGATTCTGGACAAAAATATGACCGCACAGACACGTATTACGCTGTTGAATTCACAGCTCAATCTTGATTACGCATATGACGACGACTAGTTGGCACATAAGCTGGCGGCGGCCGAAATCTGGATCGCGAACTATTGAGGCGCTCCCTTCGATTCCGACAACGCAGCACAGACTGAGGCCGCCCTACAGCTTGCCGCCTATTGGTAGGTGTTTCGCGGCCAGTAACCGATAATCCCGATCTTTTCGGCCTCGCATAGGTTGGGGCGAACCGCAGCTATGTTCGCACTGGCTAAACTGCGGTGCCAGTCTATGACAGCACGAGTGAAGAGTTGAGCCTGATCGCGCTGGCCAACTTGTTGATCGACTAAGCCAAGCCGAAAATGTATGACTGCGCATACGCACCTGGCACCATCAATCTTGCTCCCTGGCACCAGTATAGCCAACATGGAGTAACATCGTCATGCGTGTTTCCTGCATCGCCAAAAGAAAAGCCCTCACCAGAACCAGTGAGGGCGAGGAGGGGGCGTAATTCCCAGGAAGGGAGTAACATCACTCCTCGCACGGGGGCCGCTTCCTGCCAAGGCGTTCAATTAGCATCATATATCAATGTGTCCTCCACGACACTATTCGACCACAGTGTTTCAATGAAGGAAAAGTGTCTGGCCGTGAATTGGGACAAATCCCGAGCTTACCCGCTCGTGACCGGGCCCTGCGTTACAGCCGGTAGGCCGGCTTCCACCCAGAACGCCACGTCCTGATCTGCCGGGACTGTTGCATTAATCCCAATGGGCTGGCAATTGAACGATACATTGAAAATCGCAGACCATATGTGGACATACTAGCTAATGGATCAGCTATATTTAGATATGATCTGCGGCAAAAAGCAATCCCCTACCATAGCATGCAACCATGCAGTGTAGTGGGCTCTCGCCCGCTAGCCCGAAGGGCACTGCGCTGATATAATCCGAGGCCAATCATTCGCTAAACTTTGCGACATCGGCAGGATTCATGGTACCGACCTGCTTTTTCTCAAGCCAAGGAAACAAGAAGGAATGGCATCAAAACGTCAACTTAAAAGGGAGCTAAGGACATGTCTGGATCGAATGGAAGCTGCTGCGCGGGCCCTGGCTATGCATCACCACAGGACGCCATAAAGGCGCCACGCGAGAAGGTGGTCTACACAATTTGCATCTACACTGGCACCGGAGTCGAAATGCCGGACTATCTGGCCACCATCGACGTTGAAGAAGACAGCCCCACGTATAGCAAGGTGATCCATCGCACCGAAATGCCCATAGTCGGCGACGAGTTGCAC
>JAGXGX010000159.1 GCA_024636515.1 Roseovarius sp.
GTTTTCTCAGCCGCGAGGGCGACCCGTTAAAGCAGTGGAAGCTAAGCTGGATCGACGTTGAGGGGCTAAAAAAGTGGGATGAGTATTCGGCCGCGATTCGCGAGACGCTTGACCGCACCCATACGGGACACGCCCCTTGGACGGTTATCCGGTCCGATGACAAACGGCGCGCGCGCCTTGCTGCGATCCGCAGTGTCCTGAACGCGGTGCCCTATGACGGCAAGGATACGGGTGCCATCGGGGCGTCTGATTTGGCGATCAGCGGCGGACCAGACCTTTGGACGGATGCCTCTGCCGACCAAACTGCAGATGGTTAAACGCGGGTATCATCATGGCAATCTGCGCCAAGCACTGGTCGAGTCCGCTCTCTCGCTGATTGAGGCAAAGGGTCCAGCAGGTTTCACCCTGTCCGAGGCGGCGAGCCTTGCGGGCGTCACGCCGGCCGCTGTCTATCGCCACTTTGCGGGCCGTGAAGATCTGATCGCCGAGGCGGCGCTGCAAGGCTACGAGATGTTCGGCGCGCTCATGGAGCATGCGTACCAATCTGGCCAGCCCTCTGCGCTGACGGCATTCGAGGCGACCGGGCGCGCCTATCTCGCCTTTGCGCGCCGCCATCCCGGTCACTATATCGCGATGTTCGAAAGTGGCATATCGGTTAACCGTACTCCGGAATTGGCCGCTGCGGCCCTTGCCGCACGCCGAGTGCTAGAAGAAGCAGCAAGCCGCATCTGCGAGCATATCCCCGAGGGCAAACGCCCGCCTGCTGCCATGTTCTCCGCCCATATCTGGGCGATGAGCCATGGTGTTGTAGAGTTGTTCGCGCGCGGTGCACCGGGCGCGGCCAGTCCGTTTGCGCCAGAGGATTTGCTGGAATCGGGTATCGGAATTTACCTACGCGGTTTGGGCCTGATCGCGCAGGATGAGTAATCTGAGGTACATAATATGGTGATGACGGCCGCGCTATCGGCGCTCTTCTTCTTTGGCTATCTGGTGATGCGGGACCGCTGGCAGGCGCTGATGTTTTTGGCGATCGGGGCGGGCTATCAACTGCTGACCTATAGCACGGCCCAGACGGTGCAGGTGAGCCTTGGCGCGACGGTGGCTATCTCGCTGGCCTCGGCTCTGGGATATGTCGCATGGTCCAGCAGCCGCAAGGTTGCAGGTGGCCGTCCGTATGGCCTGCCGAGGCTGGTGGTATTTGCCGGATTTGCCGCTAACTGGGCGCTTGCGATTTGGCTTTTGTGGCTTACTGGTACTGTCAATTTCGCGGCTTAGTCAGGCACTTGTCATGCGAACCTAATCCAAGATACGAAAAGGGCCGCCCGAAGGCAGCCCTTTTGCAAAACATATCTGACAAACTTAACGCTTGGAGAACTGGAAGCTCTTACGCGCCTTGGCACGACCGTACTTCTTCCGCTCAACGACGCGGCTATCGCGTGTCAGGAAACCTGCTGCTTTCAGACCTGCGCGCAGGCTGGGATCATAAAGCTGCAGAGCTTTGGAGACGCCGTGCTTGACCGCGCCGGCCTGACCGGAAAGGCCGCCGCCGACGACCGTGGCCATCACGTCGAACTGGTCCTCGGTGCCCGAGATGGTAAAGGGCTGGCGCAAGATCATCTGCAGAACCGGACGCGCGAAATATTCTTTCAATTCCTTGCCGTTGACTGTGACCTTGCCCGAGCCGGGCTTGATCCAGACGCGGGCGATCGCGTTCTTCCGCTTGCCGGTCGCATAGGCGCGGCCTAGTTCGTCGCGGACCGGCTCGCGCGGTGCGAGGGCCTCAACATTGGTGGTTCCCGATGTGATCGCTTCGAGATCTTCGAGGGAGTTGATTTCATCAGCCATCAGTAATTCACCCGCGTATTCTTGGAGTTCATGTTTTTGACGTCCAGCACCTCAGGGCCCTGGGCCTCATGGGGATGATCGCCGCCGGCATAGACGCGCAGATTTGTCATCTGGGTGCGGCTCAGGGTGTTACCTGGCAGCATACGCTTTACCGCCTGCATCACGACGCGCTCGGGGAACTTGCCCTCGAGGATCTCGCCGGTGGTGCGTGATTTGATGCCGCCCGGATGGCCGGTGTGCCAGTAGTTGGGCTTGTCGCGCTTCTTGCCTGTCAGCTGAACCTTCTCGGCATTGATGACGATGATGTTGTCACCCATGTCCATGTGAGGGGTAAAGCTGGGCTTGTGCTTGCCGCGTAGGCGCATGGCGATGACCGACGCGAGACGTCCCAAAACGATGCCTTCAGCATCGATCAGGATCCATTTCTTGTCGATATCCGCCGGTTTCGCAGAAAATGTCTTCATGACCGCAGAATCCTTAATTGCCGCCGGGGGTGTGGAAAGGTCCGGTTTCCCCTTGGTGATGGGCGGGTTATATAGGGTAGTCACGCCGCGTCAATGTGCGTTTGTATGTATAAATGCCGATTTATCAATGGCTTATAAATTGGGTATATAAATACCCCATCGAATTCGGCCGAAAGCCGCTGTTTTCAGCCCCGCAGTGCTGGCGGGATCGAATAAGTTAGGCTGGCGCGTGCGGCTGGCACGTCCGCCCCGTAAGACCGGATCAGCGCATCACCCACCGCCAGAACGCGACCTAGCTTGAGCAAACGAATGTCTGCGATCAGGTCGACGCCTGCCGCGGGTTTGCGCATGAAATCAAGACTGCAATTCGTGGTAACAGCCAGCGCCTGCGGCCCGATCATGGACAAGATGGCCAGATACACACCTACATCAGCCAGTGCGAAGATCGCGGGGCCGGACACGGTGCCGCCTGGACGCAGGTGCCGCGCGCTGACCTTTAGGCGCATGGTCAGATACATTGGCCGCAAATCCTCAACCACGAAATCATCAGCGACCTGTGGAAATTCAGCGGCCATGAATTGGGCCAGATCGTCCATGCTCATCTTTAACGTCATGCTTTCCCCTGCGCTTTGCCGCCGCTACACATGAGCGGATATAGTAGGGAGTGACAAGATGGCGATGATTGAGCGCACAGATACCGGCGCGGTGGCCCGGCTGGTCCTGAATGCACCTGAACGGCTAAATGCCCTTAGCGACGCGATGCTGGCGGCGTTGAAGGCCGAGCTTGAAGCGCTGGCGGACCAGCCACATATCCGCGCCGTGATCATCGCGGGTGCTGGCAAGGCATTTTGCGCCGGACACGACCTCAAGGAAATGACGGCAGGACGGGCGGCAAATGATGGCGGACAGGCCTATTTCGCCGACCTCTTTGCGCGCTGCGCCGCGGTCATGTTGGCGATCCGCGCCCTGCCCCAGCCTGTCATTGCCGAGGTGCACGGCATTGCAACGGCCGGCGGCTGCCAGCTGGTGGCGTCCTGCGATATGGCAGTGGCGGCAGATGGCACGCGGTTTGGCGTCAATGGGGTCAACATTGGCCTTTTCTGTTCAACGCCGATGGTACCGCTCAGCCGCAATATCCCGCGCAAACAGGCGTTCGAGATGTTGGCCACCGGTGCTTTTATCGATGCTGCCCGCGCCGCCGAGCTAGGCTTGATCAACCGCGCAGTCGCCTCAGCCACACTGCAGTCCGAGACAATTGCCTTGGCCGAGACTGTAGCGGCCAAGTTGGCGGGCGCGGTACGCATCGGCAAACGCGCGTTCTACGAACAGGCAGAGCTGCCGCTTGACCAAGCCTATATCCATACCGGCGCTGTCATGACTGCAAACATGATGATGACAGACACCGTCGATGGAATTGCGGCATTTTTGGACAAACGCACCCCCGAGTGGAAACAATGACGCACTGATTCGCATTGTAAGGTGCTTCTAGACGCACCCGTCGTTGATGATTTTCAGCCAATCTTCGTGGATATGTGCAGAATGTTTCCAATTTTATAAGTTATTTCCTGCACATTTGCCGTTTTTCTGCCCCATTCTTTCAACTTGTGCTTCCTACCAGTGCTTTTTAGCGCTAACTTCGACTTAGAATTTCGGTCACCGCAGCCGCAGTCATGTCCCTCCAGGCCAGCCTCTCTCTGGCCACGACTTGCCCGGCGCGGTGACCCGAAATTACTTCCCCCACATTACGACTAGGATTATCACGCTGGGCACTGCCCTTTTTGCGTGTTCACCCGGACTGAAAATCGCACCTCCGCGGGGCGTACCAAAATCACATTAGGCAGACACGATGCCATGTATCGGCACTTTGAACGACGGAAATGTTTGCATGTGTCGCTCGTGAAACCGCAATTACAGCCACCCACCTGAGCCCTTTCCAAACCGCAGGCGATGGACTATCTGCCCCGCTATGACACAAGTTTTAAACATTGTTGGCGGCGGCATGGCCGGGGCCGAGGCCGCGTGGCAGGCCGCCCATATGGGTGTGCAGGTTATCATCCACGAAATGCGGCCTAGGGTCGCCACGTTCGCCCATCGCACCGGCGATCTGGCCGAAATGGTTTGCTCCAATTCCTTCCGCTCGGATGATGACGAGCAGAACGCAGTTGGCCTGCTGCACTGGGAAATGCGCGCCGCGAACGGCCTGATCATGCAGACCGCCGACAAGCATCGCCTGCCCGCTGGCGGCGCACTGGCTGTCGACCGCGATCCGTTCGCCGCATCAGTGACCCAAGCGCTGAAGGCACACCCGAACATCACCATATCAGACGATGAAATCACCGAGATTCCCAAGGGCGGTCACTGGATTATCGCAACTGGCCCTTTGACCTCTGCCGCTCTGGGGCAGGCTATCGCGGCTGAAACGGGTGCAGACGCGCTTGCGTTTTTTGACGCGATCGCGCCGATTTTGCACCATGACAGTATCGACATGTCGCGCGCGTGGATGCAGTCGCGCTATGACAAGGGCGCGACCGAGGAGGAGCGCACAGCCTACCTCAACTGCCCGATGGACCGCGAAACATATGATGCCTTCATCGACGCGCTGCTCGCCGCCGATAAGACCGAATTTCACGAGGGAGAAACCGCCGGTTATTTTGACGGCTGCCTGCCGATCGAAGTGATGGCCGAGCGGGGGCGCGAGACGTTGCGCCACGGCCCGATGAAGCCTGTCGGCCTGACCAATCCGCACCAACCAGATGTAAAACCATGGGCTGTGGTCCAGCTGCGCCGCGATAACGCGCTGGGAACGCTATATAACATCGTCGGATTCCAAACTAAGATGAAATATGGCGCGCAAGCGGACGTGCTGCGGATGATCCCCGGCCTAGAGGCCGCGCGCTTTGCCCGGCTGGGCGGCATCCACCGCAACACGTTTCTCAATTCGCCCACGCTGCTGGATGACCAGATGCGGTGGCGCGCGCACCCTCACATCCGCTTTGCCGGTCAAATCACCGGCGTCGAGGGCTATGTTGAGTCCGCTGCAATGGGTTTGCTCGCGGGCCGTCTCGCCGCGTCCGAGATGCTGGGTCAACCGTGCGATACACCGCCGCAGGACAGTGCCATGGGTGCGCTAATCCACCACATTACTGGCGGCGCAGAAGCAAGAACGTTTCAGCCGATGAACATCAATTTTGGGCTCTTCCGACCTGTCGAGGGCCTCAAGGGCGGGCGGCGGGGCCGCACGGATCGCTACAAAGCCTATACCGACCGCGCCAAGGAGGCATGGCGAGGTTGGCTGGATGCAAGTCCGGCCTGAGTGTATGTTTTGGATAAGGATAGGCCGCGAGAGGGTTGATCTTGAATGACTTTTAGAACGCGCTTCGCCCCGTCCCCTACAGGTCCGTTACATCTTGGTCATGCCTATTCTGCGATGCTCGCCCATGACATGGCAAAGGCGCGCGGCGGCACGTTCCTGCTGCGGATCGAAGATATCGACGCCTCGCGCAGCCGCCTCGAGTGGGAGACGCAGATATATAGCGATCTGACCTGGCTCGGCCTCACATGGCCGCAGCCCGTCATGCGCCAATCTGATCGCCTCCCCGACTACCGCCGCGCTCTGCAAGAGTTTTGGGACCGCGGCCTGATCTATCCCTGCACCTGCACACGGCGCGACATAGCCGCTTCGGCCAGCGCCCCGCAGGAAGGTGCGCCGCTGATCGGCCCGGACGGGATCGTCTATCCCGGTACTTGCCGCAAGCCAGCCCCGCAAGGGCCGCTTCCCGATGATGTCGCCCTTCGGCTGGATATGCGCGCCGCGCTCGACGACGCTCCGCTCACATTTACGGAGACAGGCGCCGGGCCTAACGGTGAGACAGGCCTCATTAGCACCAATTGGCCTCATGCAATTGAGTGCATCGGTGACATCGTCCTCGCGCGCACTGCGATGGGCACGTCGTATCACCTGTCGGTCGTGGTGGATGACGCTGCACAAGGTATCACGCTGGTCCCGCGCGGTGCCGATCTGTTTGACGCGACCGCAATCCATGTGATTCTTCAGCGCCTGCTGGACCTGCCCACACCGACCTACCACCATCATCGGCTCATTCGCGACGACGCAGGCAAGCGTTTGGCCAAGCGCGACGATGCGCGCGCCATAGCAAAGTACCGCGAGGATGGGGCGACACCGCAGGATATCCGCCAGATTTTCGGACTACCTTAGGGCGTTGGTCAGCCTTAACTGTCCAAGCCCCTCAGTCGCCCAAGGGTGCCATCACGACCGTTTCTGCGCTATCCTCGACCACCGTATAAAAGCAGCTGCGCCGGTTCGTATGGCATGCTGGCCCCGTCTGTTCGATCTTCAAAAGCAGGCAGTCGCGGTCGCAATCGACGCGAAACTCGATCAGTTTCTGAATGTGACCGGACGTCTCGCCCTTGATCCAGAGCGCACTGCGCGAGCGCGACCAATAGGTGACGCGGCCCGTTGCCAGCGTTTGCGTAACGGCATCCAGATTCATCCATGCCATCATCAGCACCTCGCCGCTGGCGGCATCCTGCGCAATTGCGGGAACTAGCCCGGCATCGTTGTAGGTCAGGCTCGCGGGATCGAAATTCATCAGACTTTCCTTTTGCATCTGGCGGCGCGCGCCTTATCTAAGGGACAACACCGGATAGGACCAGCCATGACCGCCGACACCGACATGATTAAACTATATTCATCCCGCATCCTTGCACTGGCGGCCGACATCCCGCGGCATGCCCGATTGGACGCGCCCGGCGCGACCGTAAAACGCCGCGCGCCACTATGCGGATCAACCGTGACGGTGGATTTGACGTGCGAGGATGGCACCATCACCGATTATGGACAGGACGTGAAGGCCTGCGCCCTCGGCCAAGCAGCGGCCAGCGTGGTCGGCGCAAACATTGTCGGCTGCACCCCGGCGCAAGTGCGCGAGGCACAAAATGCGCTGAGCGCCATGCTCAAAGAGGATGGCCCGCCACCCGCCGCCCCATTCGATGGGCTTGAAGTGCTGATGCCGGCACGCGAATACAAGAATCGGCACGCGTCAATCATGCTGGCGCTGGATGCAGCCGTCGAGGCAATCGAGACGGCTTGCGCCTGAAGTTGCTCAATTACAAAAAAACCGCCGCACATCCGATGTGGATGGCGGCGGAAGTATGCGTTTTCCCATGTGGGACCCTCTTCACCATAGTAGGGATTCTAAAACCCCGAGGCGATCGGTGACAGGCAGTGTCAATCGCGGTGCATCGAGTTTTGGGGACAGGTGATGCGGTCAGCGAAGAGGCATAGGATATCGCAGGCAGAAACTAGTTGGTCAGAACTCTTCTATCAAAACCCTTGGGCAAGCCCCGGCAGATAGAGGCACCCCATCAGCATGACCATCAGGGCAGCGGCACCTATGGCATCGCTCAGCAATGTGTCTTGCGAGCGGGCGGCGACTGTTTTGATCTGGTGTATCATGGTGACGACCTTTCAATTAACCGGTTGCCACTTTGTTCTCATTTTAAAGGCGCCGTGTAAAGAACTTATTAAGAACATTCGTGAACAAATCATGATAAATAGACTAACCCACTGAAATCAAACGGATCGCCTGATCGCGTTCCATTAGCCATAACAGCACGCGCGCGGCCTGTCCTCGAGGGCTGGTCAGATCAGGGTCGTCCGAAAGCAGCTTACGCGCGTCACTTTGCGCGATTGCCATCAGCGCTGCCTGCCCCTCCAGATCGGCGATGCGAAACCTTGGCAGGCCTGACTGGGCCGTGCCGATCACATCGCCCGCGCCGCGCATTTCCAGATCGACCTCGGCAATGCGAAAGCCGTCTTCGGTATCGCGCATCGTTGCCAAGCGCCGCTCGCCACCTTCGCTGAGAGGTGCCTGATACATCAAAAGGCATGTCGACGCCGCCTCGCCGCGGCCAACGCGGCCCCGCAACTGGTGTAATTGCGCAAGGCCAAAGCTCTCGGCGCGCTCAATCACCATGATTGAGGCGTTCGGCACGTCGACACCCACCTCGATCACGGTGGTCGCAACCAACACAGATATCTCGCGGCGTTGAAAGGCGCGCATCGCCGCGTCCTTTTCTTCGGGCGGCATCTGGCCGTGAACAAGCCCGACCACACCTTCGCCCAGTGCTGCACGCAGGCGTCGAAACCGCTCTTCCGCGCTGCTCAGATCGCTCACCTCGCTTTCTTCGACCAGCGGGCAGACCCAATAGGCCTGCCGCCCCTCAGCGATGGCGTGGCGCAGTTTTTCGACGACCTCATCCATCCGCGCTATGTTCACCAGCGCGGTCGCGATTGGTTTGCGACCCGGTGGCTTTTCGTCCAGCACACTGATGTCCATATCACCATATTGCGCGAGGCTCAGGCTGCGCGGGATAGGTGTCGCAGTCATCACCAGCACGTCGACCGAGGCGCCCTTGCGCCCCAGTTCCAGCCGCTGGCGCACGCCGAAACGGTGTTGCTCATCCACGATTGCAAGGCGCAGATCACCAAACTCCACGTCCTTTTGAAACACGGCATGGGTGCCGACGAGGATCTGAATATCGCCCGCCTTCAGCGCTGCCAGTTTGGCCCGCCGCTCGGGGCCCTTGTCGCGGCCAGTCAGGATCTCCAGCACCACGCCAGCGCTCTCGGCCAGCGGGCGCAGCCCCTCCAGATGTTGCCGCGCAAGGATCTCGGTTGGGGCCATCATCACGCCCTGCCCGCCCGCCTCGACTGCGATCAGCAGTGCGTTCAACGCGACCAGCGTCTTGCCCGAACCGACATCGCCCTGCAGCAAGCGGTTCATCTTGATCTCGCGCGCCATATCGGCGGCGATTTCGGAAATCGCGTGAGTCTGTGCATTCGTTGGTTTGTAAGGAAGCGCGTCCATTACACGGCGCTGCAGCGTGCCGCTGCCTATAGTGGCGCGCCCCTTGGCCCGTTTGAACGCAGACCGCGCCAGCGCCAGTGTCAATTGATGTGCCATCAACTCATCATAAGCGAGCCGAACGCGCGCCGGATGGGCGGCGCCCAGATCTCCCATCGACTGCGGCGCGTGCGCAGCTTGCAACGCATCTGCCCAATCCGGCCAACCTTCCCGCGTCTTTTGCCCCGGGTCGATCCACTCGGCAATTTCCGGAAGACGGGCCAGCGCGCCGGCCACCGCCTTGCGGATCACGCCTTGGGTCAACCCGGCGGTCAATGGATAGACCGGCTCAAAATCAGGGATATCGCCCGCGTCCTCTGCGGGCAGCATGTGGTCAGGATGCACCATTTGCGGCACACCGTCGAATATCTCAACCTTGCCAGATACAATGCGGCGTTCGCCGGTGGGCAGCATTCGGCGAAGATATTCATCATGCGCGCGAAAGAACACAATCTGAAAGCTGGTTTCCGCGTCCTCCACCGTCACGCGGTAGGCACCGCCGCGCCGGGCGGGCGCCCAGTGCTGGCCAATCGTCACCTCGACGGTCACGACGCCCGGTAGATCCGCGCCCAGCACCGATGCGCGCTTGCGGCGATCTATGCCGGATGCAGGCAGGGTAAATACCAGATCGACTGGCTTTTCGATATGCAGCGCCGCCATCAGCTTCGCCGATTTGGGGCCGACACCCGGCAGCGTCTCGATATCCGCGAACAGCGGGAAGAGCGCTTCGGGTCGCCCCTTGACCGGGGCTTTGGGCGTCTCGCTCATGTGCCGCCGATCAGCGCAAGCCACGCGTCCTCGTCCATCGTCTCAACGCCCAGTGCTGCGGCCTTGTCGGCCTTGGACCCCGCGCCCGGCCCCGCGACCAGAATATCGGTGCGCGCAGACACGCTGCCCGACACTTTAGCACCAAGGGCTTCGCCGCGCGCCTTGGCCTCGGCTCGGGTCATCTTCTCCAATGTGCCAGTGAATACGACAGTTTTGCCCGCGACGGGACTGCCGTCTGTGTCCGGGGCGGCGGCGTCCTCAACGGTCAGCTCGGCGATCAGCCGGTCGATCGACGCGCGCTCTGCCTGCTGGTGAAATGCGGTAACGAGGGCGACAGCTACTGTTGCGCCAATTCCGTCGATGCCGATCAAATCATCCCATGCCGCGCGCGCGGCGTCATTGGCAACGTCCCAGACCGCATCGCGTGCCGGTTTGACCCGGGCGCGGCGGCCCTCGCGGGCGGCAATGCGCCGCTCATCTGCCTCCGCGACATCGGCCTGCAAGTGGCGGACTGCCGCAGGGCCTGCCGCATCCACCGCAGCGATCAGAGCCTGCCAGCTGCCAAAGTGACGCGCCAGATCAGCTGCCGCGACCTCGCCGACATGGCGGATTCCTAGCGCATAGATTAATCGCGCCAGCGGCACGGTTCGGCGCTCGTCAATCGCAGCAAAGAGGTTATTCGCGCTCGTCGTGCCCCAGCCGTCACGCTTGGCCAGCTTTGACAGGTTCTCAGTGTCACGCGCCTGTAGGGTAAATATATCTGCGGGCGTGCGGATAGGTAGCAGATCGTCGCGATAGAACATCTCGACTTGCTTAGCGCCCAGCCCCTCAATGTCGAAAGCGCCTCGGCTGACGAAATGCTTTACCTTTTCCATCGCTTGGGCCGGGCAAATCAAGCCGCCGCTGCAGCGCCGGACCGCATCGCCATCCTCGCGGATCGCGTCTGATCCACATTCAGGGCAAATCACAGGAAACTCGAACGGCACGGCATCATCGGGCCGCTTCGACAGATCGAGATCGGCAATCTTGGGAATAACGTCGCCGGCTCGGTACACCTGCACCCAGTCCCCAACGCGAACATCTTTGCCGCCCCGAATGTCGCCGCCATCGCCGCTGCGTCCCGCGATGTAATCCTCATTGTGCAGCGTCGCGTTACTGACAACCACGCCGCCTACGGTCACAGGCGACAGTCGTGCGATCGGGCTAAGCGCACCGGTGCGGCCTACAGCAATGTCAATCGCCTCAAGCCGCGTCCAAGCCAGCTCGGCCGGGAATTTGTGCGCGATGGCCCAGCGAGGTGTCGTGCTGCGATAGCCGAGGCGGCGCTGCAGGTCGAGATCGTCGACCTTGTACACCACGCCGTCAATGTCATAGCCCAGACTAGCGCGCTGCTGTTCGATATCAGCGAAATGCGCCAGAAGGTCCTCAGGGCCATCGCAGCGCGCAGTCAATGGATTCGTGGAGAAGCCGAAGGCGCCGAGCCGCTCGATCGCGCCAAGTTGCGTGTCCGCCAGTGGTGCGCTCACCTCGCCCCAAGCATAGGCGAAAAACGCCAAAGGGCGCGCACGTGTGATTTCAGCATCCAGCTGGCGCAATGATCCGGCCGCAGCGTTTCGCGGATTGGCAAATGTCTTGGCGCCCGCCTCTGACTGCCGCGCGTTCAGCGCTTCAAAATCGGCGTGGCTCATATACACCTCGCCGCGCACTTCGAGGATCTCGGGCGCGCCGACCAGCTTCTTGGGTATGTCCTTGATCATGCGGGCGTTGGCAGTCACGTTTTCGCCCACCGCGCCGTCTCCACGTGTCGCGGCCTGCACCAGTGTGCCCGCCTCATATCGCAGGCTCAGGCTAAGCCCGTCGATTTTTGGCTCAGCCGTATATGCAAGGCGATCGTCTGCGCCGAGGCCCAAGTATTTGCGGACACGTTGGTCAAAGTCGTGGATCTCGTTCGCGTCGAAGGCATTGCCCAGCGACATCATACGCTGCGCGTGCGCGACCTTGCCAAAGCGCCCGGTTGGGGCAACGCCGACCACATCACTCGGGCTATCAGCGCGTTTTAAATGAGCAAAGCGCGCCTCAATCGCAGCATTCCGTCTCTTGAGCAGGTCGTATTCAGCATCA
>JAGXGX010000160.1 GCA_024636515.1 Roseovarius sp.
CACTTGGACCCTGCACCAACAGAACATCGCCCGACATTTCGATCAGTCCGGTCTGTACGTTGTAATCGGCATCGCGCGCTTCGGCGGCATCCTCACCGCTGACAAGCGTGACGCCTCCCGATGCCTCGAGCCGCTCGATGCCCGAACGATCCTGCAGATAGACGACCAGCACGCGAGGCGCGGACAGGCGCATTTCGCCCTGCCCGATCAGCACGTCACCGGTGAAAACGGCCGTTCCATCAGTTTGATTCACGTCCAGATTTTCGGAGGTTACCTCGACAGGCAGGCCGCTGTCTTGTGCCGCGCCGCCGAACGCGACCTGCATCCCCTGCGCGTGGACCGCGCCTGCGACACTAGATAATGCAACAAAAGTAATTACTTGAATGAAACGGAACACGTAAATCAATCCTTCGACGTTGGCGGCATGTATACCAGCTTGACCCCATCCGTGAACCGCAAATTTGCGTCGCCAGTATCTGGATTAGATGTAAGGATCATGCGCCCCGCATCCAGCGTGCCGGGTGGGCCAGTCCCGGTGATCGCGCCAGCCGTTTCAGCGAACAGCGTGTCAAAGCGCGCATCAATCGCTTCCGTGCGAATGTCAAAGCCGGTGGTCGTCGTGAAGCGCACGTCACCCTCAAGCCGCGCGCTCATGCGTGATTGGTTCGCCGCGCCGTGCTGTGCCTCAATGTTGACCTCGCCGCCCCCGTTAAGCAGTAGCGACGCTGTGGCAGTTTCGGCCAGCAAAAACTCCCGATCGTTCGGATCCGGCCTGACGGTTACGGCGCTAAATGACACGGCCTCACCGCCCGATGTGACGCCGGCAAAGCTGGGTTTGGTCGCACCCTGATCCTGCGCGCGCTGGACCAGATCAACATCCGCATACGGAATTTCAGCAGTGAGGTCGACCCGATCCGACAGCAAAAAGATCGTGGACAAAAGGCCCAGCGCCACCAGCGGCAGGATAATCTTGGTCCAATTGACCAGCCGTGTGTGGAAATTGTCGCCCCGGCGGATCAATGCGAAAATATATCCTGTTCGGGCCAACCAGCCAGATCCAGCGCAGCCCGCGTCGGCAAGAAGTCAAAGCAAGACTGGGCCAACTCCATCCGGCCCTCACGCTCCAGCCGCTTATTCAGCGCCTCGCGCAGGCGATGTAGATACAGCACGTCCGACGCCGCATATTCCAGCTGCGCTTCGGTCAATTGCGGCGCACCCCAGTCGCTGCTTTGCTGATGTTTGCTGATGTCGACGCCCAGCAGCTCTTGCAGCAAATACTTCAGGCCATGGCGATCCGTATAGGTGCGGATCAGCCTACTGGCGATCTTGGTGCAATAGACGGGCGCGGTAACGGCGCCAAAGGCGTTCTGCATCGCCGCGATATCGAAGCGCCCAAAATGAAACAGCTTTAGCACATCAGGGTTTGTCAGCATCGCGCAAAGGTTTGGCGCCTCGGTCTGGCCCTTGGCCACCTGCACCAGATGCGCGTTGCCGTCGCCGCCGGACATCTGAATCACGCACAGGCGGTCGCGATGCGGATGCAGTCCCATCGTTTCGCAATCGATGGCCACCACGGGGCCAAGGTCCAGCCCATCCGGCAGATCGCCTTGATACAGCGTGTTCGTCATGGGTGTTCCTCTTCGCTTCACTCTCGCATGGGATATATAGGTTCCGTGCGCGCGAACCACCAGTTTCTAGCGGCAGGGCGGACCCCCTACATCAACCCTTCGCGATGTGTTGCAGCCAAAGGTAAGTTTTCCGTTACCCCTCGCCCTCGACTTTGCCGCGCATCGCCTTCACTTCGCCGCGCACTTTCTTGGCCTTGAGGCGGCGCTTTTTGCTGCCCAGCGTGGGGCGGGTGGGGATGCGGCGCTTGGGCTTTTCGGTGGCTTTGCGGATCAGCTCTGCCAAACGATCGCGGGCGATATCGCGGTTGCGGGCCTGATGCCGCGTCTCGTCGCATTGGATAATCAGCGTTCCATCATTCGTCCATCGCCGTCCGGCCAACCGCTTGAGCCGGCGTTTGACAGGATCAGGCAAGTTGGGCGAACGCTCGGCCTCAAAGCGCAACTCAACCGCGCTGGAGGTTTTGTTGACGTTCTGCCCGCCGGGACCGCTGGCGCGCACAAACTGCTCGGTCAGCTCCCAATCCTCGATCGAGATGGTGTCTGTGATGCGCAACATATGCCTAGTTTACCGACCAGCGTTAGAAATCAAAAGGGCCGCCCTGCGACAGGACGGCCCTCAAGAAGTTTTCGGAGGTGTGCCAGTTAGGCTCTCACCAATCAGATTAGCTCAAATATCCGAGGGCTGCCTCAGATACGCGCCCCTCCAACTGTTCCGACACCTCGCTCCAATACCACTTTAGACACTGGGCCACCTCCTTTCAGTTGTTGAAATCTAGGGGTAGCCTGACACAGATTTTGCGCATGTCAAAACAAAATGAAGTGGACGACGCAGTTTTCGCCACGGCATGTTGCGCCGCGTCTACTGCGATTGTAAAACCCCGACGCATTGCTGGGGCAGATCTGCCATGCTCAATTCGCGGCGCGGCTTGGGCTTGGGCGCGTTGGGATCGCGCGGTTTGGCCTTGGGCGGATTGAGGATGTTATTCACCCATTGCTGCGCATCGGCACACCCATCGCCCGGCGGCGGCGGGGCCTGATTGACGCAACCAGTCGCGCCCGACGGACACGCCAGCCGCACGTGGAAATGGTAGTGATGCCCCCACCATGGCCGGATTTTGCGTAGCCAGTCACGATTGCCGGTCTCGTCCTTGCACATCTGCACCTTAGCGCCCGGAAAAATGAATATGCGGGCAACCCGCGGATCACTTGCCGCCGCTTTCAGCAGCTCGTGCTGGGCGCGGGTCCAACGCGAATTGACGAACGCCCCGTTCGAGCGACGCATCGAAACAGCCGAAAGGTTCTCGCGCTCACGAATACTTAGGTTCAGGCGGCTAGGCGCCATCAGCCAGATATCGGCATCAAGGCCCATCTGGTGCGAGCGGTGCCCGCTTAGCATCGGGCCACCGCGCGGCTGGCTCATATCCCCTAAAAAGAGACCCTGCCAGCCCGGCATGCGCGCCGCCTTGGCAGAAAGTTTCGCGACGTAGTCGATCATTTCAGGGTGCGCCCAATTCCGGTTGCGCGACAGGCGCATCGCCTGCCAAGTCGGCCCGGTCTGTGGCAGTTGCATACCGCCCGCCATACATCCCTTCGCATAGCTGCCAAGCGGTGCGGCCCCTTGGCGCGAGCCGACATTCGCGGCGCCAAAGAACTGCTTGGCCTGCTTGCCCTGCATATTGGCAGGTACGTTTTGTGCCGTAGCGGGCAGCGCAACGATGATCGCGCAGGCCGCGAAAATAGCCTTAAGAGTGTTTTTCATTCGGATGGGTCTCCTTCCGGTTTCACCCAGATTAATAGCACAAGGCCCAGCGCGAAAAGCCCAATCAACGGGCTGACGCCGATTTGTTGGCTGCCCGACGCTGATGTAGCGACCCCAATGAGGGCCGGTGCGATGAATGCCGTCGCCTTGCCCGCCAGTCCGTAAAGGCCAAAAGATTCGGCCATATGCCCCGTCCGCGCCTGCCGCACCATCATCGACCGGCTGGCCGATTGCACCACGCCGCCCGCCGCGCCGATCAAAACGCCGCAGCCGTAGAATATGACGTCCGGCAGGATCGATCCCGGCGCTAGCGGGATGCCATAAACGGCCTCGCGCGATATCGCTGTGATGGATATGGCGACGAAAAGCAGCACGAGGATCGCAGTGACGATCACAGCCTTGGGGCCAAAACGGTCGTCGGCAAAGCCGCCAAGCCACGCAAAGACAGCCCCCGCAATCAGCGCAAGGATACCAAAGATGCCTACGTCCACCACGCTCCACCCCAGCACGCCGGCGGCATATATCCCGCCGAAAAAATACATCCCATTCAGCGCGTCCCGGTAGAACATCGACGCCGCGAGGTAGGAAAACATCGAGGGTGTGCGCGGCAGGTGCCCGATGGTGGTCATGACCGTGCGCAGCGCGGCCCGCACCGCATTAGCGCCGCCGCCCACCGGCTTGGGGTCGCGCACCCACATGAAAAACGGGATCATAAAAAGGATGTACCAAAACCCGGTCAGCGGCCCGACAAAGCGCGTGCCTTCGCGCGCGGCCGCATCCAGTCCAAAGGCAGGATCAAGGCCGATCAGCGTCTTGCCCGTATCTGCGCCTTCGGCAAAGAAAAGCAGCATGATCACCAACGCGGCCAATCCGCCGACATAGCCGAACGCCCAGCCATTGCCGGAAATACGCCCAATCTGGTCCGGCGTGCCCAGATCAGGCAGCATCGCATTGGTGAAAATCGTCGCGAACTCCATCCCTACCATGCCGATCACAAAGAACGTCAGCACAACAATCAGGTTCAGATCGCCGGGGATTGCCCACCATATGCCGAACGCGCCCAGCACATACATCGCCGAGAATCCTTGGATCCACTGCATACGAGCGCCAGAATGATCGGCCATCGCCCCCAATATGGGTGCGCCCAGCGCAATGATGATACCGCCAGCCGCGATGCCAAAGGCCCACACCGTTTGCGCCTTCGCGCCATCGCCGATCAGCTCATTGATGTAAGGCGCAAAGATGAACGTAATCAGCAGCGTGTTGTACGGCTGGCTCGCCCAATCAAAGAAGAACCAACCCCAGATCCGGCGGCGGTAGCTGATTTCCTTCATAAGGCCCTCTAAATTCGGCTGCATCGCGCCCTTTACGGTATGGCAGCGCCCGCGCCGCCGGAGCAAGCCATTCCTAACCCACCCTTGCGCTTTGCGTCGCCTCCGCCTACCTGAGGGCAGGATTTATTCGAGGAATGACTTTCCATGCTGGCAATCTACGGACCATTGCAACTGATCCTGAACATCATCTATTTTGTGATGATCGCCCATATTATCATGAGTTGGTTGATCAACTTTCAGGTGCTGAACCTGCGCCAGCCGCTGGTCGCCCAGATATGGGATGGCCTGAACCGTCTGCTTGAGCCGATTTATCAGCCCATCCGCCGCGTACTGCCGAACACCGGCACGCTGGATCTGGCCCCGCTGGTCGCGCTGGTCGTCGTCATCTCGCTGCGTGCCTATATCCTGCCAGTGATTTTCGGCTTCGCCTGAGGCAGCAATCTTCGGCTTTGCGACAGCCGGGACTTGTCCACCGAATCTTAGTGTGAAAATACTTCTGTAAGAGCAGCCAAGCAATTTGCAGGATATTTCCATGCCCCCCGCCGCCACCCTTCTGAGGGATATCTTCGGATTCGATGCCTTCCGCCCCGGGCAGCAGGATATCGTGACCGCCGTGGCAGAGGGCCGCAATGTGTTGGCCATTATGCCCACGGGCGGCGGTAAGTCCCTGTGCTTTCAGCTGCCCGCGCTTATGCGCGAGGGTGTCACCGTTGTCATATCGCCCCTCATCGCGCTGATGCGCGATCAGGTTCGCGCCCTGCGTGCGGCGGGCGTCGAGGCCGGCGCGCTGACCTCCGGCAACACCGAAGAAGAGACAGCCGCCGTCTGGGAGGCGCTTGAGGCCGGGCGGCTAAAGCTGCTCTATATCGCGCCCGAACGCCTCGCCGCCGGATCGGCCATGGGGATGCTGCGCCGCATCGGCGTATCGCTAATCGCCGTGGACGAGGCGCATTGCGTATCACAATGGGGTCACGATTTTCGCCCAGATTACCTGCGCATCGGCGAACTCCGCCGCGCTTTGGGAGTGCCGCTGGCCGCGTTCACCGCGACAGCGGACGCTGAGACGCAGGACGAAATCATCGAAAAGCTGTTCGACGGCGCCGCGCCCGAGCGCTTCTTGCACGGCTTCGACCGGCCCAATATCCACCTCGCATTTGCGGCAAAGGACAGCCCGCGCCGCCAGATCATGGATTTTGTCGGCGCGCGCAAAGGCCAGTGCGGCATCGTCTATTGCGGCACCCGCGCGCGCACCGAAACGCTGGCACAGGCGCTGCGCGAGGGCGGCCACAACGCAGTGGCATATAATGGCGGAATGGAGGCCGGTCTTCGCCGCGAGGTTGAGGGACGCTTCAACGCCGAGGATGGCCTGATCGTGGTGGCCACAGTCGCCTTCGGCATGGGCGTCGACAAGCCCGACATCAGGTGGGTCGCCCACGCTGACCTGCCCAAATCCATCGAAAGCTACTATCAGGAAATTGGCAGGTCGGGCCGCGACGGCGCACCAGCCGAGACACTGACGCTATACGGCCCCGACGACATCCGCCTGCGCCGCAGCCAGATTGACGAGGGACTGGCCCCGCCCGAGCGCCGCATGGCCGATCACGCGCGCCTCAACGCGCTGCTGGGTCTGGCCGAGGCGCTGGAGTGCCGCCGCGTCAAACTGCTGGGTTATTTCGGCGAGGATACCCAGCCCTGCAAAAATTGTGACCTGTGCGATACTCCCCCGGCCACATTCGACGGCACAGAGGCGGTCCGCAAAGCGCTGTCGGCTATCCTGCGCACGGGCGAATACTTTGGCGCGGGTCACCTGATAGACATTCTGACCGGCAAGACCACCGAAAAAGTCCGCCAGCGCGGCCATGACGATCTGCCGACCTTCGGCGTTGGCAAGGATATGTCTAAGCAACACTGGCAGGCCATATTTCGTCAGATGATGGGCCACGATCTGGTCCGCCCCGACCCCGAGCGGCATGGCGCATTGCGCATGACGGACCCCGCCGTACCGATCCTCAAAGGCGAGGGCACCATCACCCTGCGGCAGGACACCATGCAAAGTACCGAACGCCGCCCGGCGGTCAAGGCGCTGGTATCGGACGAGGACGCACCGCTGCTATCGGCGCTCAAGGCCAAGCGCCGGGCCTTTGCTGAGGCCCAAAGCGTGCCGGCCTATATCGTCTTTAACGACCGCACCCTGATCGAGATGGCCGAGGTGCGCCCTGCCACACTGGATGACATGGCCCGCATCGGCGGCGTTGGCGCGAAAAAGTTGGATCAGTATGGCGATGCCTTCCTTGAGGTTATCAACGGCGAGGCCGCCCAGATGCATCCATCTCGGCGCAAGCTGGCTGGGCGCGCGGCTGGCAGCATCTACGACCAGCTGATCGAGACGCAAACGCAACTCGCCCGCGGTGCGGATGGTCTGGACAAGCCATTGAGTTGTTCGACCACGCTGATCACTCGGATTGCCGAGCAGCGTCCGCGCGACGCCTCGCAAATGGCGCGCATCCTTGGTGAAAAACGCGCCGAACGGTTCGGCCCCGCCTTTCTGGACGTTTTGCAAGAGGCGGACTAGATCAGGGGCAACCGAAAAGGAGTTTCCCATGCTCGTTGTAGTTTCACCCGCCAAAAAATTGGACATGTCGCACGTGGATACGCGCGCCACCGTGCCCGGCTTTGCCAAGGACGCCAACGCATTGGCCGAGGTCGCGTCCAAGCTGAGCCAGGCAGAGCTGCAAAAACTGATGAGTATCAGCGCCGATCTGGCCAAACTAAACGCCGAGCGCTTTGCCAGTTTCGGCGATATGGACAGCAAGCCTGCGGCGCTCGCCTTTGCCGGGGATACCTATCAGGGGTTAGAGGCCAAGAGCCTAGATGCCGATGAAATGGCTTGGGCGCAGGACCATTTGCGCATTCTGTCGGGCCTTTACGGACTCTTGCGGCCATTGGATGCGATCCAGCCTTACCGGCTGGAGATGGGCAGCAAGCTCAGGACCGAGCATGGCAAATCGCTATACGAGTATTGGGGCGCCCGGATATCTGAGGCATTGAACCGCCATGCCGCTGAGGTAGATGCAGGCATTTTGGTCAATTGCGCCAGTCAGGAATATTTTGGCGCCGTCGATACCGGCACGCTAAAACTTCGTGTGATTACACCTGTTTTCCTTGAGGATAAGGGCGGCGAGCCCAAGATTGTCAGCTTTTTCGCCAAGAAGGCGCGCGGAGCGATGGCGCGGTTCATCATTCAAAATCGCCTAACGGAAGCAGACAGCCTGCTGGAGTTCGACACAGGCGGCTACAAGCACAGCCTGGACCTGTCCTTGGAGGGCAAACCGGCCTTCCTGCGCGCCGCAAGTTGATCGCGCCCTAACCCGCTTCGGCCACAGGTGCGCTTGGCGGGCGCACATCCGGCGGACAGGCATCCAAAATACGCTCGTGAATCGCGGCCTTTCGCAGCGGTTTAGTCAGGTAATGATCGAGGCCGGCTGCCAGAATGTCAGTGTCGTCACCATCCATGGCGTGCGCGGTCATCGCGACCACGGGCACATGCGCGCCACTGGCCTTTTCCAGATCACGGATTTTCCCGGTCGCCTCCTTGCCGTCCATCAGGGGCATCGAGATATCCATGAACACAATGTCCGGCGCAAACGTTTGGAACAACTCGACCGCCTCTACCCCGTTTTCGGCAAAGACCAGTTCGATATCCAGAGTGCCGACCATTTTGCTAAATACCAGACGGTTCGTCTTGTTATCCTCGGCGGCCAGCACCCGCAGCGCACGTAGCGTGGCCTCCGGTTCGTGTATCTGCGTCTCCTCGACGCTATCAAGGTCGACAGCCCCCAACGATTTCAGCGCCGCACACAGATCGCGGCGCGCGACAGGCTTTTGCAGGACCGCGTGCATGAACGCGCGCGCTGGATCTTGCGCTGCGTACCCGGTATTGCCGCTTAGCAAAATGATGGGCACATCATGGCCGCCCGCGCGCAGCGCTTCGGCCAATTCCAGCCCGTCCATGCCGGGCATGTCGTGGTCGGTCATTACCAGACCCACAGCGCCATCCATCTGCGCCAGCGCGGCGCCGCCTGACGCGCAGCACACCGTCTGAAGCCCCAACAGGTCCAGCCGTTTTTCCGTGATCTGCCGGTTTACATCGTTCGCATCGACGACCATCACTCGGCGCAGATCGCCGGTGTCGATGGGTCCGGGATCCTCGCCCGCGTTCACCATCGGCAGCGTGATCTGCAGGCCAAAGGTGGAGCCGGCGCCCAGCACGCTTTCTACCCAGATACGCCCGCCCATCATGCGCACCAGTTGCTGCGAAATAGCGAGGCCAAGGCCAGTCCCCTCGAACCGACGGTTATGCTCATCATCGACCTGATTGAACTCGCCAAAGACGTGATCGACCTTATCCTCGGGAATGCCGATACCGGTATCTTCGACCGTAATATGCACCTGCGCAGTGCCGTCCGTTCCCACCACACCCGTCGCGCGGATCAGAACGTGGCCCGTTTCGGTGAACTTGACGGCGTTGCCCATCAAATTGGTCAATATCTGCCGCAAACGGCCCGGATCGCCGATGAATTCCGTTGGCAGGAACAAGTCGTAATCCAACAGGATTTCCAATCCCTGATCGCGCGCCTTGGGCAGCATCAGCATGATCAGCTCGTGAATGCAGCGCTCCAGATCAAAGGGCTCGGGCTTCAGCGCCATTTTTTCGGCCTCGATCTTGGAATAGTCCAGCACGTCGTTGATGATAACCAGCAGCGCCTCGCCCGAATTTTTGATCGTGTCGGCGTATAGGCGCTGCTCTTCGCTCAGGTCGGTATCCTTGAGCAGATCGGCCATGCCGACAACGCCGTTCATCGGCGTGCGGATCTCATGGCTCATATTGGCAAGAAAGGACGACTTCGCGCGGCTGGCATCCTCCGCGCTGGCGCGGGCATCCTTCAGCCGCTCTTCGTAGCGGATCGTTTCGGTGATGTTCAGCGCCAGACTGACCACATCGCCGCCGTGGGCGCGCTGGTCGATCAGCTTGATGTATTCGCCGCTCCAGAGGCGGATCACGGTCGGTTCGGGATCGTCGCTCTGCCAGCGGTCCAGCATCGTCTCGCGCCACTCGGAAGGGGTCTGGTCGCCAATATCAACGATACCCTCCTCTGTGGCCAGTTGCAGTATCTCGACATAGCTGATGCCCGGTTCGATCAACTCCAGCCCGTCGAACACCGACATATAGGCCGGGTTCGCCGCGATCATGCGCCCGCTGTCGTCGAAAAAGGCAAAGCCGTCCTGTATCGTTTCGATCGAGTGCCAGAGGCGCCTCTCGGCCACTTGCACTTTCTCGTTGGCGACATGCAGGTCCGATTTGACCCGCTGGTTTTCATCCTCGACCGTCTGCACTTTGGCACGGGTAACGACGATCTCGTCCGACAATGCGCGCGCGTGTTTGCCCAGCTTGCGGTTGGCCGCGTGCAGTTCGGCCTGCTTTTGCTCTAGCAAACGCTCCGCCCCGAGGCGCGCGCGCCGTTCCTGTGCCAGCTTGTTGGCAAGCGTCATGCCGATTCCCTGCCGCGTCGTTCCATACGAAGTGCCGCGACCTTGGCCCATTGAGGTGAACAAGCGCTTAACCCTAGGCAGGTGACCCATTGCCCCAGTGTAATCTCCGTGGCACGGTAACGCGTCCATATTCAGGAGGCTCCGATGCTTCGTCACGTGATTTTATCCCTATTTTTCGTTGGCCTAGCTATGCAAGGAGCCGCGCAATCGGTCGTCCCAGAACGGCGCGCGATTATCACCAACAATGTGGATTTCTACGGCGCTGACCTGACCGCGATCTTTGATACCACCTATGAGGCCTGCCAAAACGCGTGCCTCGGCTATCCCGATTGCCGCGCTTTTACCTATAATTCCAAGTCTAACGCCTGCTTTCCCAAGAGCAGCGTCAGCGAAGATCAGCCATTCGACGGCGCCTATTCTGGCCGTATCGTAGCCACCGACCCGCAGGTTTTGGCTGCCTCGCAGGACCGCGCGAATGATCTGGCGTTTCTGGGTGATGGCACGCTGAACGCGGCCTACGATCAAGCCGCCAAAATCGGGCGCGTCCATTCCGGCGGCGCTTGGTCCGTCGAGGCGATGATTACCGCCGCGCAGGATCGCGAGGCCAGCGGCGACATCGTAAATGCCATGCGCTGGACCGGCACGGCTGTCGCCACCGGCGATTTCGCCGAACATTGGACAGACTACGCCCGCCTGTCGCTACGCATAAACGAGGATCAGAGCAAATATACGGCCCAAGCGATCAGCGCCGCCGCCAACGCCTATATGCGCGGCCTGTCAGATGGCGCGCGCGTTAATGCACTGCTGGTCATGGCAGATGCGCTAGAGCGCGCCGAGCGGGGCCGCGATATGGTGCAGGCGTTGCGCCTCGCCAGCGCAATTCAACCGCGCGAGGACGTCACGACCCAGCTGGATGCAGCCATCGCGAAATACGGCTTTCGTATAATGGATAACAGTACGGATGCCGATAACGCCGCGCCGCGCATCTGTGCCGAATTTTCCGAGGATCTGATTGTCGCGGGCACGGATTACACGCCCTTCGTTCGCCTGCCCGATCCCGGCCTCGTGGTGCAGCCTGAACAGCGGCAAATCTGCATAGACGGCGTGCAGCATGGCGAGCGGTACACGATCACCTTCCGCAAGGGCCTGCCTGCCGCCGACGGCCAGACGCTGGCCGCTGATACCGAGATCACCGCATATGTGCGCGACCGTTCGCCAAACGTGGTGTTTCCCGGGCGGGCCTACGTGCTGCCTCGCGCGGCGGATGCGGCTCTGCCGATCGAGACGGTGAACCTTGATACCGTGCAGCTAAGCCTGCGCAGGGTCAGTGATCGCAATCTTCTGCGCGCCATTCAGGACGGATATTTTGGCCGACAGCTAGACGCTTATTCGCTGAACGATTTTTCGGAAAACATCGCGCAGGATATATGGACAGGCGTTGGCGAGGTTCAGAACGAGCTGAACCGCAACATGACCACGCGCCTGCCACTAGGCGACGTGCTCAGCGATCAGCCCACCGGCATCTACACCCTGACCGCCAGCATCGAAGGCGTAGACGTCTATGACGACGCAGGCGCGACCCAGTGGTTTGTGCTAACCGATTTGGGCCTGACGACGCTCATGGGCAACGACGGCCTGCACGTCTCGGCGCGTAGCCTTGCCAGCGCTGATGCGCTGGAGGGGGTCGAGGTGACGCTGCTCTCACGCGCCAACGCGGTGCTGGGCACTGCAATGACTGATGCCAATGGCCGGCTGCAATTCGACGCCGGCCTAACGCGCGGCACAGGCGGCGCGGCCCCTGCGCTGGTGATCGCAAAGCGCGGCGATGATGATGCAGCCTTCCTGTCGCTGACCGATCCTGCGTTCGATCTGTCAGATCGCGGCGTTGAGGGCCGCGCGCCTGCGCCGCCCGTCGATGTCTTTCTCGCCACCGATCGCGGCGCGTACCGCGCGGGCGAGGTGATCCATGTCACCGCACTGGCGCGCGATGACCGCGCGGATGCAACCATTGGGCTGCCCCTCACCGCGATCCTGACCCGCCCTGACGGCGTGGAATATACCCGCGCGCTGTCACCCGATAGTGCGGCTGGCGGGCATGTGTTCAATCTGGCGATCGGTGACACGGCGCCTCGCGGTACGTGGACACTGGATATCAAGGCCGATCTGGACGCGCCCGCACTGGCCTCGACCCAAGTGCTGGTCGAGGATTTCCTACCCGAGCGGATTGATTTTACCCTAGCCCTACCCGAAGGCACGCTAAGCGCCGATGCCCCTGCGCCGGTTCAGGTCAAGGCGAAATACCTCTTTGGCGCGCCCGGCGGCGGACTGAATTCCGAGGGTGAGCTGGTGCTGCGCCCCGCGCGCAGTCTGGACGCCTTCCCCGGCTACGTCTTTGGCCGCTACGACAGCATGGCAGGTCCGCGCGTTTCGGTTCTGGACACGCAAACGACTGCGGCTGACGGCACGCTGTCTCTGCCATTGGAGATGCCCGAGGATCTGGGCGAGGATCGTCCCTATACCGCCACAGCGGTGGTGCGCCTGCGCGAGGGCTCAGGACGTCCGGTGGAGCGGCAGATCACGCGCACGGTCGCCCCCGCCGCGCCCGTCATCGGGATCAAGCCCGCCTCGGACGGCGTCGTGCAGGAAGGCGGAGAGGCGCGTTTTGACGTCATCGCCGTCGCGCCAGACCTGACCCGCACCACAATGGAGATCAATTGGACGCTGAACCGTGTCGAGACGCGATACCAGTGGTATCGCCAATACGGCGACTGGAATTGGGAGCCGATTGTCACCCGCACCCGCGTCGCATCTGGCGACGAGACACTCGGCGACGCCCCCCTCACCATCACAGCACCCGTCGAATGGGGCCAGTACGAGCTGGTGGTTGAGCGGACGGATGGCACCTACACCGCCTCGTCCACCGATTTCTATGCGGGCTGGTATGCGCCCGCCGATAGCAGCCAGACACCCGACACGCTGGAATTGTCACTGGACGCACAGGCGTACAAGCCCGGCGACACCGCCCGCCTGCGCATCGTGCCGCGCTATGCCGGCACCGCGCTGGTCACGGTGATGTCAAACCGCGTCATCTCGCAGCAGGCCGTCGAAGTGTCAGAGGGTGAGAATATAATCCCCGTCGAAGTAACCGATGACTGGGGCGCTGGCGCATACGTCACCGCGCAGGTCATCCGCCCGATGGACGTAGACGCAGGTCAGAACCCGGCGCGCTCACTGGGGCTGGCCTATGCCAAGATCGATCCGGGCGCGCGGCAACTGGCTGTGACCATAGACACATCTGAGACCTCAGATCCGCGCAGGCCGCTGAGCGCCACCGTCCAGGTGGACGGGCTGGAGGGCGAGGCAGGCTTTGTCACGCTAGCGGCTGTCGACGTGGGCATCCTGAACCTGACCGGCTTTGATAGCCCTGATCCATCAGATCACTACTTTGGCCAGCGCCGCCTTGGCGTAGAAATCCGCGACATCTATGGCCGTCTCATCGACGCGATGAACGGCGCTGAGGGGCGCGTCCGATCAGGCGGGGATGCAGGCAGCGGAATGCAGCGAAAATCGCCGCCCCCGACCGAGGATCTGGTCGCCTTCTTCGCTGGGCCTATCACAGTCGGCGCTGATGGAACGGCAGAGGCGCAGTTCGACATCCCCGACTTCAACGGCACGGTTCGGCTGATGGCCATCGCGTGGAGCGCGCGGGGCGTCGGCCAAGCGGACCGCGACGTTCTGGTGCGTGATCCCGTGGTTCTGACCGCATCGATCCCCCGCTTCCTCGCGCCCGGCGATCGCAGTTCGATACTGTTAGAGATCGTCCATGCCGCCGGCCCGTCGGGCCGCATCGGGCTGGACATAACCGCATCCGGCATAACGCTAGAGGGCGCGCCCTCCGGGTTCGATTTGACAGAGGGGGCCAAGCAGACCTTCCGCCTGCCCGTCACCGCAGGCGAGGTGGGCGATTACGAAATACGCATCGCCATGACCACCCCGGACGGCAAGCAGCTAACCAAATCGCTGACCCTGCCCGTGCGTGCCAACGATCCTGCCGTGTCCGAAACCCGCCGCTTCGAACTGGCGGCAGGCGATACTTTCACCCTGACCGATGACGTCTTTGCCGGGTACCGTCCCGGCACGGGCGAGGCTGTCATGTCGGCGGGTGCACTGGCGCGACTAAACGTGGCGGGCCTGCTGCAATCGCTGGATCGCTACCCCTACGGCTGCACCGAGCAGACGACGTCGCGCGCGCTGCCGCTGCTATACTTCAATCAGGTCGCATCGGCCCTCGGCCTTGGAGGCGATGCCGCCATCAAAGAGCGTGTGCAGCAGGCCGTTGCCAGCGTCCTGACACGTCAGACCTCTAGCGGCGCCTTCGGCCTCTGGCGCGCGGAATCGGGTGATTTCTGGCTGGATGCCTATGTTGCGGACTTCCTTTCGCGCGCCCGCACTGAGGGGTTCGACGTGCCGGACCACGCCTTTACCATGGCGATGGACAATCTGCGTAACCGCGTGAACTACGCCCCCGATTTCGATAACGGCGGCGAGGATATTGCCTATGCGCTGATGGTTCTCGCCCGCGAAGGCGCGGCCAGCATGGGCGATCTGCGCTACTACGCCGACGTCAAGGCGGGCGATTTCGCCACACCGCTGGCGCAGGCGCAACTGGGCGCCGCGCTGGCATCCTACGGGGATCCGTCGCGCGCCGATCGCATGTTCCGCGCCGCGCTTGAGAAAAGCGCCCGCGATACGGATGATCGCCATGTCTGGCGGTCGGACTATGGTACCGCCGCGCGTGATCGCGCGGGCGTGCTGGCCTTGCTGGTCGAGGCGGGCAGCGAGGTGGGCGATGCGAGCGAGCTGGCCCGCCGCCTGAACACCGAAGGCCCGCACATGTCCACGCAGGAAGAAGCGTGGAGCCTTCTTGCCGCCAACGCCCTGATAAAGGATGCGTCGTCGCAGGGCCTGACCGTCAATGGAGAGCCTGTCACCGGCCCCTTCATCCGCAAAATTGCGCCGCAAACGCTGGTGCCAGAGCGGATTGAGAATACTGCAAACACGAACACCGACATCACCCTTACCACCTTCGGCGTGCCGCAGGTGCCCGGCCCGGCGGATGGCTATGGCTACCGGATTGAGCGCAATTATTACGACATGGACGGCGCATCGGTGCAGCTGGGCAACGTCGCCACGGGCGAGCGGCTCGTCGCTGTCCTGACCGTCACACCGTTCGAGGATAGCGAGGCGCGACTGATCATCGACGATCCCCTGCCGGCAGGGCTTGAGATCGACAACCCGAACCTGCTGCGCTCGGGCGACGTACGCTCGCTCGATTGGCTGAAAACGGCGGATGCTCGGCATACTGAATTCCGCTCGGACAGGTTTATTGCCGCCGTGGACTGGCGCGAGGACGCGGCGTTTCGCCTTGCTTACATCGTGCGCGCTGTGTCGCCCGGCAGCTATCACCACCCTGCCGCCACGGTCGAGGATATGTACCGGCCTCAGTACCGCGCCCACACGGATACCGGCCAGATGACTGTGACCGAGTAGGGCTATGCGCGCGCATCGCTGGCTCTTTGTGCTCGCCTTCACGCTCGCCCTTGCAGGCGGTGGGCGCGACGCAGCGGACCGCTGGATCTTGGCCACGCCCCTACCCTCGATGCTCACCGCGACAGGGGCCGAGGTGCTGGACCGGAGCGGGCGCACGTTGCGCATCTATACCGTCGCCGATGGCCGCTGGCGGCTTGAGCCGGGACGCGTGGATGCTACGTTCACCGATATGCTGATCGCCTACGAGGATCGCCGCTATCGCAGCCATTCCGGTGTCGATCTGTGCGCGTTTGCGCGCGCCGCTGTCCAAGCGGTGCGCAGCGGTGGTATTGTATCAGGCGGCTCAACTCTGACGATGCAGGTTGCGCGCCTGATGGAGGATGGCAGCACCGGACAATGGGCCGGGAAGCTGCGGCAGGTCAGGCTGGCCTTGGCGCTGGAGCGGCGGCTGACTAAGGACCAGATCCTGCAAATCTACCTCACCCGCGCGCCCTATGGCGGCAATATCGAGGGTATTCGTGCCGCCACTCTGGCATGGTTCGGCAAGGAGCCAGCGCGCCTGACCCCCGCCGAGGCGGCGCTGCTGGTCGCCTTGCCCCAATCGCCCGAGGCGCGCCGCCCGGATCGCCACCGCGCCGCAGCACGCGCCGCCCGAGACCGCGTGCTGGACCGCATGGCCCGGCAAGGCGTGCTAAGCGCTGAGACCGCAAGCGCCGCCAAGCTGGACCCGGTGCCGACCGCGCGCCGCGCCTTTCCCGCGCTCGCCCCGCATCTGGCAGACCGCACCATAGCAGGCGCACCCGGCGCGCTACGGCACAACCTGACCATTGATGCGAGCCTTCAGGCCCAGCTTGAGGCGCTTGCCGCCCGTGCGATGCGCGGCCTGCCCGGCGCGGTATCGGTCGCGATCGTGCTGGCCGATCATCGCAGCGGAGATATCCTCGCCTCTGTCGGATCTGCCGGGTATGACACTGGCGCGCGTCAGGGCTTCGTCGATATGACGCAGGCTCTGCGCTCGCCCGGATCGACGCTAAAGCCGGTGATATATGCCATGGCATTCGATCGCGGCCTCGCGCATCCGCAAACGCTGATCGACGATGCACCCGTCCGCTTTGGCGACTACGCGCCGCAGAATTTTGACGGTCATTTTCGCGGTGAGGTGACTGTAACAGACGCCCTGCGCCAGTCGCTAAACATCCCCGTCGTGCGCCTGATGGACGAGATTGGCCCTGCCCACCTGATGGACGTCATGCGCCGCGCCGGGATGAATGCAAAGCTGCCCGGCGATCATGCTGGCCTTGCCATCGCGCTGGGCGGTGTCGGCGTGACGCTGACGGATATGGTGCAGCTTTATGCGGCCCTGCCCCGCGGCGGCGAGGTGATCCCGCTGCGCTGGCTGCAAGGGGGCGATGCGCCGGTGCCTACCCGCATCCTCAGCGCCTCTGCCGCTTGGCAAGTGGGCGATATCCTATCGGGCCTCGCGCCGCCGCCGAACGCCCCCAGCCGCGCGCTGGCCTACAAGACGGGCACGTCCTACGGCCACCGCGACGCGTGGGCGCTGGGCTATGACGGCGCGCATGTGGCCGGCGTCTGGATTGGACGGCCCGACGGCACGCCTGTGCCGGGAGCTTTCGGCGGGGATCTGGCGGCGCCCATCCTGTTTGAGGCGTTCCAGCGGCTAAAGCCGCAGCCCGACCCGCTGCCCGCGCCCCCGCCAGAGACGCTGATCGTGTCCACAGCAGAGCTACCGCAGCCACTGCGCCGCTTTACTGGGCGAAATGCCGTGTTCGCCAAGGATCGCGGCGCGCCCGAGCTGATTTTTCCACCCGACGGCGCGCGCCTTGCCAGCGCCGCGCCGGGTCTGCCGGTTAAGGTGCGCGGGGGCACGCCGCCCTATACGTGGATGGCGAACGGCCAGCCGCTACTCACGGGCGTACGGGTGCCACAGGCGAGCATTACTGGCCTTAGCGCAGGCTTTAGCCAGATATCAGTGATTGACGCGCTGGGACGCAGCGCGCGGGTAAACATACGGCTGGATTGACGCGGCCTATGCCAGCGCGCCCTCGGCCGCCGCGCGGATGGCCCGAATATTCTCGCCATAGGGCGCGGGATTATCGACGCTGCCGCCCTTGAACACGCCTGATCCGGCGACGAAAACATCCGCCCCAGCCTCGGCCATCAAGGGTGCAGTTTCGGGCGTCATGCCGCCATCAATCTCGATATGGATGGGGCGGTCACCGATCATCGCGCGCAAGGAGCGGACCTTTTCGATCTGGCTGTGGATGAACTTCTGCCCGCCAAAACCGGGGTTCACCGTCATCACACAAATGAGGTCTATCATGTCCAGCAGATGCGGTAGCGCATCCAGCCCCGTGCCGGGGTTCAACGCCAATCCGGCCTTGCACCCTGCGCCGCGAATGGCCTGAAGCGTGCGGTGGATATGCGGTCCGGCCTCAAGATGCGCGGTCAGGATGTCGGCGCCCGCATCCGCGTAGGCGTCTATGTAGGCATCAACGGGCGAGATCATCAGATGCACGTCCATGACGGTCTGAATATGCGGGCGTATCGCCTTGAGCAAAGGGGGCCCGAACGTGAGGTTCGGCACGAAATGCCCATCCATCACATCGACATGCACCCAGTCGCATCCCTCGGCCTCAATGGCGCGGATCTCCTGTCCGAAATTGGCGAAATCGGCAGAGAGGATTGACGGCGCGATCCTGATCTTGCGGTCGAATGTCATGAGCTGGCTCCGGGGTTTGGCTGATGAGGGCTAAATGCGCCCTAACCCCGCCCAAGGTCAAGGCCGGCCCGATTGCGGCCCGCGCCCGATTGTGGCACCAATCAGCGCACACCGTTCAGAAAGGCTCTGACAATGACCGACGTTCCCATCGACCCCTCCCTGCTGGAGGCACCATCTGGCCTGCAAACCCATCTGGGCTACGAGCTGACCGAATGGTCACGCGATTTCGCGCGGGTCGAGCTGGATTTCGCGCCACATCTGTACAATCGCCAAGGGCTGCTACACGGCGGCATCCACGCGCTGATGCTGGATACGGCTATGGGATATGCGGGCTGCTACACGGGCGACAAAGAGTCCAAGCAGGACGCGCTGACCCTGTCTATGACGGTAAACTATCTGGCGCAGTTGCAGGGCAAGCGCATCATCGCAACGGCCCGGCGCACTGGTGGCGGCCGCAAGACCTATTTTGCCGAGGCGCAGATCACCGATGAGGCAGGCATAATCGCAGCCACCGCCAGCGGCGTCTTTCGCTATCGCAGCGGGCCACTTACAGTCTGAGGCTGGCGGTGCTCAGACCCTAATCTCGCTTGACAGCAGGCAAAAGGCGGGCCAACGCTCCGCTGATGTTAGATCTGCGCCCGGTGGGATATGTTGTCGGCCTTATGGCCATGGCGCTGGGGCTGGCCATGCTGCTGCCACTCGTCGTGGATATCGCCGAAGGGCGTGGCCACTGGCACGTTTTCGCACAAACCGCGATCCTGACCATCCTGATCGGCGGCCTTGTTGCCGGCGCTTGCCGCAATGGCGTGGGCGAAGGTCTGACCATTCGCCAGACATTCCTTTTGACCACCGGTGTCTGGGTCGTGCTGCCGGTGTTCGGCGCGCTGCCCTTCATGCTGGGCGCGACGGGCCTCGATTTTACCGATGCCGTATTCGAGGCGATGTCAGGCCTCACGACCACCGGATCGACGGTGATCGAGGGTCTGGATACGCTGCCCAAAGGGCTACTGCTGTGGCGCGGGATCATGCAATGGCTTGGCGGCGTTGGTATCATCGTCGTCGCCATGGTGTTTCTGCCTGAACTGCGCGTCGGCGGTATGCAGATTTTCAAGGCCGAGGCCTTTGACACGATGGGCAAGATCCTGCCGCGTGCGACCGAGATCGCCAGCCGCATATCAGTGATCTACGTCGCTCTGACGCTGGCCTGCATCATGTCCTACGTCGCCACCGGCATGACCCCATTTGACGCGACAGTGCACGCCATGACGACCGTTGCGACGGGGGGCATGTCAAATTACGACACCTCCTTTGGTGCGCTCCATAAATCGGCAGAATATGTCGCGGTCATTTTCATGATGCTGTCGGCGCTGCCATTCGTGCGGTACGTGCAAATGACGGCAGGCACGGCAAAGCCGCTGCTGCGCGATCCGCAAGTGCGCGGCTTTTTCATCACGATTTCGGCCATCGTCGGCGTGCTGACCACATGGCAATTCGTCCAGCGCGCGCATTTCACCGAAGAGACGTTTCGCGAGGTGCTGTTCAACGTGGTGTCGATCATCACCGGCACGGGCTATGCCAGCGAGGATTATATGTTGTGGGGGCCGTTCGCCGTCGCGATCTTCTTCTTTACCGGGTTGATCGGTGGCTGCGCCGGATCGACTGCCTGCTCAATCAAGATTTTCCGCTACCAGCTGTTGTTTGCGTCTATCCGCGTGCAACTGGCCCGCATCCGCGCGCCGCATGGGGTGTTCACACCGCGCTATGCTGGCAAGGCGGTCGGTGACGACGTGTTGAACTCAGTCATGTCGTTCTTTGTCTTTTTCACCGTCAGTCTGGGCCTGATCGCCGTCCTACTGGGTATGACCGGCCTCGATTTCACGACCGCAATTTCGGGCGCCGCGACCGCGCTGGGCAATATCGGCCCCGGTCTGGGCGACGTCATTGGCCCCTCGGGCAACTTCGTCACGCTAAACGACACTGCGAAATGGATCCTGACCGCCGCCATGCTGATCGGCCGCTTGGAGCTACTGGTTGTTTATGCCATATTTACCGTATCATTCTGGAGAATCTGATGCCTGATACATCCCGCACTCGCCCCTTGGGCGCTCAAATCTCGCACATGCTGAAATCGCGAGGTGTCGATACGATCTTTGGCATTCCCGGCGTGCATAATCAGGAGATGTATCGCGGCATCGAAGAGGCGGGTATCCGCCACCTTTTGGCGCGTCACGAGCAGGGCGCAGGCTTCATGGCTGACGGGTACGCGCGCGCCAGCGGCAAGCCCGGTATCGCCTATGTGATCACCGGACCGGGCCTGTGCAATGCCATGACACCGATGGGGCAGGCCTACTCCGATAGCGTGCCGATCCTCGTGCTGTCCTCGTGCCTTGATGACACGGCGGCAACGCGCGGCCAGCTGCACCAGATGTTGGATCAGCAGGCGGCAGGCGCGACAGTGTCGGACTGGTCCTACACCGCCAATACTGCGGACGCCGCCTATACCCTGATCGACCGTGCCCTGACGGAATTCCAGACCAAGCGCGCACGGACCAAGCATATCCAAGTGCCGATCGCCGCGCTTGAGGGCGAGGCCGTTGCCGCACCCGATGCGCCGCCCAGCGTGAAACCTGTGCGCCACGTCCTGCCCGACGGCATCGCAGGCCAAATCATGGCGGCAAATCGCCCGCTTTTTATCCTTGGCGGCGGTGCCGCGCGCGCCTCCGAGCAGGCCCGCCGCGCGCTGACCACGCTCAAGGCTGCCAGCTTCCCCACTGACGCTGGGCGCGGCATTATATCGGTCGCAGGCGATCCACTGCACTATGGCGGCTATCTGGGCCGCCCCGAGACGGCCAAGGTCGCAGCCAGTGCCGATCTGGTCATCGTTGTCGGTAGCGAGCTGTCCGAGACGGACCTTTGGCGCGCCAAGCTGGAGCATACCTGCCAGATGATCCGCGTCGATATAGACCCCGAAGTGCTGGGCCAAGAGCCCGGCAGCATCGCAGTGCCGATGGATGCGAATGATTTTTTCACCGGGCTAAACGCCGCCATTGAAGGCCACAGTGCCAAAACCTCATGGGACGCGGGCGAGGTCACGAAGGCGCGCAAACGCTGGCGCGCCGAAGCAGATTCCGAGCGGCCCGGCATTGCGCGCATCTGCGACGCCTTGAAGGAGGTAATGCCCGAGGACACGATGTTCTACTCGGACATGACGCAGTTCGCCTACGCCGGTAAGGAATTTTGGGATATGGACCGGCCGGGCCACTGGCACCACCCCTACGGCTTTGGCACGCTGGGCTATGCCCTGCCTGCCGGCATTGGCGGCGCGGCGGCCCGGCCCGGCCTGCCTACGGTCGTGATCGCGGGTGATTACGGCTTCCAATACACCGTGCAAGAGCTGGGAACAGCCGTCGAACTGGGCCAGCCTCTGCCGATTCTGCTGTGGGATAACGGAAAGCTGAAAGAGATTGAGGACAGCATGGTCGCGGCCCAGATCGCGCCGAATTCAGTAATCGCCCACAACCCCGATTTCGTCGCGTTAGCCAAGGCCTACGGCTGCGAGGCGACGGCGCCGAAATCACTCGGAGAGCTGAAGAAAGCCGTCACGGCGGCGTTCAAAGCGGACGGGCCGACGCTGATCTACATGACCGGCGACATGAAGGACTGATCTGCCAACCGGCAAATTTGGGGCGCGTCAGCCGATGCGCCCCACAGGACCGATGCTGCCTGTCTGGCCCCGATGCAGCAGCAGATGGTCCAGCAAAACGCAGGCCATCATCGCCTCGCCCACAGGCACTGCACGGATACCTACGCAGGGATCATGGCGGCCCTTGGTCACAACCTCGGTCGCCGTGCCATCCATCCGGATCGACGCCCGCGGGCTGAGGATCGACGACGTTGGTTTGACCGCAAAGCGCACGACGACCTCTTGGCCTGTCGATATGCCGCCAAGGATGCCGCCCGCATGATTGCTGCTGTATTCCGGGCCATCCGCGCCCATGAAGATCTCGTCTGCGTTATCTGTGCCCATCAATTCGGCAGCGGCCATCCCCTCACCGATCTCGACACCCTTCACAGCGTTGATCGACATCATCGCAGCGGCCAGATCGGTATCCAGCTTGGCATAGATCGGCGCGCCCAGCCCCGCAGGCACGCCCCGCGCGACCACTTCGACGATTGCCCCGACTGAGTTGTGAGCCTTGCGCAGCTTTTGCAAATACGCCTCCCAATCGGGCGCCGCCTTGGCATCTGGCAGCCAGAAATCATTGCCGTCAATCGCGTCCCAGTCGAACGCTGTACGGTCCAGCGTCATCGCCCCCATACGCGTCATGTAGCCCTTGATCTGCACTTCGGGGACCAGCTGGTCCAATGCCGCGCGTGCGATACCGCCCGCCGCCACACGCGCCGCAGTCTCGCGCGCGCTACTGCGCCCGCCGCCGCGATAATCGCGCAGACCGTATTTCTGGTGATAGGTAATATCCGCATGCCCGGGGCGAAACGTATTCGCGATATCGCCGTAATCACGGCTGCGCTGATCAGTATTCTTGATCATCAACTGGATGGATGTTCCGGTGGTTTTCCCCTCGAACACGCCCGACAGGATGCGCACCGCGTCAGCTTCATTCCGCTGGGTCATGTTTTTGTTCTGACCGGGGCGCCGCTTGTCCAGCCACTGCTGTAGCATTGCCTCGTCCACCGCCACGCCGGGCGGGCAGCCATCGACGGTCGCGCCCAAAGCAGGCCCGTGGCTTTCGCCCCATGTCGTGACGCGAAACATATGTCCGAAGGTATTGAGGCTCATGGCGCGGCTCCTTTGCCGCTTGGTCTAGCGGCCTGGCCGGTATGCCTCAAGCCATTTTGGCGTTAGGGCCGCCACCACAGCAGCGGCCCCGCCGGATCAGATCAGCGATTCAGGATCGACCGTATCAATCCCCAGCGCCTCGCCGACCGCCGCATAGGTCAGCTGCCCGGCATGGACGTTCAAACCGTTCAAGAGGTTCGGATCGTCCGCGCAGGCCTTCTTCCAGCCTTTGTTCGCGAGCGCCAGCATGAAGGGCATCGTGGCGTTGCCCAGCGCGATGGTCGACGTGCGCGCAACCGCGCCCGGCATATTGGCGACGCAGTAATGCACGATACCGTCGACTTCATAAATCGGGTCCTTGTGAGTCGTCGCCTTGGACGTCTCGAAACAGCCGCCCTGATCGATTGCAACATCCACCAGAACCGAGCCGGGCTTCATCAGCGATAATTGCTCGCGGCTGACCAGCTTGGGCGCAGCAGCGCCAGGGATCAGCACGGCCCCAACGATCATGTCCATGCGCGGCAGCAGTTCCACAACAGCGCCCTTATCCGAATACTGTGTGGTCAGGCGGCCCATGAATATATCATCCAGATATGAGAGCCGCGCGATCGACCGATCAAGCACGGTGACGTTCGCACCCATACCCACCGCCACGCGGGCCGCAGCGGTGCCCACGACACCGCCGCCGATGACCGCAACATTCGCAGGTCGAACGCCCGGCACGCCGCCCATCAGGACGCCGCTACCGCCATTGGCCTTTTGCAGCGCCCATGATCCGGTCTGAGGCGCAAGGCGTCCCGCGACCTCAGACATCGGCGCCAGCAAAGGCAGGCCGCCATTGCGGTCTGTTACCGTCTCATATGCGATGGCGGTGCAGCCTGACGCGATCAGATCGCGCGTCTGGTCGGGGTCCGGCGCGAGGTGCAGGTAGGTGAACAGAACTTGGCCTTTGCGCAGCATCTTGCGTTCGGCTGCCTGCGGCTCCTTGACCTTGACGATCATGTCAGCGGTGGCAAACACTTCTTCAGCGGTGTCGATAATCTTTGCACCGATGGAGGTGTAGTCGTCATCGGTAAATCCGGAGCCAATCCCGGCACCAGACTGGATCAGAACGTCATGACCGTGCGATACGGCCTCTTGCGCCGCGTTGGGCGTTATGCCGACGCGAAATTCCTGCGGCTTGATTTCGGTGGGGCATCCGATTTTCATTGCTAGCTCTCCTGTTGATACATCCAGCTATGAGGCAAGCCTTACGCAATTCGTTTGAAATTTCGCCCGTCAAAACGCTTTTCACGGCAAGATTCTTCGATAAACTGCCCCGAACCTTGAAAGGATTTGTGAGAATGTCCCTCGATACGATGGATCGTAGCCTGCTGACCGTGTTGCAAAAGCAAGGACGCATCTCCAACGCGGATCTAGCCGATAAGGTCAATCTGTCGGCCAGCGCCTGCCACCGCCGGGTGCAACGGCTAGAGGCGGAGGGATATATCGCGGGCTACGTCGCCCTGCTGGACGCACGAAAAATGGGCGTCTCGGCGACGATATTTGTGGAAATTACGCTATCTGCACAGGCCGATGCGGTGCTGGAAGCGTTTGAGAAGGCTGTCGCGCGGGTCCCCGACGTGCTGGAATGCTACCTGACCGCAGGCACGGCGGACTACATCCTAAAGATAGTCGCCGAAAATACCGAGGATTTCGCCCGCATCCATCGCCAATACCTGACGCGGTTGCCGGGGGTGGCGAAGATGCAGTCGAGTTTTGCCCTCAGGACGGTGTGCAACACGACAGCGCTGCCGGTGTGAACGCAAAAGGCCCCGGCGCATCCGCCGGGGCCCTCTCATTTCGCTACCTAAAGGCAGATATCAATCGCTGTCGCCGTCAGCCGCGACTTCTTCGCCGGTTTCCTGATTGACGACTTTCATCGACAGACGCACCTTGCCGCGATCGTCAAAGCCAAGCAGCTTGACCTTCACGTCTTGGCCTTCCTTCAACACATCCGACGGATGGTTCAGGCGGCGGTTTTCGATCTGGCTCACATGCACGAGGCCGTCACGCTTGCCAAAGAAGTTCACGAACGCACCAAAATCGACGATCTTGACGACCTTGCCGTCATAGACTTGGCCTTCTTCGGGCTCAGCCACGATCGAATAGATCATGTCGTAGGCTTTCTTGATGGCCTCGCCGTTGGGCGATGCGATCTTGATGACGCCTTCGTCGTTGATATCGACCTTAGCGCCCGACACTTCGACGATCTCGCGGATGACCTTGCCGCCCGAACCGATGACTTCGCGGATTTTGTCCGTGGGAATCTGCATCGTCTCGATGCGCGGCGCGTGGATCGAGAAGTCCTGAGCGCCGGTGAGCGCCTTGGACATCTCATTTAGGATGTGAATCCGTCCGTCCTTGGCCTGTGCGAGCGCCTTTTTCATGATGTCAGGCGTGATGCCTGCAATCTTGATGTCCATCTGCAAGGACGTGATACCCTTTTCGGTGCCTGCGACCTTGAAATCCATGTCGCCGAGGTGATCCTCGTCGCCCAGAATGTCGGTCAGGATTGCGTATTCGCCATCCTCTTCCATGATCAGGCCCATAGCGACGCCAGCCACAGCTGCCTTCAGCGGAACGCCCGCATCCATCATCGACAGCGACCCACCGCAGACCGACGCCATGGAGCTGGAGCCGTTGGATTCGGTGATCTCAGACACGACGCGGATGGTATAGGGGAAATCCGTCGCAGCAGGCAGAACCGCCTGAAGCGCGCGCCATGCCAGCTTGCCATGGCCGATTTCGCGGCGACCGGGAGGGCCCACGCGCCCAGCTTCGCCAACCGAATAGGGAGGGAAGTTGTAGTGCAGCAGGAAGTTAGATTTGAAGTTGCCATGCAGCGCGTCGATGAACTGCTCATCGTCGCCGGTGCCCAGCGTGGTGACGACCAAGCCTTGCGTCTCGCCGCGTGTGAACAGCGCCGAGCCATGCGTACGGGGCAGAAGGCCTGTCTGGCTGACGATTTCGCGCACAGTGTCGAGGGCACGGCCATCGATACGCTTGCCGGTTTTCACGACATCGCCGCGCAGAACGGTGGCTTCCAGCTTCTTCAGCGCCGCGCCAAGGTTTGCATCGTCCAGCTGCTCATCAGACAGCGATGCCTTGATCGCGTCCTTGGCGGCAGACACCGCACCAGTGCGTTCCTGCTTGTCGGTGATCGCATAGGCAGCGCGAATCTTGTCCTCACCGGCCTTTTTCACAGCGGCATAAAGGTCCGAATAGTCGGCGGGCTGGAAATCGAAAGGCTCTTTGGCCGCATCTTCGGCGAGGTCGATGATCAGGCCGATGACTGGCTGAATCTGCTCATGCGCAAAGTTCACGGCGCCCAGCATTTCCTCTTCGGTCAGCTCATATGCTTCGGATTCGACCATCATCACGGCGTCTTGCGTGCCTGCGACGACCAGATCCAAACGCTGATCGGGGTTATTCTTGAGGTCGTGCATATCGTCGACTGTCGGGTTCAGGATGTACTCGCCATCCTCAAAGCCAACGCGGCAGGCGGCAATCGGCCCGCGGAAGGGCGCACCCGAGATGGTCAGCGCTGCCGAGGCGGCAATCATAGCGACCATGTCAGGATCGTTGACCAGATCGTGGCTGAGCACTGTGCACATCACCAGCGTTTCGTTCTTGAAACCGGGGACAAAGAGCGGGCGGATGGGCCGGTCGATCAGACGCGCGGTCAGCGTCTCTTTCTCCGACGGACGCGCCTCGCGCTTGAAGAAGCCGCCGGGCACTTTGCCGGCTGCATAATATTTTTCTTGGTAGTGGACTGTCAGCGGAAAGAAATCCATGCCCGGCTTGGGCGATTTCGCAAACGTGACGTTAGCCATAACGCTGGTCTCGCCCAAGGTGGCGATGACCGAACCGTCGGCTTGGCGGGCGACCTTGCCCGTTTCCAGTGTCAGCGTTTCTTCGCCCCACTGGATTGATTTTTTCACTTCGTTAAACATCTATCGTTTCCTATCTGGAGGCGTGCCGGACCCCTGCCCGACCCTCCGATTTTCAATGGCGGCCCCATTGCCGCCGACCCCAATCATCTTGTCATCTGTATGCCGGGGCCATGGCACACAGTTTCAGATGTGGGGGCCATACAGCAGAATGCGGTGAATTGGAAGGCAGTGAGGCACAGCGGTGGCGAGCGGCATTACGGGCGGCGGAAACATGGCGGCGGTTGGTGATCTGGTCGTCGGGGAACAACTCGGCGAGGAGCCTCTTGACTGAAGACCGGCACGAGCCTGTTGCCGACGCAGGACATTGGAGGTTTTTGTCGCGCGCGACGGTCGGCACTGCACTAAGTGACCGACAGTTTCGCGCCCGCTGTGCGAGGCGCAGGTGCACAAATGCAAAGGCCGCCTAGGAAAACCAAGGCGGCCAAAATCTTGTGGATTAGCTCGAAACGCTTAGCGGCGGATGCCCAGACGCTTGATCAGGTCTTGGTAACGGGCGTCATCCTTGGACTTGGTATAGTCCAGCAGCTTGCGGCGCAGCGCGACCATTTTAAGAAGGCCACGGCGACCGTGGTTGTCCTTCTTGTGGGTCTTAAAATGTTCGGTCAGCGTGGTGATGCGCGACGTGAGAATGGCGACCTGAACTTCGGGCGAGCCAGTGTCGCCTTCCTTGGTCGCGAATTCTTTCATCAGGCGGTGCTTTTCTTCGACAGTGATCGACATCGGGATCTCCTTTTAACAAGGGTTGCGGGCACAAGCCGGGATGTCGTCCAGCAGGGTCCATAGAGAATCTGCACGCAAGCCACTGGCAGGCGCACCGGGCGCGTATAGGGGAATTGCTAGCCCTTGGGAAGGGCCGGGATGTTACAGCATTACACCGGCAGGCAGCATGCTGGAGCCGACAAGCGTGATGTGGCCCGCGTTCAGCCCCGGCGCATTGTTAATCGCCGCGATCTGTATCCCGTTCAGCATGATATGCTGCACGGTGGCATCATCTGGATCAGGAGAAAGGTCCACGTCAGGCGCGCCTCCGGCGATGTCGTCATAGACCACCACTAGGCTGTCCTCGCCGGGCGCAAAGTCCAGTATTTCAGCCTGATGCTCCATGCTCAGCCACTCGCCCAGCAGCACGGTATCGGCCCCTTCACCAGTGGTCACGATGTCGCCCGCCCCTGCGATGATAAGGTCAGCGCCGCCCCCGCCATTAAGAAAGTCGCTGACGTCCGTGTCATCCCAGCCATCGGTGGCGGGATCATCCTCAAGCCCCGACAAAGTGTCATCGCCCCAGCCGCCGAACAGAATGTCTGCGCCAGCGCCGCCGCGCAGCACGTCATCACCGAGGCCGCCGTGCACTGCATCGTCATCGTCACCGCCGTCTAGTGTATCATCGCCATGACCTCCGACGAGGCTGTCGTCGCCTGCACCGGCTGCCAGAGTATCGTCGGCGCCATGGCCGAATATGTAGTCGTCCCCGTCCTCGCCCGTCGCATCATCTTGGCCCGCGCCGCCGTGCAGTGTGTCCGCGCCGGTGCCACCGTTGAGGGTGTCATCGCCAAGCCCGCCCCACAACTCGTCATCGCCCGCCGCACCTGACAGTGTGTCATCACCCTCATAGCCGTTGGCGACATCGCGATCACTCGTCCCGTCCATATCATGGGCTTCGGGTGTGCCAATGGCGACGTGCTGCTCCGGTTCTACGTTGCTGAGCTTTAGCGTCTGAGCGACATCAACAGGCAGGATATCGCCGGGAAGACTGTCGATGTTTGCGTCATCCTTTAACGCCACATCGCTGATCGCATCAGTCAGTTCGTTAGGGTTTTCGTCCTGATCGCCGTCATCCGCAGCCGAATCACCGGGGCGAGTCGCAAAATCCAGAATACTGGTCCCTTCGCCATCCGCACTCGCTTTGTCCCCGCTGCCTGACTCGTTTTGCGGTGCGGTCTCGTCGCCATCCCCATGGGCGTCCTGCCCGGAGCCGTCGCTTTCATACAGCGCAGGCGATAATCCTGCAAAGGCAGTTGCGCCGATAGCCATCATTCCCATAAGGCCTGCAAGAAACAGCATGTCGTTAATCCTGATGATCCAGCATCCAACATGCTAAATGTGCTGCTGGTCTAACAGGCATTTCCCTCAAATGGGTTAACGCGCGCGCGGCATATTCCACAATTCGGGCTGGCACGCATACGCAACGTAAAGCGGATGGCGCGGATGGCCATCCTTGGTCAGGCCCAAATGATGGACCGCGCCGCCAGCCGTTATCAGCAAGTCCACGACCTGCGCCCCCCGGTCCAGATGTGCGCCGTGCGTACCCCATGCAGCGATGTTGCATCCCGCCCAGGCGCACCCCTCCAAAATGGCCGCGTCGTTGGCCGGGCCAACCGGATCAATCGCGGCGCGCATCTTGCGCGGGTCAGTATCGCGCCATGCAAATATGTTGCTGACTCGGAACGCGCCAAAGCCCAGCGCGCGGGCGCGCCGCTCGCAGCGCTCGACCGTGGGATCGTTCTGCAACTCAGTCGCGGTCGAGGGGTTCAGCATGATGAAATGCACGCGGCCAACAGCATCGTCCCAGATGCGCGTCAGCGAGTAGCGATACCGCTCGCAGGGCGAATAGACTGCGGTGGATGCGGCGTCGTCCTTCAGATGCGTGCGGGTGATCATTCGGGTGCGGCGAAGACGCGGCTGGGGTGCAATTCGCCCGCCTTGTAGACGCCCACGGCCACCGCGCGGCCCTCCAGCGAGGCCCAGCATTCGTCGCCATATTCAGCGTCGCCCGGATAGACCATGCCGGGGTTACCATTGCGCAGCTTGGCCGCGCCTTCGGGCGTGCAGCGTAGTTCGGCCAGGTCGGTCAGGCCTACCTCCAGCGGCAGGATATGCGCGTCAAGGCTAGGGTCGTGCGCTAGCGCCTCCACCTTGTCCAAGGTGATACCCTCATCGGCCTCAAACGGGCCGGACCAGACCCTGCGCAGCCATGTGACGTGGCCCTTGCAGCCCAGCGCATCGCCCAGATCGCGGGCAATGGCGCGCACGTAACCGCCCTTGCCGCACACCATCTCTAGCACGGCGCGGTCAGCATCGGGACGCTCGGCCAGCAGCAGCTCGTCCACCCAGAGGGGGCGCGCGGCCAGCGTCACATCCTCGCCATCGCGGGCCAGCTTATAGGCCCGCTCGCCATCAACCTTGACGGCGGAAAACTTGGGCGGCACCTGCATGATATCCCCGGCAAAGCGGTGCAGCGCCTCCTTAATCTCATCATCTGTGGGGCGCGTCTCGCTGGTGGCGATTACCTCACCCTCCGCGTCGTCGGTGTTAGTGGACGCGCCAAACCGCACCTCAAACCTATAGGCCTTAAGCGCATCGGTGATGTAGGGCACTGTCTTAGTCGCCTCGCCCAGCGCCACGGCCAGAACGCCTGTCGCCTCAGGGTCCAGCGTGCCGGCGTGCCCGGCCTTTTTGGCCTGCAATGCCCAGCGCACCTTGTTCACAACGGAGGTGGAGGTGATGCCCGCAGGCTTGTCCACGACCAGCCAGCCTGAGATATCGCGTCCCTTGCGTTTGCGTGCCATGCGGTCCTGCCTCTGATGGATGAAAAGCGGGGGCTAGCCCAAGGCCGGCGGTCTGTCAATCGCGGGCAGGCGCACCATGCGCACCCAGCCGCGCTACCAGCCAGTCAGACGGCCAGCGCACCGGCGCCCATCCCATCTCCCCAAGGCCGACAGAGCGGACGGCAATCAGCGCAATCCACCCGCTTAAAAGGTTGGCAATCACGGCGCCGATCAGCATGCCAGTATATCCGGCCAGCTGAAGGCCCGCCCACGTCATCGGCACATAAAGCAGAAAGATGCGCGTGCCGCTCAGGCTCATGGACCATAGCGCACGGTCGCGCGCGTTCATCGCCGCATTCGCGGTGATCAGGATGCCGTAGCCTAGAAAGCCCCAACTGGCGATGCGCAGGTAAGTGGCTGTGTAGGATTGCGCCTCGCTGCCCGATGTCATGATGGCGGCAAGCGGACCCGCAAAGAACAGCAGCAGCGCCGCCACACCAAGTCCAAATATTGCGCAGGCGGCATGTGTAATGCGCAGGCCCTTTTTCGCCCTCGCCTCGTCTCCCGCGCCCCATGCCTGCCCCACGACAGGCCCGATGCCAGATGACAGCGCCAGTAGCGGCACCACAACCACGCCCTGCACGCGCGTCGCCGCGCCAAACCCCGCGACAGCCGTATCGCCGATAGTTGCGACAAAGCCGGTGACGATAGCCATGCCAAACGGATTTATCGCGTTCGACATCGCGGCAGGCGCGCCCACGCGCACGATGCGCCGGATAGAGGCCACAGCCCCCTGCCACGGCGCCGCGTTCAACTGGAGCACGCCCGCGTGCCATGCAAACAGAACCAACCCCGCAAAAGACGCCATCCGCGCAATCAGCGAGGCAAGGCCGGCGCCATCCATGCTCATCGCTGAAATTGGGCCAAATCCAAATATCAACACCGGATCAAGGATGATGTTCAGCAGCGCCTGCACCAACATTGTCATCGCCGCTACACCGCTGCGCCCCCCGGCGCGAAAAACCGCGTTCAGCGCCATGCCGGTCACCAGAAACGGGAAGCTGAGGCACCAAAAGCGTATATAGCCCAGTATCGCG
>JAGXGX010000161.1 GCA_024636515.1 Roseovarius sp.
GATCCGACCCGCCGCCACGTCCGACCGAACAAGGACGGCGTGCAGCACGTCCTGCCCCGCCATATCAACGGTGTATTTGGTGCGCCCGCGCAGCTTGTCCGCTGCATCGCGGCGGGGGTAGTCCATCACTGCCTTATGGCTTTGGCCCGTCATGCTGCGCTCTCCGAATCTTGCAGCGACATCACTGCATCGATGATCCGCTCGTACCCGGTGCAGCGGCACAGATTGCCGACCATCGCCGTCTTGACTTTCGCCCGGCTGGGGGCGGGTGCATCGCGCAGAAACGCCGTCAGGCTCATCACCATTCCCGGAAAACACATGCCGCATTGCACGACGTCATGTTCCGCGAATGCCGCTTGCAGAGCGCTGAGGGTGTCCAGCGGCGCGGCGCCCTCAATCGTGGTGATAGCAGCGCCATCCAGCAGCCCAACCGGGCGTAGGCACGCCGGGACAGCCACACCGTCCACATGCACCGTGCAGGCACCGCAAAATCCCGCGCTGCACACCGACTTGGCGCCAGTCATGCGATAGGTATCGCGCAGCACGTCCAGCAGGCTGGTCCGGGGGTCGCCATGATAGAGCCTATCTTCGCCGTTGATGTTCAAGGATATGCTCATGCCGCGCTCCTGATTTGTTGCGCGGCCAGATCGGCCATCGCCCGGCCCACCAGATGCGGCAACACGCGCAGGCGGTAGGCGCCTTTGGCGTCGACAGCATCGCGGGCCGTGATACCGTCCAGATGCGACTTGGCCAGTTCTTCGGCGTGGGCAGGATCGGGCTGTGCGCCAACCAGCGCCTGCTCTAGCGATGTCCATCGGCGCGGTGCATCCTCGACCGCGCCGATGGCGATGCGCAGTGTTTTGGTGTCGCTGGACATCCAGACGCTGGCAATGGCGACCGGATAATCGCCCGCCGCGCGCATCGTCAGGCGCGCATGGGCGCCAATGCCGGGGACGCAGGGCAGAATGGCGCGAACCAGCAACTGGGGCTGTGCATCGCGCGTCGCCAGAAAATCGGCCAGTGGCATACGTTGCACGCTACCGCCGCGAACAACCTCGACCGAGGCATCCAGCGCAAGCAGGGCCGGGCCTAGATCGCTGGCAGCAAAGCCCACCGCGCAAAGATTTCCGCCCAGCGTCGCCAACTGCCGCACACCGGGATTGGCCGATACACCGCCTGCCGTCGCTAGCCCGCCAAACTGCGGATCGCCTGCCAGCGCGCTCGCGATTTGCGCATGGGTGGCCATCGCGCCGATCGACACCTCGCCGCTACCCAACGCAATCTTGCGCAATTCGGCAATGCGAGTGAGGGCCAGATACCTCTCGGGCTGCACCTCGTGCCGCAGGCCCGCGCGCATGGCCCAAGTCGCGCCCGCGAGCGGGGCAAGACCCGTATCGGCCGCCATCATGGCCGCGGCCTCGTCCACGCTGTTTGCAAAGCTGATTTGACCTGAGTGTGGCATGGTGATCCGGCCCCTCGCGATGAATTCCATGCAACGCTAGCCCACACCTGAAACTCTGCAAAGCCCGTAAAGCGCGATGCTTTCATATCGGAATTTCCGATACTGGGGGCACGGCACGCAGCGCAGGATGTCACTGATCTGGTAGCGGGCCATATCCTGCCCGGCGTATGAGCTCCTGCCGCACAAGACTTGCGCCGCGCCGCGCCTGCGTCATACTGCGACAGCCCCGCCTCCGAAAGGGATGCGGGCACCAAGGGAGAATTTGATATGAAAAAGATCACATCCGCCGTAGGCGGCGCCATTCTGGCCGCAGTCGCATTTGGCGCACCGGCCAAGGCCGAAGAATTCATCAACGTGCTGACCGGGGGCACCTCGGGCGTTTATTATCCGCTGGGCGCCGGCCTCGCCAATATCTATGGCGAGAAAATCGAGGGCGTGCGCACGCAAGTCCAATCGACCAAGGCCAGCGTCGAGAACATGAACCTTCTGCAAAGCGGTGGAGGCGAAATCGCCTTTGCACTGGGCGATTCGGTCGCCGCCGCATGGGCCGGCGACGAGGAAGCTGGGTTTCCGGCCAAGCTAGACCAACTTCGAGGTATCGCGGCGATCTACCCGAACTTTATCCAGATCGTGGCGTCAAAGGAGTCGGGCATCACCGATTTTGACGGCCTAAAGGGCCGCAGCCTGTCGGTCGGCGCGCCTGCGTCGGGGACTGAGCTGAACGCGCGCGCCATCTTTGGCGCGATGGACATGTCCTACGACGATCTGGGCAAGGTCGAGTATCTGCCCTTCGCCGAATCGGTTGAGCTGATCAAGAACCGCCAGTTGGACGGCACATTGCAATCGGCGGGCCTCGGCGTTGCGTCGATCCGCGATCTGTCATCCTCACTGCCGATCACGGTCGTAGCGATCCCCGCCACGGTCGCCGAAACGCTGGGCGCGCCCTATATTGCGGCCACCATCCCGGCCGGCACCTATGACGGGCAGGATGCAGACGTGCCAACCGTAGCTGTGTCAAACTATCTGGTCAGCCATGCAGGCGTCAGCGATGAGACGGCATACCAGATGACCAAGCAGCTGTTCGAAAACCTCGATACGCTGGTCGCGGCGCATCAGGCCGCCGGGCAGATCACGCTGGAGAATGCGCTGGACGGTATGCCCATCCCGCTGCATCCCGGCGCCGAGCGTTACTACCGCGAGCAAGGCCTGATCGAGTAAGGCCATCAACGGGCCGCGCGCCCCGTAGCGCGCGGCCTGATCGCATCCGCCAGCCCGGAGCCGCCCATGACGAATCCAGCCGTACCGCCCATCCCGTCCGAGGTGCATGGCGTTGATTTTCCGCCCGGCACGGTGGGGCGCCTCCTGTTCTGGATCGCGATCGTCTTTTCGATCTTTCAGATCATCACGGCAGCGCATGTTATTGACCTGTCCAGCCAGATCACGCGCGCGTTCCATGTCGGCTTTCTCACGCTGCTGGCGTTTCCGCTGGTCGCATATGCACGCAGTACGTCTATCAGTATCCGTACGCTTGCATGGGCGTTTGCCGCTGCCGGCGTAGCTGTTGCACTCTATCAGTGGTGGGAATACCAGCCGCTGATCCTGCGCGCGGGCCGTCCTCTGGACCAAGATATTGTGATGGGCGTTATCGCACTAACTGTCGTGTTCGCCGCTGCATGGGCCATGATGGGCCCGGCGCTGCCGATCATCGCAGGCGGCTTTCTCGCCTACTGCTTTTTTGGCGAATACCTGCCCTCCCCATTCAATCATCGCGGCTATGGCTTTGGCCAAGTCGTAGATCACATGGCCTACGGGACCGAAGGGATCTACGGCATCCCGACATTTGTGTCGTCGACCTACATCTTCCTTTTTATCCTCTTTGGCGCGTTTCTGGAAAAGGCTGGAATGATCCGGCTGTTCACCGACGTCGCTATGGGGATGTTCGGGCACAAACAGGGCGGCGCGGCCAAGGTCGCGGTCGTGTCCTCGGGCCTGATGGGCACCATTTCCGGATCGGGCGTGGCGAATGTCGTCACCACCGGGCAGTTTACCATCCCTCTGATGAAGCGGTTTGGCTATCGCCCCGCCTTTGCCGGCGGAGTTGAGGCGACGGCCTCCATGGGCGGTCAGATCATGCCACCGGTGATGGGCGCTGTCGCCTTCATCATGGCCGAGACGCTGGACGTGCAATATATCGAAGTGGTGCGGGCCGCGCTGATCCCGGCGATCCTTTATTTCCTGTCGGCATTCTGGATGGTCCATCTGGAGGCTGGTCGCTTCGGCCTCAAGGGCCTCGCGCTGGCCGATTTGCCCTCACCGCTGGAGGCGCTGAAGCGTAACTGGATGCTGCTCGTCCCGTTGGGCGTGCTGATCTATCTGCTGTTTGGTGGCTACACGCCGCTTTTTGCCGGCACGATCGGGCTGGGCTTAACGGTGCTGCTGATCTTGGGCGGCTCAGCGGCGCTAAACCTGCCTGCGGGCATTTTTCGCATCATATTCTGGGTCACGCTGGGCCTAGTCGCCGCGGGATTTTTGCAATGGGGGACGGAGGTTCTGTTCGTCGCCATTGCCGCGCTGATCGCTTGGTGCGCAGTCACGAAGGGCGGGCGCGAAACGCTGGCGCTCTGCCGTGACAGCCTAGCGGACGGGGCCAAGACGGCGCTGCCGGTCGGCGTGGCCTGCGCGCTAGTCGGTATCATCATCGGAACCATGACCCTGACAGGCGCTGCCAACACGTTCGGCCAGTTCATCGTGTCGGTCGGGCAGTCCAGCCTGTTCCTGTCGCTGCTGCTGACCATGCTGACCTGTATCCTTCTGGGTATGGGTATCCCCACGATCCCGAATTACATCATCACGTCCTCCATCGCCGGGCCTGCCCTGCTGGCCCTCGGCGTGCCGCTGATCGTGTCGCATATGTTCGTCTTTTACTTCGGCATTCTGGCTGATCTGACGCCTCCGGTCGCACTGGCTTGCTTTGCCGCCGCGCCGATTGCCAAGGAAAGCGGGCTTAAAATCTCGTTTGAGGCGATCAAGGTGGCGGCGGCCGGCTTCGTCATTCCGTTCATGGCGGTCTATACGCCTGCACTGATGTTACAGGACGGCGGGCCGCTAGCCGAGGCGATAGGCTACTGGCCTGCCGTGGCGTATGTGGTTGCCAAGACGGCCCTTTCAATCGGCCTTTGGGGCGCCGCTGTCATCGGCTGGGTGGGCCGCCCCCTAGGCTGGCCGCTGCGCATCCTCGCAATAGTTGCGGCCTTTACACTGGTCGCCGCAGTACCTCTGACGGACGAGATCGGCTTTGCTCTCGCCCTTCTATTTGCGGGCGGTGTCTGGTTGACACAGCGGCGCGCGGCTAACGCATGACCTGCCTTGCTGTGGGCGCGATGGTGCTGGCGCTGTCATCGCCCACCTTTCAGCTTAGCTGGACACACTCGGTCGAGCATGTGGAGTGGCAAGAGGAATGGCGTGTATCGGCTGCTGGCTTGACGCTGGACACTGCGCGCATACGCGGCTCCGGCGCGGGGATGGAGCCGGGCGACCGGGCGGTGCTAAAGGACGGCTGGTGGGAATGGCCCGGCGCACTAAGCGTGCCCTCATTAGCGTTGGCGGCATCAGGTGCGACGGCGGGCGGCTGGACCATCTGCACGGACGGCACCTGTTTGCAGATCGGGACCGCGCCAGGTGCGCCGCTGATCATCGCACCCTGCGGCGACTTAATCCCGGAACCTGCTGCATCTTCCAGAACAAACGGATGAGACACCTGAGGCCTTAGCCCTGCTGAGATCAATCGTCTAAGTGCCCTCGTCTTCGCCGCCCTTATGCGTGATCAGCCGATAGACATAGAGAGCGGCGATGCCGATCAGCAGCGCGGTCGTGACCGGGTCCAGCCAGTCAGCGACAAGGGTATATTGACTGCCCAGCGCATATCCCAGACCTGCCAAAAACGCTGTCCAGAAGGCGGTGCCGACCAGCGAGTAGAGCAGGAAAGGCACATGCCCCATGCCCGTCAGGCCCGCCGGCACGGAGATGACCGTTCTGACGCCCGGCACTAGGCGACCCAAGAGCACCGCCATACCACCGTGCCGTTGAAACCAGTCGGTGGCGCGGTCCAGATCGTCCAGTGATATGGTCAACCACCGCCCATGCTTGGCGATTAGCCTGCGGACGCGTTCGTGCCCGATGCGGCGCGCTACCAGATACCACAGATACGTCCCCAGCAGCGATCCGGCGCTGCCTGCAAGGATCACTGCGATCATGCTCAGCTTGCCTTGATAGACCAGAAAACCGGCCATCGGCATGATTAACTCGGACGGTATGGGGGGAAAGATATTTTCCGCCAGCATCAAAAATGCGACCGCCGCCGCGCCGATCTGCTCAATCACTTGGGTGATCCACTCGAACATGATGCCTCCTTCTTCGGGTCAGCGCCTGCGCGCATGTCACCGGGCAACGGCCGGGATGCGCACAATGTTCCACGCCGCCTACCCAGCCTTGTCGGCAAAGACATAGAGGCAGCGGCATGACTGGCCAGGCCGCGCGAGACAGGCGTGCGGCATCGCGCCGTCGAAATGCACGCTATCGCCGGGCGACAGAACCGCAGGCTCGTACCCTTCGGAGACAAAAACCAGATCGCCCGACAGAACATATAGAAAATCCTCGGTCGCGTGGCTATTCCACGGGCCGAAATCGGCGATTTCGGTACAGGTGAATTCAGCGACGTAGGACTGAAACTTGCGCCCGCGCAACTGCGCCGCGAGCGGGGTCAGCGCGCTGTTGTCGTCGGTGACGGCTGGGGCAGGCGCACCGCGCGTCACGATCATACGGCCCGTCAGCGCCGATGGGCCGCCAGTGTGCAGCAGCTCGGCCAGATCGGTGCCGAGGCTACGCGCGAGTTTTAGCAAAAGCTCGAAGGTCGGAGACAGGTTCCCGTTCTCGATCTTGCTAAGGGTCGAGCGGGCAAACCCGGCACGCGCCGCTAGCGCCTCTTGGCTGAGGCTCAGTTCGATCCGCCGCGACTTGACCCGTTTCGCAAGGAAGAGTCGATCTGGCTGCTCAGTCTTCATCTCGGGCTCCTTCGATTATCGGGGCAGATGATATGGCATAACTCGGCTGACCTCAATTGACCGCGAAATGTTCCTATAGTAACAATTTGCCCAGTAGCGGAACAGGGGGACAATCCATGGACATGACAAAATCAGAGGCGCTGCACGCGCGCGGGCTAAAGGTGATGGTTGAGGGCGTATCGTCCGCGTCGCGCGGCCCTGCGGCCTTTGGCCGGGCGCCGCAATACATGGATCGCGGGACGGGCAAGCACCTCTATGACGTGGATGGTAACAAATATCTGGACTGGATGATGGCCTATGGCGCGCTGCCGCTGGGCCACGGGCACCCGGCTATTGTCAAGGCCGTCACCAAGGCCGTCTCGGGCGGCACGCACACGGCAACAGCAGTGGCGATTGAGGTCGAGCTGGCCGAGATGATCGTCGCCATGCTGCCCCATGTCGACAAAATCCGCTTTGCCAATACCGGGACCGAGGCCGGCATGGCCGCATTCCGGCTGGCGCGCGGGCATACCGGGCGGCGCAAGATCATCAAATTCGAGGGCCATTATCACGGCTGGTGGGACGGCGTCCTGCTAAACTCGAACCCGCACAACCCCCTGTCGCTGGGCCACCCGTCTAATCCGGTGCACATCCCCGATAGCTCTGGCCTGACGCCGGGCGCGTTGGAGGATACCGTCGTCGTGCCATGGAACGACTTTGACGCGCTGGAGCAGGCGATGGCCCTGCATGGACGTGACGCCGCATGCGTAGTGACCGAGCCTGTGATGGCCAATTTCGGAGTTATCGCGCCCAAGGACGGCTATCTGCAGCGAATGCAGGAGCTGTGCCGCGAGTATGGCGCGCTGTTTTATGTCGACGAGACGGTGACCGGCTTCCGCCTGTCGCCCGGCGGCTGCTGCGAGCTTTACGGCCTGACGCCAGACATTGTGACCTATGGCAAGGCGATTGGCGGCGGCATGCCCGTCGCCGTGATCGGCGGGCGCGAGGATGTGATGGCCGGCCTCGAATGGGGCAAGGTGCTGCATTTCGGTACGCATAACGCGGGGCGCCTGTCGCTAACCGTGTCCAAGGCGATGCTGGAGGTGATGACGGCGAATGACAACGCGGGTTTCAAGCATAACATGGCGATTGGCGCAAAGATGCGGGACGCGATCTCGGACGTGCTGCGCGGGCAGAACAAGCATCGCGCGATCTGCCAGGGTGTCACATCGATGTTCCAGATTTTCTTTACCGATGCCGAGGAGATCACCGATTACCGCGATTTTTGTGCCAAGGTGGACCGCACCAAATACCGCGACTTTGCGCTACGCCTGATGGACCGGGGGATTTACATGACGCCGGGATCTACGCTGCATTCGCTGCCTTCGATCCTGCATGACGAGGCCGATGTCGCCCATACGGCCCAGACCATCGCCGAGGTGTTGGAAGCGTGGGACTGATATGACCCATGCCCTTGGCATTCTAGGGACAGGCGCGCTGGCGGCGCATCTGGTGGCAGGTTTGCGCGCTGGCGGGTTTGATGCCGGGATCATCGTGTCGCCGCGCGGGGCGGATGTGGCCGCTAGTCTGGCTGCCGCGCATGGCGTGCAAGTCGCCGCCAGTAATCAAGAAGTGGTCGACCGGGCACGCATGGTGCTGGTTTGCCTGCCGGCGGCGCATGGCGCGGATATCCTGCGCGGATTGACGTTTAGCGCGAAGCATAGCGTCTGCTCGGCCATGGCGGGGGTCGGGCCGGACGTGCTGGCGCCTTTGACCGGGCCTGCGAGGGTGTGCCAGGCAATGATGCCGGGCGCGTCAAACGCCATCGGGGCGGGGCCGTGCCTGCTCTTTCCAGCCGCTCAAGACTGGCAGACCCTTCTGGCGCATCTGGGTCCGGTCTTGGTGCCGACCAGTCAGGCCGAATATGAAACGGCCGCGGTATTCGGCGCGATGTCGGGGGCCAGTTTTATCCTGATGCAAGCGCTAGCTGCATGGTTTGAGCGGCGCGGGATTACGCCCGAATTGGCCCGCCCTTTGGTGGCCGCCACGCTGGCCGGAAACGCGGCTGTGCTGCGGGACGCGCCGCATGACTGGGATGCAATCATCGCCAGCGTCGCCACCCCCGGCGGCGTGACCGAGCAGTTGGTGGACGCGCTACAGCAGACCGGCGGACTGGCCGCGTGGGATACTGGGCTGGACGCGGTTCTGGACCGGATGACCAAGGGCTAACGCACTGGGCGGCGCGGCGTGCTAGATATCGAAAACGTCCAGCACATCCGCGATCAGGTGGCCCAGCACTGGCGATTCGTACCCACCCTCCTGCACAATCACGGTCGGAAGGTCGAAGGCGCGGATACGCTCGGCCATGGACGTGAAGGCTGCGCGCGTCACGGCGTGCCTGCCATGCGTGTCATGCTCGGACGCGTCCACGCCCAGCGCGAGGACCAGCGCATCGGGCGCGAAATCTGTGATAGCCGCAATGCTCCTGTCCAGCGCCGACAGGAATGGCGTATCACCCGCGCCGAAATCATAGGTGAGGTTCAGATTATAGCCCGCGCCGGCCCCCTCGCCGCGCTCCTCAGCGTAGCCGGTGAAGAACGGATAATAGCTGCGCGGGTGCGAGTGCATCGAAACAGTCAGCACATCAGCCCGGTCATAAAATATCGCCTGCGTACCGTTACCGTGATGCACGTCGACATCGAGTATTGCAACGCGGGGCGTGGCCTTGCGCAGTTCCTGCGCCGCGATGGCGGCATTGTTTAGGTAGCAAAATCCCATTGCCTTGCCCGCTAGCGCGTGATGGCCGGGCGGGCGGCATAGCGCATAATGCGCGCGCCCGGTTTGCAGTACGCCGCGCGCGGCAGCGATAGCGCCCTGCGCGGCCCAATAGGCGGCGGTCCACGTGCCGCTCACAATCTCGGCGGCCATGTCGCCAGTGTACCAGCCGATCTGACCAACGATCAGGTCAGGTTTTTGCGCGTGGGGTACTTGCGGAAAGACGTTTGGCATCGCGTGGCCGCCCGTGCCAAACGGCGTATCGCCAAACTCGGCCCTCCAGCGATCCCACGCATTGCGCAGGAATTCGACGTAGTCCGTGTCATGTACCGCAAGGATCGGGTCCATACCGACATCTGGCGGCGCGCACAGTACCTTGCCGCGTGTGCGCAAGGTGGCTGCGATTGACGCGGCGCGCTCCGCGCTTTCGCGGCTGGCGCGGATCGCGCCCAGTTGAACGAAATGCGTATCGCGGTGGCGCAACTGCTCTTCGGACCAAAAGATGGTCATGGCGCATTCCCCTATCAGCGGCCTTGCTGCGCTCAGACTGCATTGCAGGGGCGGATCTGGCAACAGGGACGCGTGCCTACATCACTCCGGCGCGCAATAGGTCGTGGATGTGCAGCACGCCCAGCGGCCTCGCATTTTCATCGGCTACCAACAGCACGGTGACCTTGCGCGCGTTCAGGATTGCCAGCGCCTCGGAGGCAAAGCAGTCCGGCGCGACGGTCAGCGGATTAGGGTTAGCAACATCGGCTGCATGGCGGTCCATCAGGCCGACCATGTTGCGGCGCAGGTCACCGTCGGTGATAACGCCGGCGATGCGGCCGTCTGACATAACCACGGCCATGCCCAGATTATGCGATGTCATCTCCAACAGGACGTCGCTCATCGGGGCGCCTGCATCGACGCAAGGCATGTCGCCCCCGCCATGCATCAGGTCGCTGACGCGGCGCAGTTGCGCGCCCAGTTTGCCGCCCGGATGAAACACGCCGAAATCGGCGGCAGACACGCCGCGCCGCTCCATCAATGCCACAGCCAGCGCATCGCCCAGCGCCAGCGCCAGCGTGGTTGATGTGGTCGGAGCCAAGCCTATCGGGCACGCTTCGGGACGGCTTGGCAGGGTCAGGCGGTAATCGGCAGCGCGCATCAATGTGCTGCTCTCATGCGATGAAATGCCGATCAACGGGATCGAGAACCGCTGCGTGTGATAGATCATGTCGTGCATTTCCGCCGTCTCGCCCGAGTTCGAGATTAGCACGCAGACGTCCCCCGACCCCAGCATCCCCAGATCGCCATGGCTGGCCTCGGCGACATGGACGAAATGCGACGGCGTCCCGGTGGAGGCCAGCGTCGCCGCTATCTTGCGCCCGATATGGCCGGACTTGCCGATGCCGGCGACGATCACCCGGCCCGTGCAGCCCATCAAACATTCGACGGCGGGCGCGAAATCGGCAGGCAGGTGCGCGGCCATATGCGCAAGCGCCTCGGCTTCAATCGTCAGCACGCGGGTCGCGCTGCGCAGGATGTCGGCGGCGTCGGTGTTTGCGGGGCGCGCCGGGGTCTGGGTCATAATCGGTATCTCTCGCCTCAAGGGTCTGGGCGGTTCGCTAGCACACTGGACGGGCAGATACCATAATGGCGACGATTGCCCTGCGCCCGGCGATATGGTGTATCTAGCGGCTCAGGCCAAAGGGAAGACATCATATGAAGACGGTCATTTTCATCCCCGCGCGGTACGCCTCGACGCGGTATCCCGGCAAACCACTGGTGGAGTTGCGCCAGAAGGATGGCAGCGCCAAGTCGCTGATCCAGATGAGCTGGGAGGCCGCCAGCGTCATTGAGGGGGTCGATGCCGTCTATGTCGCTACTGACGACGCACGCATTGCGGAGCATGCGCGTAGCTTCGGCGCCGACGTGGTGATGACCTCCGAGGCGTGCGAGAATGGCACGGCGCGCTGCGCAGATGCGCTGATGCAGCTGGACGAGACGCCTGATCTGGTCATTAACTTTCAGGGCGACGCGCCGCTGACACCGCCATGGTTCGTTGAGGGCCTGATGGCCGCGATGGCGGTGGACAAGACCGTGCAGATGGCGACGCCCGTGTTGCGCTGTGATCGCCAGACCTATGACAATTTTGTCGAGGACCGCAAAGAGGGCCGCGTCGGCGGCACGACCGCCGTGTTCGACCAACATATGAATGCGCTCTACTTCTCTAAGGAGGTGATCCCCTACATCGCCCCCGGCACCCTGCCGCAACCGATCCCGGTGTTTCACCATGTCGGCGTCTACGCCTATCGTCCGGACGCGCTAAAGCGATACGTAAAGACCCCCGTCAGCAGGCTGGAGGAGTTGGAGGGATTGGAGCAACTCCGCTTCCTCTCCGCTGGGATCGGCGTGCGCTGCGTCGAGGTGGACGCGCGCGGGCGCGTGTTTTGGGAACTGAACAATCCCGGCGACGTCGCCCGGATAGAGGCGGCATTGGAGGCACAATGATAGAGACACGCACAGTAACGGTTGGCGATATTGCAATCGGCGCGAAGCATCCCTTTGCTCTGATTACCGGACCCTGCCAGCTGGAGAGCCTGGATCACGCGCGCATGATGGCCGAACGTATTGCCGAGGCGTGCGCGGCGACGGGCACGCGCTTTATCTTTAAGGCTAGCTATGACAAGGCCAACCGTTCGTCGCTGGCGACGCAGCGGGGGCTAGGCATGGACGAGGGGCTGACGATCCTGTCGAAAATCCGCGACGAATTCGGCTGCCCCGTCCTGACGGACGTGCATGCTGCAGATCAATGCGCGCCTGCGGGCGAGGTCGTGGATGTGATCCAGATCCCTGCGTTTTTGTGCCGCCAGACTGACCTGCTACTGGCCGCAGGCGAGACGGGCTGCGCGATCAACGTTAAAAAGGGCCAGTTTCTGGCCCCTTGGGATATGGGCAACGTCGCGGACAAGATCGCCAGCACCGGGAACGAGCGGATTATGCTGTGCGATCGCGGCACATCATTTGGCTATAACACGCTGGTTAGTGACTTTCGCGGGCTGCCAACCATGGCGCGCACTGGCTATCCTGTCGTGTTCGACGCGACCCATTCCGTGCAACAGCCCGGCGGCCAAGGCACCACGTCGGGCGGTCAGCGTGAATTCGCGCCAGTTCTGGCGCGGGCTGCTGTCGCAGTGGGCGTTTCGGCGCTGTTTATTGAGACGCACGAAGACCCTGACAACGCGCCCAGTGACGGGCCTAACATGGTCCCGGTAGACCGGATGGAGGCCTTGATCGGCCAGTTGCGCAGCTTGGACGATCTGACCAAATCGCAGCCGGAGATTGATTTGACGCTTTAACAGGTGCGTAACCCGGACATACGCGGTCGCTGCCTTATCCGCATCAGGTGACAGCCAGCAACTTCGCTGATATGATTGCGGCTTCAGCATCTGGCCAAGCCATTGTTATCCCAACGGGGCACCTGCCTTGTGATTTCGTGTGAACGCTATCGACAGCTATGCTGTGCGTCTGCCCTTGCACGGCGAAGCCTGCGGGAACACAGTGATGCATCCGCGCGTTACCCTCTTTGATATGATGGAGCCTGCCATGACCTCCTTTCGTGCGAACTACCTCACCCGCCCTATTTACCGCTGGGCCAAGAGCGCCCTGCCTGCCTTGTCCGATACCGAGCGCGAGGCCCTGAACGCTGGGGATGTATGGTGGGAGGCGGAGCTGTTCTCTGGCAATCCCGACTGGTCCAAACTACATGCCGTCGCCGCGCCGCGCCTGACGGGCGAAGAGAAGGCGTTTCTGGACGGGCCGTGCCGCGAGTTGTGCGACATGCTGGATGATTGGACGATCAATCAGGACGCCGCCGACCTGCCGCCCGAAGTGTGGCAATTCCTGCGTCAGCATGGGTTTTTCGGGATGATCATTCCGAAGAA
>JAGXGX010000162.1 GCA_024636515.1 Roseovarius sp.
CGATTATGTCGAATGCGAAAGCGTCGAGGGCCGCATTGAGGCGATTACGATACGCGACAGCCGCATCCGCCGCACCGACGGGCAGTTGGTCGTCATGCCCAATCACGCGCTGTTTCAGAACCCTGTGACAGTACGTACCGACAAGGATCTGAGGCGCACCACCATCATCTGCGGCGTCGCTCGCAGCGAGGATGTAGACAACGCCCGCGACGTGATCCGCACGGCGGTTGAGGCGCTGGATACGGTTCGCTCGGATATCAAGGACGTGCAGGTTTTTGCACAGGCCTTTGGTGATGCGTCGATTGATTTTGAGGTGACGTGGTGGACAGGCTCCAGCCCGCTCGAGATCCGCCAGTCGCGCGATCAGGTGGTCGCGGCAGTCAAGCGGTCGTTGGACGACGCCGGCATCGAAATCCCTTATCCCTATCGCGTGCTGACTTTTGCCGGTCCAGTACCTGTTACAATATCAGGCGATGCAGACGCGGACTGACCGCGCAATTGTGCCGTGCCGGACGCCGTGCTAGCCAAGCGTCATCCCGTAAATTGCATGAGGCGGAGCGGTGCTGGAACTGAAGCCTGAGACGACAGAGGACTGGTGGGAGGTCGAGGCGCTGCTTGATCTTTGCTTTGCGCCGGGACGCGAGGCGCTATCATCCTACCGTTTGCGCGATGGCATCCCGCCTATTCCCGGCCTCAGCGCCGTTGCGCGGGACGAAAGTGGTATCTTGGCGGGTGCAATCCGGTATTGGCCCGTCTGTGTGGCCGGTGCGCCTGCGTTGCTGCTGGGCCCGATTGCGGTGCATCCGACCCATCAGGGCGAAGGTCTGGGCGCCTATCTGATGCGCAACTCGCTCGCTGTGGCGCGCGCGGATGGATGGGATCGCGTGATGCTGGTGGGCGATGCGCCCTACTACGCGCGTTTTGGGTTTGAGCGGCTGGATCATGTCCAGATGCCGCCACCGACCAACCCTGACAGGGTGCTGGGCCATGATCTGACGCCGGGTGCGTGGGCGAGTATTGCCGGAAAAGTGACGCGCGCGCCTTGAAACCCCGCGCGGATAAGCTGATCTATATCCGATGATGGATCTTTTAGACCCCCCGATAGACAAGGCCGCCGTCGCAGCAAGGCTGGACGCGCTGGCGCGCCGACACGCCCGCGCAGGCAATCTGGGCATTCAGGTGCTGAACGTGATCGGTGGACGTGCCGAGGCGCTGCTGGACAGGCTACCCGAAGGTGTGCGGGGCCGTCTTGAGGGCGGAACGCAGCAAGCACTAGAGAAGGCAATGAGCGCCGCACACCGCTCTCGCGGAGTTGTGGGCACGCAGCCGGGATGGCTGAACCGGGCCGTGACGACCGCGATGGGCGCCGCTGGCGGTCTTGGGGGCTTGCCAAGCGCACTGGCCGAGTTGCCCATAACCACGACGATCCTGTTGCGCGCCATTCAGGATGTGGCAAGCGAGTACGGCTTTGATCCGGCGGAGGAGGGCGTGCGTTTTGACTGTGTGCAGGTCTTTGCCGCTGCCGGGCCTCTGGATCATGACGACGGGGCCGATCTGGCTTTTCTCACCACGCGTGTTGCGGTGACGGGCAAGGCGATGCAGGCGCTGATTTCCAAGGTAGCGCCGCGTCTGAGCCTCGTTTTGGGCCAAAAACTGGCTGCACAGACCGTGCCGGTGCTGGGCGCGGCGGCGGGGGCCGCGACGAATTACGCCTTTACCAGCTACTACCAGCAGATGGCGCATGTGCATTTCGGGCTGCGCCGCCTCGCTATTGAGGCAGATATGAGCCACGCCGATGTACTGGAAGCGTTCCGCGTGCGGGTCGCCGCGCCGGTAAAACGAGGCTAAGCGCCAACCGTATCAAAGCTTTTCGCGCAGATATTCCATCACCGCTGGCCGCACAGATTGATCACCGCGTGCACCAGCGGCGTCGATAACGGCGCGCAGCTCATTTAGATCGGTACGGCGCAGGATAGACTTGACCGGCCCGATAGACGCCGGACGCATCGACAAGGTGCGCATACCTATGGCCGCAAGGCACGCCGCCTCAACAGGGCGGCCAGCATCCTCGCCGCAAAAACTTAGCGGGGTGCCGGTGGCGATGCACCGCTCGGTTATGCCCTGCAGGAAGGTTAGGAAGCTGACGTTCAGCGTGTCATAGCGGCGCCGGACACGCTCGTTCTCGCGGTCAGCTGCGAAAAAGAACTGTTTGAGATCATTGCCGCCGATCGACAGGAAATCAACGTCGCGATAAAATTGATCGGGCGCGAAGGCAAGGCTGGGCGTTTCCAGCATCGCGCCCAGTTTGAGCGTTTCGGGCAGGGGATGCCCCAGGATGCGTTCGCGCGCCATCGCCTTGTCCATCTCGGCGCGGCCTGCATCGAATTCCTCTCGCTGGGCGACAAAAGGGAACATGATCGACAGCGGGCGCCCCTTGGCACCGCGTATGAGCGCCTGAAGTTGCATCCGCATCACACCCGGCTTGTCCAGCCCGACACGGATCGCGCGCCAGCCAAGGGCTGGGTTCGGCTCGTCCGTCGGTTTCATGTAGGGCAGCACTTTGTCCGAGCCGATGTCGAGCGTACGGAACACGACGGCACGGCCCTTGGCCGCATCCATGACGCGGGCATAAAGCTCGCTCAGCTCGGCCCGCTTGGGCATTTTTGTGCGGACCAGAAATTGCAATTCGGTCCGAAAGAGCCCGACGCCATCGGCGCCTGATCCCTCAAGACTGGGTAGATCGGCCATCAGGCCCGCGTTCATCGTCAGCGATAGTGTCTGGCCGCAGAGCGTCGTTGCCGGCTTGTAGCGGATCGAGGCGTAGCGCTCCTGCGCCTTCGCCTGCATCGCCATTTTGTCACGGAAGGCGGCATAGACAATGTCGTCGGGGCGCAGATGCGCGATGCCCTGATCGCCATCTACGAGGATTGGATCACCGTTCAGCGCCTCGGTGGTGATATTTTTGGCGTTGATGATCAGCGGAATCGCCAGCGCACGCGCGACGATAGTGGCGTGGCTGCCGACGGCGCCTTCCTCCAGCACGATGCCCTTAAGGGTGCGGCCATAGTCCAGCAACTCCGCAGGGCCAATATTTCGTGCGATAAGGATGGGATCGGACGGCATTTCGGCGCCCGTCTCGGCGCCTTGGCCGGTCAGGATGCGCAGCATCCGATTGCTGAGATCGTCCAGATCGTGCAGCCGGTCGCGCAAATAAGCGTCGGCCACTTGGCCCAGGCGGGCGCGGGCGGTCGATTGTTCTTTCTCGACTGCTGCCTCGGCTGACAGACCGCGATCAATGTCCTGCTCCATCCGGCGCATCCAGCCCTTGGAGTTGGCGAACATGCGGTAGGCCTCCAGCACCTCCAGCTGTTCCTTGTCGCCGAAACGGGCACTGCTCAGCATCCGGTCAACGCCAACGCGCAATTCATCAACAGCCTCGTTCAGACGCTCCAGCTCGCGCACGGGATCTTCGGCAATGAGGTTCGTGACGACGACGCGTGGCTCATGCAGCCACACATGGCCGCGCGCCGCGCCCTCTTGGGCCGTCGCGCCGCGAAAGAGGACAGCCTGCTGGTGGCGGGCGGACATGGCCGCACCCTCACCGACGAAGGCGCCCAGCTCGGCCATTTCGGCAAGGACCATCGCCACGACTTCGACGGCATAGATCTCTTCGTCCGAGAATTTGCGCGCATGTTTGGACTGCACCACCAGCACGCCTAGCTTTTCGCCCAAGCGCTGGATCGGGACGCCCATGAAGGACGAGTAGCCTTCCTCGCCCGTCTCTGGCATGTAGCGGAACCCGCGCGTATTGGGCGCATCGTCGGTGTTAATGACTTGGCCCGTGCGCGCGACGCGCCCCACCAGACCCTCGCCCATTTTCATTCGAGTTTCGTGCACCGCAGAGGCGTTCAACCCCTCGGTCGCGCACAGCTCCAGTGTTTCCTCGTCACGGAACAGGTAGATCGAGCAGACCTCGATACGCATTTCCTCAGCGATAAGATGCGTGATCTGGTCCAGACGTGCCTGACCTGCGGCATCCTCGGCCATGACGGCACGAAGGCGCCCCAGCATCTGGCGGCTATCGGTCTGAAACTCATCGCTCATTGGCGTATTGCCTATCCGCTAGTCTGTCGCAGGAGGGGGCAGATGCGTCTCAGCCCGCCTTATCCAACTGGAACGTATCATGGAGTGCCTGCACGGCGAGTTCCATGTATTTTCGGTCAATCAGTACCGAAATCTTGATCTCGGAGGTCGCGATCACCTTGATGTTGACGCCCTCGTCGCGAAGCGTGCGGAACATTTGGGCCGCAACGCCCGACTGGCTGCGCATCCCGATGCCGACTGCCGATACCTTGGCAACGCCCGCGTCGATCACCAGATCACCATAGTCGATGTTGCCCGCCGCGACCGCATCCTTCAGCGCCTTTTCTGCGCGCGACACCTGATCGGTGGGGCAGGAGAAGGTCATGTCGGTGCGGCCCTCCTCGGATATGTTCTGAATGATCATGTCGACATTCACGCCCGCCTCAGACAGCGGGCCAAAGATGGCGGCGGCGATGCCCGGCTGGTCTGCGACCGATAGAAGGGTCATCTTGGCCTCGTCGCGAGAGTAGGCGATGCCGGTCACAACATTGGATTCCATGATTTCCTCCTCGGCGCAGACAAGGGTGCCGGCGTCATCTGATTGTTCCTCAAAGCTGCTGAGAACGCGCAACTTAACGTTATAGCGCATCGCCAACTCGACCGAGCGGGTTTGCAGCACCTTCGCGCCAAGGCTGGCCAGCTCCAACATCTCTTCATAGGCGATGCGGTCCAGCTTGCGCGCCTTGGACGAGATGCGCGGATCGGTGGTGTAGACGCCGTCGACATCCGTGTAGATATCGCAACGCTCGGCGCCCATCGCGGCGGCAAAGGCGACGGCGGTGGTGTCTGATCCGCCCCGGCCCAGTGTGGTGATGCGCCCTTCGGGGCTGACGCCCTGAAAGCCGGCGACGACCGCGACGCGCATCCCCTCGGCAAATTTCGTCATGATGTTATCGGGCGAAATGTCCAGAATACGGGCCGTGGAATGCGCGCTGGTCGTGCGCACCGGCACCTGCCAGCCTTGCCAACTGCGTGCCGGGACGTCCATCTGCTGCAAGATCAGCGCCATGAGGCCGGCTGTCACATTCTCGCCCGACGATACGACGGCATCGTATTCACGCGCATCGTATAGCGGCGACGTCTCGCCGACCCAACCGACCAGTTCGTTCGTCTTGCCGGACATGGCCGACACGATGACGATCACGTCATACCCTTTGGCCACCTCGACGCCTACGCGTTTGGCCGCGCGGCGAATCCGGTCCAGATTGGCGACGGAGGTTCCGCCGAATTTCATCACGAGA
>JAGXGX010000163.1 GCA_024636515.1 Roseovarius sp.
CGTGGAGCTGAAGGATCTGTGGATCCGGTTTGACGATTTCGTCGCCGTCAGGAATGCCAATGTCGCGGTAGAAGGGGGCAAATTCTTTAGCTTTCTCGGCCCGTCGGGCTGCGGCAAGACGACTATTTTGCGCGCCGTTTCCGGCTTTTTGGACCCTAGCGAGGGCGACATCCTGATCGGCGGCAATTCGATGCGCGGCATCGGCCCGAACAAACGGCCGACAGCCCTGATATTTCAGAATCTCGCGCTGTTCCCGCTGATGAAGGTCTGGGAAAACATTGCTTTTTCAATGGAAATCACTGGCGCCAGCGCCAAGGTGCGCCGAAAGCGCGCGGACGAGCTGCTGGATATGATCGCACTGTCCGATCAAGGCGACAAACTGCCCTCCGAGCTATCTGGTGGCCAGCGCCAGCGCGTCGCCATCGCCCGCGCGCTATGCGCTGAGCCGGACGTCCTGCTATTGGACGAGCCGCTGTCGGCGCTGGACCTGAAGCTGCGCCAGCATATGCGCACAGAGCTGCGCGAGATCCAGCAGCGCGTCGGCATCACATTTATCTACATCACCCACGATCAGGGCGAGGCGCTGACAATGTCCGATCATATCGCCGTCATGAAGGCTGGTGTGATCGACCAGATCGGCACTGGCAAAGATGTCTATAACGATCCCGCCACGCCCTTCGTCGCGTCCTTTGTCGGGGAAAATAACGTGTTCCGCGGCAAGGTCAAATCCGTGTCAGGCGGCGAGGCGCTGATCGCCACCAACCGCAGCGGCGATCTGGTCGCGCGTGTCTCGCCGTCCAATCAGGGCCTGCTAACGCCCGGCGACGACGCCATGCTGTTCATCCGCCCCGAGGCATTTTCACTGGCCGAGTCCCAGACAGGCGGCAACACGCAGGTGACCGCCCGCGTCACGAATGAAGAGTTTGAGGGCAGCGCCTTTAACATCTTTATGGAGGGCGACCTCGGCAAGCAGATCAAGGTAGCAATCCCCAATCTGGGCCAGTCGTTCGAGTCGCGACAAGGCCGCACCATCGCGCTGGAATATGATATGCGCAACGCCGTCGCCATGCCCACCGGGCCGATGGCGACCGAATGAGGGGGCGCGCATGCCACGCTTCCTGACCGAGTTTTTCAAGCGGAACGGCATCCTGATGGGCGGCCTGATGCTGGGCCTTGTCCTGTTCTGGACAATAGGCCTCATTATCCTGCCGCAGCTGTCGATGCTGGATTTCTCGTTCCGGCCCAATCTGCCGCCACCCGAAATGGGCGGTCCGCGCGATGTCTATACGCTGGAGAATTACCGCCATCTCGTCTTTGGCCCTGAAGGTGCCAGCGCGGCCTATAACTATATCGATCTGGGCGTATTTTTCCGCACGATCGTGGCGGCCATCTGCATCACGATATTCAACCTGATCCTGTGCTACCCGATCGCCTATTATCTGGGCCAAAGCCGGGGCAATCACGTTCGCATATTCGCGCTGATGCTGATCATTCCCTACTGGATCAACGAGATTTTGCGCGCCTTCGCCCTGCGCATCATCTTTGGCCAGACCGGCGTGCTGAACACATTGCTCGTCGGCCTCGGCATATTTGATACGCCCTATGATTTCATTCGCAACGATATCGCGCTCTATGCGGGCCTTGGCTATGCCTACATCCTGCTGATGATTTTTCCCATCTACAACGTGATAGAAAGCTTGGATCGAAACCAGATTGAGGCCGCGCGCGACATGGGCGCGTCATGGCTGCGCATCCACCGCCGTGTCGTCATCCCCTACGCCAAACCCGGCATCAGCAGCGGCTGCACCATGGTCTTTATGCTGTCGGCAGGCGCGCTGGCTGCGCCGCAAATTCTGGGCGGGCCCAGTAGTCTGTGGTTCACGCAGATCATCTATCAGTGGTTCAACGACAACAGTAACTGGCCGCAAGGTGCGGCCTATGCCGTGGTCCTTTTGGTCACTTGTATCCTGCTGGTCATGGCCGCGATGCGCCTCTTTAAAGTGAACATGGGGGACATCGGCAAATGAAGCTGTCCTTCCTACGCCTCTCCCTCTGGCTCTACCTTGCGCTCTTTTTTGCCTACCTCCTTGGCCCGCTCGTCATCATGTCGATCACGGCGTTCAACTCGCCTTCCTTCCCGCGCATGACCCCGTGGGAGTGTCTGACCTTTCAGTGGTTTGGCGCGCTGTTCCACGATGAGCGTATCCTCAACGGTATCAAAAACAGCCTGATTGTGGGCGCCGGCACTGTGGTCCTTTCGGTCGCCATGGGCCTCGCTGCGGCGCTGATGCTGACGCAAATCTGGCCCAAGATGCGCACCAGTTTCTACACCCTCATCATTGCGCCCATCCTGATCCCCGGCGTTGTGCTAGGCATATCCACCCTCGTGTTCTGGGACCGCGTCGCGCGAATGCTGGGGATGGAGCCGGGCGGCTTTCTGTCCAACGGCATTTTCCTCACGATCATCGGTCAGTCCACGTTCATCGCCTCCTACTGTATGCTCGTCCTCGTCGCGCGGCTGCAACGCTATGACGTGTCCCTGACCGAGGCGGCGCTGGACCTAGGCGCGACCCACGCGCAGGCATTTCGCAAGATCATGCTGCCCTTCATGCGGCCCGCAATCGCATCGGCCGCCGTGCTGGCCTTCCTCGCCTCGTTCGAGAATTACAATACGACCACATTTACATTCGGCGAGTATCCGACCCTGACAATCGAGCTGGCCCAGAAAGTGCGCTATGGCATCACGCCCGCCATCTCGGCGCTGGCGTTTATCATCGTCGCGCTGACTGTGTTCGCCGCGCTGGCGAATGAGGCCAATATCAGACGCAAACAGCTGGCTGGCGGTGCGAGCGCCACCGTCAGTTCAAAGAAATCTGGTCTGCAGCTGCCGCGCCTCCTGTCGGGCAATCCCGCCGCGATCCTACTGGTACTGGTTGCGATTACTGTCATTACAGTTGTTGGCACCGCCATGACCTATAGCCCCCAGGAATGTGTGGCAGACGTCCGTGCGGCCAAGCAGCTAAAGGCGCGAGAGGCCATTGAGGCCCTGCGCGCCGCCCGCGAAGCGCGCGAACCTGTGCCAGAGGCCCCGGCCCAAGCCCCGCAGAGCGAGGGCGGAAATTCCAGCTTTGGCGGCGTATTCAATCCCACCAATTTGGGCGGTGAAACGGCGCCCGAGCCCGAGCAGCCCAAGGCAAAGACAGGCTTTGGCGGTGTATTCGATCCGACCAATCTGGGCACAGGCGACTAAGGCAATGGGTGCACGGCAGAACATCCTATTTATCGTCATAGATCAGCTGCGAGCCGATTGCCTGATAGGTGATCTGGCCGCGCATGCCAACTTGGCAAACATGCGCGCGCTGATGAATGACGGCGTGACATTCACGCGGCACTTTTCGGTCGCCAATCCGTGCGGGCCGTCGCGGGCGTCGATCCTGACGGGGCAGTATGCGATGAACCACCGCTCGGTTCGCAACGGCACGCCGCTCAGGCACGATACGCCGAACCTTGCCACCGAATTGCGCCGCGCTGGCCATCTACCGCTGCTTTTCGGCTATACCGATACGTCGCCTGATCCTCGCAACTACCCCGCTGGTGATCCGGCGCTGACCAGCTACGAGATGCCGATGCCCGGCTTTGACGAGGCCGTAGAAATGCGGTTAGAGAGGTCGATGCCGTGGCGCGGATACCTGCGCAGCAAGGGGTATGAGTTTGATGAATATGCGGATTTGTACGTGCCGGACGCCCCGCCGGGCCGGGCGCCGCGCGTCGATGATCCGACCCTCTATGCTGCCGCCGATAGCGATACGGCGTTCCTGACCGATAGCTTCCTCAGCCACATGGCGGACCAGACGAATGAGGGCTGGTGCGCGCACCTGACCTATATTCGACCGCACCCCCCGCTGGTCGCGCCCGCGCCGTATAACCGCTTGGTCGATCCTGCCACGTTGCCCCTGCCGCAACGGCTGGGCACGCCCGAAGATGAGGTTGCGCAGCATCCATTCTTCCGCCCGTCACTGGCGACTGCCACGCCTGCCAGCATGGTGCACGGCATTGCTGATCTGCCTGCCACCGACGCCAATGTGCAGGCGCTGCGCGCAGTCTATCTGGGGCTGGCCGCCGAGGTGGATCACCATATTGGACGCGTGGTGGACTGGCTGAAATCTAGCGGCCAGTATGAGGATACGCTGATTGTGCTGACCGCCGATCATGGCGAAATGCTGGGCGATCGCCACGCGTGGGGCAAGATGAACGTGCATGATACAGCGTTTCATACGCCTCTGATCGTGCGGGTCCCCGGCAATGTGCAGCGCGGCGTGCAGGTTGACCAGTGGACCGAGTCCATCGACATCGCGCCCACGATCCTGGAATGGGCTGGGGCGGTGCCGCCCAATTCGATGGACGGGTGCTCGCTGCTGCCATTACTGCGCGGCGAGGTTCCAGCCGATTGGCGCAGTCATACGTTTTCGGAATTGGATTTTGGCAACCCGCTTGCGCCATCGCCGTGGCAGGTGGCACTGGGGACCGATATTTGCGCATCGAACCTCGCCATTCTGCGCGAAGAAGGCCTGACGCTGGTCGAATTCGCGGCCGATTTACCGCCGATGCTGCTGATCATGCAAGATGGGCTGGCAATGGATGTGGCAGGAAAACCTGAGTACGCGGCCGATTTGGCCCGCATGACGCGTACCATGCTTCGGCACCGGATGCGGCATATGGACCAGACGCTTGCGCTGGATGCGATCACCGCGCGGGGCGCGGAGCGTGCGCAGCGCCATTGACGCCGCCCGGCCCTAAAATCTGGGGCCGGGCAACGCCGCCGTATTATTCGTCTTCGCCAGATAACTTTACCGCGACGAAGGTATAATTACCGCCGCGATATATACGCAAAAGAAGCGGCTCGCCCGCATCCCCCGCGCCTTTCACAGCGCTGCGCAATCCGTCCAGATCGCTGACCTCGTTACCGCCAGCCGCGGTGATTACGTCGCCAGGCTGGATGCCTGCGGTGGTGGCCGCGCTACCAGGCTGGACGCTCGTGATGGCGATACCGCTCAGCTCTTCGGGCAGGCCCAGACGGGCGCGCAGTGCCGCGTCCAGCGGCGCGATAGATACGCCCAAGCGCGGCGTGCCGTCATCAGCGCTATTATCGTCGGCCTCGGCGATGCTCTGGCTTGGGTGCAGGCCGATGGTCACGTCCAGCACCTGCTCTGCGTCGCCGCGCAAGACGGTCAACTGCGCGGCTGATCCGACCTCCAGATCAGCAACGGCCAGCGACAAATCGCGTGGATCCTCGACCGCCTCGCCGCCCAGCGACACAATGACGTCGCCCGGCACCAGCCCAGCTGCTTCGGCCGGGCTGCCCCGTGTCACCGACGATACCAGCGTGCCCTTGGCGGTCTCCATCCCCAGCGCGCCTGCGATGTCATCAGTTACCGGCTGGATGCTGATGCCCAGCCAGCCGCGTTCGACCGCGCCATCCTCGCGCAGGTCGGCCACGATGCGCTGCGCTACTGCCGACGGCACGGCAAAGCCGATGCCAACGCTGCCGCCCGAAGGCGATACAATGGCGGTGTTCACACCCACGACGTCGCCCGCAACGTTGAATAATGGCCCGCCCGAATTGCCCCGGTTAATCGCGGCGTCGGTTTGCAAGAAGTCGTCGTAAGGCCCCGCGTTGATATTGCGCGAGCGGGCCGACAGGATGCCTGCAGTTACAGTGCCGCCAAGGCCGAACGGATTGCCAATGGCGATGGTCCAGTCACCGATCTCCAGATCGTCCGACGCCCCCCACTCGACATGTGGCAGTGCCTCGTCGCTCTCGATTTTGAGCAATGCGATATCAGTCGCGGGGTCGGTGCCGATAAGGGTGGCCTCAAAACGCCGCTCATCCTCCAGCACGACTTCGATGCTGGCAGCCTGCTCAATCACGTGGTTGTTCGTGACGACATAGCCGTCTTCGGTGATGATAAATCCCGATCCCAGTGCCTGCGCTGGCCCTTGGGGGGTAGGCGCGCCGCGCGGCCCGCCGAACAGATCGCCCATACCCGGCGGCAATTGGGGCATCGCGCCCTGCTGCAATTCCTGCACGGGCATGGTGGTGACGATGCCGACGACGGCTGGCAGCTTCTGGCGCACGATTTCGGCAAAGGATGACGGCGCGGCGGCAATGGCTGGCTCTTGCTGCGCTATGCCGGTCATTGGGATCGCCAAGGCAAGGCCGATGGCCGTCGCGGCGCCGATCAGGTGGCGGGTGTGTTTCGGATAGGCGTCCATTGTCTGATACTTCCTTGGTCCATGGGATGTGCGTCAATTGGGGAGGATTGCTGCCCCCGCAAGATGTGCGGCGGTCACAACTTCATCTCATTCGCGTGAGCGCCGCGGCACGGCGCCGCTCCATGGAACGACTAGCGGCGGCCCGTGGTTAGCATGATGACGCGCTCGTGCAGGACGCGGGAGCAAGCTTAACCGCGAAAGGAAACCGCAAATGTCTGATGAGAAACTCACACGCCGAGGCCCAGACCACACCGAAGCTGGACCCGACATTGCCCCGCATGGCCGCGATGAGATGTTAGAAGAGCATCGCGGCCGCCGAGAGGACGAGCCTGCCGCGGCATCCATGGAGACGGATGCCGAGAGCGGCGGCGCGTCGACCATTGCCGACCTGCCAGATGGTGAGACACCAAAGGACCCCGCGAAACGCTACTTAAACCAAGGCAACGCCTCGCGACAAGATAGTGCCTATGAAAGCACGGGCGGGTCCACATGGATCATCTGGGTGATCGCTGCGTTGATAGCGCTGGCGATAATCTACGCGGTTACGCAGCTCTAGGCGCGATCTTTGGGCTCAAGGTCAAGGCGTAGCAGGCGGGCATTTCGCAGGTTCGCCTTGAACCCGATATCGAATAAATCGCCGACAAGTGGTACGGCACCTATCACCAGGTCCGTGCCGCTGTTAGCAACCATACGCAGGATCGTCCGTTTACTGGCCCCATACTGCCAGCCTTTGGCGATCATCCATGCGGAAGGGGCGAACACCACGAGGTCGCCGATACCCGGCACCAGCCCAATGAGGCCATCCAGTCCGATCCGCGTGCGAATAAGTGGAAGTCTGAATTGCGCGTCCATCAACCGCGCTATCCGGTCGATCCGCTCCAAATCCTGTGCGAGCTTGGTGCCCGCTTTTGGGCGCGGTCCATCCGGGCTGGTATCGCCCGCCAATTCGTCAGGGCGTCGCACGTCCCGGTCCCTTTGATGCGATGATGTAAACGGCATGAATAATGCCGGGGATGTAGCCCAGGATCGTTAGTAGAATATTGATCCAGAAGTGCTTGCCTAGCCCGACCTGCAAAAAGACGCCCAGAGGCGGCAGCAGGATGGCGGCGATGATGCGGATGATGTCCATCTCTTGTCCCTTGGTTGTACGCTATCTGGGGCAGGCTGCGTTGCTCCTGCCCCAGATAGGTGAAACGCGTGGGGAATGTAATCCGTTCCGCCTCGCGCGGCCTAGCTAGCGGTGACCGCAACTTCCCGCGCCGCCGATAGCTGCGCCGCGCGTGTGCCAATGGCGATCAGGATCACACCCCAAATTATCAGGTCGATACCCAGGAGAACGCCCGGAACCCATGCCGCGCTAAAGGGCAGGCCACTGATCAACATGACAGCCAGCACCACGGAAAGGACACCGCCCGCGATCATCCAGCCGCCACCAGCCTTACTGCTAAGCAGCCGTGCGCCATAGTAGATACGCACTGCGCCACTGATTGCAAAGAAGGCGATGATCAGCGCGGTGATAGTCACCAACCCCACCACTGGCTGAATCAGGATCAACAGCCCGAAAATTATGGACAGCCCGGCGCTGAGCAGGGCTGCGACCATGTGCCAGCCATGGCGCCTGCGAAACGCAGCAATCATTCCGACCACGCCGCTGGCAATCAGCACCCAGCCCATCACCAGCGCTGCAGTGACTGATGCGAGCAGCGGCATCGCTATTGCGATGACCCCGCCGATCAGCGTGACGATGCCAACGATCAACAGAAGCCATTTGTTATGCGCGGTCTCCTGCCCTGCGGCATACGCAACTTCGGGTAGGGCCGAGTCATTGCCACGATACTCGTGAGTTGTACGATCAGTCATGTCAGTCTCCTTTTTCGGCCATGATACGGGTGCAGAGTGTGGACGCCGTTCGCGGTAAAAATTTCCCTAAGGCACGCGTCAGACCTCGTATCGCCAAAGAACGCGGCTTGCTCAGGTGCGACGGGCAGCACGACGATTGATGAAAGGGCGGGTGTGGACTGCGCTGCCTGCGCTAGATACCCACACGGGATGGTGCCCCGCAGGTACTCTGCCTCGAAACACATGAGGCTATCCGCCTCACATAAATCGGTAAAATGTGCCGTGGCAGCCATTACTTGCCTCTTGCATTGCCAATCGATTGCAACGCGTTCGGCTATGCATGGGTTCCTTGACTAGGGGTCAGGGCTGCAACCCGCGCGTCGGCGTATCCGCCAACGTTATGACGGAAGAATTCGGCATTAAGCCGTTAGTTTGCTGCACCTGCGTGTTCCTGAACGTCCTGCTCCTGCAACTTACGCAGCAGTTCTGCCATCTTGTCTGGCATGTTTCGGTGTTCAATCTCGCGATAGGCGCGTTTAAGATTTTTCATTACTGGATCCATGACATCTAATCTCCGTTTTCCGGCGTGCTGTGCGAATGGCCCTACAATAGGCCGTGCCGGGCGGTATATGGCCTCACTGAGCGCCCAACTGGTGCCGGGTGACATCGGTTCCGCCCCATCTTTTTACAATTACGTGAATGTTGCTAAAATATCGTTACCGATTGCAATACGCATCGCGTGCCATACCCTTTGGCCGCCCGCGTTAGGACGACGGACGCTATACATCCGCGGCCCAAGGGTATAGAGGGCGCACCTTGGGGCGCGGAGATGCGCGCCCACCCCTAAAACAGCAGAAAATACCCGCCCGTGAAAACAGCTCTCGCCGATGCAATTGCCGCCCGTGGATACTCCACACTCACCCCTGTTCAGGAGGCGGTGACGAACCCTGAGCTGACCGGCGTCGATATGCTGGTGTCGGCCCAGACCGGATCGGGCAAAACGCTGGGCTTCGGCCTTGCCATTGCGCCCACGCTGCTGGGCGACGCCGAGAAATTTGGCAACGCAAGCGCGCCCTTGGCCTTGGTCATTGCGCCAACGCGCGAGTTGGCGTTGCAGGTCAAGCGCGAGCTGTCGTGGCTCTACGCCGGAGCAGGTGCTGTTATGGCATCCTGCGTCGGCGGCATGGATATGCGCACCGAGCGTCAGGCATTGGGGCGCGGCGCGCATATCGTCGTCGCCACGCCTGGCCGTTTGCGCGATCACATTATGCGCGGCTCTATCGACCTTGGCTCCCTACGGGCGGTCGTGCTGGACGAGGCCGATGAGATGCTGGATCTGGGTTTCCGCGAGGATCTGGAGTTTATCCTCGGCCAAGCGCCCGATCAGCGCCAGACGCTGCTCTTTTCGGCCACAGTTCCTGCGGCAATCGCCAAGCTGGCTGAGAGTTATCAGAAGGACGCCGTGCGTATCAGTACCGCTGCCGCCGAGGCGGGCCAGCATGCCGATATCGAATACCGCGCCCTGAATGTGTCGCCCCGCGACGGTGAGAACGCGATCATCAACGTGCTGCGCTACTACGAATCGCCCAACGCTCTCGTGTTTTGCAATACGCGCGCCATGGTCGCCCGCCTGACCACGCGCCTGTCAAATCGCGGCTTTGCCGTTGTGGCCCTTTCGGGTGAATTATCGCAGTCCGAACGTACGCATGCGCTGCAAGCAATGCGCGACGGGCGTGCGCGGGTCTGCGTCGCCACGGATGTGGCCGCGCGGGGCATCGACCTGCCAAATCTGGATCTCGTGGTTCACGCCGAACTGCCCGGCAGCCACGAGACGCTGCTGCACCGTTCGGGCCGTACGGGCCGCGCGGGTCGCAAGGGTGTGTCAGTGTTGGTTGTGCCACCTGTCGCCCGCAAGAAGGCCGAGCGCATCCTAAACTGGGCCAAGCTGCGCGCCGAATGGGGCCCGGCCCCCTCGGCTGATGAGGTCACCGCCAAGGACGAAGAGCGGATGCTGAATGATGAGGCATGGTCAGAGGCGATCACCGACGCCGAAGCCGGCCCCGTCGCAAAGCTGCTGGAGCATTTCAACCCCGAGCAGATCGCCGCCGCCTACTTGCGCATGTTCCACGCAAAACACTCCGCGCCCGAAGATCTGGGTGATCCGGGCGAGAAACCAGCGCCGCGCGTCGCGTTCGGCCCGTCAGTATGGTTCTCTGTATCGGGTGGCCGCGCCAAAGGCGCGGAGCCTCGCCGCCTACTGCCTATGCTCTGCAAGGCGGGCGGCATCACCCGCGAGGATATCGGTGCGATCCGCATCGGCGATACTGAGAGCTATGTAGAATTGCGCAAGCCCGCCGCTGCAGGCTTCAAGGCGTCTATCGGCGATAAAATGCGCGTCGAGGATGGCGCCGAAGTGGCAGAGCTGTCTTCGCCGCCCGCCATGGCCCAGCGTCCGGGCGGCAAGCCCGATAGTAAGCCCCGTACCGGCCCCAAGCCGGAGTGGAAGAAGCCCGCGCCAAAAGGCCCGCCGCCTGCCAGCCAGCTGGACGATCTGCCCGCCATTCTGCCCCCAGAGGATCGCGCGGCGAAGCCATCAAAGCCAGCGCCGAAAAGCACCGCCAAGGTGCAATATGACGATGCCCCCGCGCCGCGTCATAAAAAGCCCAAGGAAGATAACGCCAGTAGTCCGCACCGCAAGGGACCGAAGCCCGATTTTACCCGTGATGGCGCCGTAACGGATGCAGCGGCCAAGCCGAAATATAAGGGCAAGCCCGATAGCTATACCAAAGGCGGTGCGCCTACTGCCGGAAAGGCGTCCAGCAAAAAGAACCGCGCCCGCACCGCTGCCAAGGCCGCAGAGGGATACGCCAGCAAACCGGGCAGCAAACCTGCTGGGAAGCCGGGCGCGAAACCCTTCGGCAAGCCGAGCGGAAAACCATTTGGCAAGCCGGGTGCGAAACCAGCCACCAAGTCCGGTGCAAAACCTGCCGGCAAGCCGCGTAGTGGCCCGCCAAAAGGCAGCGCCAGCTAGACCGGCACTACCGCTTTTACCGTCTCGCGCCAGCCCGGATGCATCCATGGCCGCTGGTTCGAGGCGGGTAGGGGCGCCTTGCCCAAGATCATATCTGATGCCTTTTCGCCCGTCATAATGCTGGGCCCATTCAGATTGCCATTCGTGATCCGTGGAAAGATCGAGCTGTCAGCGACGCGCAACCCATCCACCCCGATCACCCGACACTCCGGGTCGACCACAGCATCCGGATCGTCCGCCGCACCCATCTTGCAGGTGCCGCAGGGGTGATACGCGCTCTCTGCATGCTTCGCGATAAAGGCGTCTAGCTCGGCGTCGGTCTGCACATCCTTGCCGGGCTGGATTTCCTTGCCGCGATAGGCGTCGAACGCCGCTTGGCCGAAAATCTCGCGCGTAAGGCGGATGCAGCGGCGAAAATCCTCCCAATCGGCGTCTTGGGACATGTAGTTGAACGCGATCTCTGGCGCTGCCATCGGATCGCCGGATGCCAGACTGACCCGACCGCGCGATGCGGATCGCATCGGCCCGACATGCGCCTGAAATCCGTGCCCCTCAGCGGCAGCCTGCCCGTCATACCGCACGGCCATCGGCAGGAAATGGTATTGGATGTCGGGATACTCGACGCCGGGCCGCGAGCGCAGAAACGCAGCACTCTCGAACTGGTTCGATGCGCCCAGACCGGATTTACCAAATAGCCACTGCGCGCCGATCATGCCCTTTGACCATAGGTTCCAATGCTTAAAGAGGGTGATGGGCTGGGTGCAGGCCTGCTGGATGTACAGCTCCAGATGGTCCTGTAGATTGCCACCCACGCCGGGGCGGTCGGCGATCACATCAATGCCATGCTCGGCCAGATGCGCGGCGGGGCCGACGCCCGACAGCATCAGTATCTTGGGCGAGTTGAATGCGGACGCGGCCAGCACCACTTCGCGATTGGCGCGGACGATCTGGGTCTTGCCGCCCCGCGTAATCTCGACGCCTGTCGCGCGCCCGTCCTCGATGATGATGCGCCGGACAAAACAGCGCAGGATGTCGCAATTCGGCCGCTTCAGCGCGGGCCGCAAATAGGCGTTAGCGGCCGACCAGCGACGCCCGCGATGAACGGTCTGCTCCATCGGACCAAAGCCCTCTTGCTTCTCGCCATTGTAGTCGTCGGTGGTCTCGTATCCGGCTTGGCGGCCAGCCTGCACAAATGCATCAAACAACGGATTGACGCGTGGCCCGCGCGTGACATGCAACGGCCCATCGGTGCCGCGCCAGGTGGGATCGCCGCCATGGCCGCCATCGGTCCAATTCTCCAGCCGTTTGAAATAGGGCAGCACATCGGCATAGCCCCAGCCAGCAGCGCCCGCCTGTTCCCAGTGGTCGAAATCGCGGGCATGACCGCGCACATAGACCATCCCGTTGATCGACGACGAGCCGCCCAGCACTTTGCCGCGCGGTGCGGCGAGGCGACGACCGTTCAGATGCGCCTCGGGCTGAGAAGTGTAGCCCCAGTCGTACCGCTTCATATTCATCGGATAGCTGAGGGCCGCAGGCATCTGAATAAACGGCCCCGCATCGGTGCCGCCGTACTCCAAAACCAGCACAGTATGCTTGCCACCCTCGGACAATCGATACGCCATGGCCGACCCGGCCGATCCTGATCCGATGATGACGAAATCGGCTTGCATGATGGTCCCTTTCCCGAGCGAGTTAGACAAATACTTACCAATGGTCAGTTTTATAGTCAAAAGGTAATTATTGTGACCCCTCCGCTGCCACGCTAAGCTGGCAGCGCAGCAACACGGCAGGCATATGGCACGGCAATCCATCGGAGATATCAGGCGCGCGGAGCTTTCGCAGGCAGCGTTCGACGCGTTGGTGCGGCACGGTATTCGTGGCACGACACTGGACCGCGTGGCAAAAATTGCCGGCGTGTCCAAGGGCGTTGTTCTGCACCATTTCAAGGACAAGGATGCCCTTTTCGAGGGGGTTCAACGCAAGGCAAACACGGTCCTGCGCATCTGCGTGACCGAGTTGTTGCGCCACGCGGACACCCCGCTGGAGCGGCTTTATGCCATCATCGTCGGTAATTTTGCGGCGCCAGTGTTTCAGCAGGAAATCTGCCATGCGTGGATATCGCTCTGCTCGGACGTGCCGCATAACCGGCAAAGCCAGCGCATCCAGACCGTCGTGCATGCCCGCATGCGCAGTAATTTGCTAAGTGCGCTACGTCCCCTCGCGCCCGCAGACGCGCCGCGAATCGCATTCCAGCTGCGCACAGTCATGGACGGTATCTGGCTGCGCGCCAGCTTCCAGATTGCGCCGATGACTGGGGCTGAGGGCGTGACCGAGGTCGAATTTGCCGCGCGTCATCTATTGGCCGCGCATCCTATTCCGCCCGCCGACATGGATGCTGCGTTGAACAAGATGCAGACTCTCGCCAGCCTCATCCTGACCACGCGCGCTTTTCGCGATCAGGCGCTAACGGCGGGCTGACCTGCCGTATTTTCTTGCGGCTTCGCCTCAGGCGTCTTTCTTCTTGCCCAAAATATCCTCGCCGAAGGCGAAAACTTGTTTATGGATGCGTCAGATCACGCGGATGACATCCTTGTCGATCGCAAGCACATAGCCTTGACGCGCGATATTCTTGACCAGCAATTCGCTGACCATCTGGTTGCCCAGCGTGTCCCGCAGCCGCTTGATCCGTGTGGCGCCGGCTGCCTCTTCGCAATCGGTGGCGTCGCGGCCTGACACGATACCCTCTATCTGAGCCCCGGTCAGGATCTCGCCATCCATCCGCGCCTCGGCCAGCACCGACAGAGTTTCAATTGCGGCGTCAGTCAGCTTGAATCCCATGTTATTCAGATAGACCGCTTTCTCGGCCCGGCTAATCAGAAGGGAGCTAACCTGAATACCCGACCGCTCGATCTGAGCCATGCGGCGATTGAGCAGCGTCAACATCACCAGAAAGACGAGTGCGGCGATCAGTAGGGCAGTGCTGAAGACCAGCAGCACGAAGATCACCATCCGGTAGCTGACCAGCGTCTCGCTAAAGGCGGTGCCGGATAGGGCGAGGATCTCAAGCAGTTTGATGTCGGCGTCGCTGGTGAGCGCGTCATTTTCTACAAATATCCGCTCAACCTGTGCATTAAACGCACCAGCATCGGGGAGCGATACGAAGAGTAGCACAGCGGCCAGCGCCAGTATGGCGACGATGGCGATGACGCCCAGCGTCACCACCCGGCTACCCGAACGGCGGGCATCGGCGGCCAGCACCGTCTTGGCGCTCATCGCTTGGACACCGACAGAACCTTGAGCAGGGTCAGCCCCTCCGCGCCCAGTTGCCTAGCCAGTTGCGCGCGTGCCGCCGCAACCGTGCAGGTGCCCTTGATGGTGGCTGTGGCGTAAAACAGCTCCAGCGGGTTGTCCCGCTTAGCCTTGTATTCAGCGACGCAGGCCGCGTTTGCAGGCGCTGCGATCAAGGCCGCGAAGGCCAGAGGGGCTATCATTTTTATCATAGGGGCACGATGGCAAAGCGCGCGCCGCTATACAATATCCATCGTCGC
>JAGXGX010000164.1 GCA_024636515.1 Roseovarius sp.
CGATGATCAATTGCTCGCCCATGGTCGGATTGACCGAATAGATTGGCGCGGCCAGCACGCCGGCAAATCCGGCCAGCGCAACGCCGAACCCGTAGGTCAACATGATCATCAGTGGCACGTTCACACCGAAGGCGCCGACCAGCACGGGGTTTTCCGTAGCGGCGCGCAGATAGGCGCCCAGTCGGGTCTTTTCGATTATGAACCATGTGCCGAAACATACCACGACCGATGCCACCACGACCCATGCCCGGTAGTTCGGCAAGAACATGAAGCCTAGGTTTTGGCCGCCCGATAGCAGTTCAGGGATTTGGTACGGCAGCCCGGAAATTCCGTAGTAATTGCGAAACAGCCCCTGAATGATCAGGGCGAGTCCGAAAGTCAGCAAGAGCCCGTACAGATGATCGAGATGGTAGAGCCGCGACAGCATGGTGCGCTCAAGCAAGATGCCGAATGCCCCCACGATAAGCGGTGCTAAAATCAACGCGGGCCAGTAGCCGATGCCGAGGTAGGCAAGCAGCATCCAGGCGACAAAAGCACCAGCCATGTAGAGCGCCCCATGGGCGAAATTGATGATGTTGAGCAGGCCAAAGATCACGGCCAGACCCAGCGACAGCACCGCATAGAACGACCCGTTTATCAGGCCCAGCAAAAGCTGGCCTAGCAGAACCTGCGGCGGTATTCCCAGAAGTTCAAACATGTTGCGGTCTCGTTCGTCGGTGTGATCAAGGTAGATCCGCCCGGCCAGAACGGCCGGGCGGGCGTTAGCAGTTGTTACTGCTTGGTGAAGTCACACTCGTCCAGCATCGGCAAGAATGCGTCTTCCCCGCTGATCGAGGAGATCTGGTTGTAGAGGTCCCATTCGCCAGTCGACTCGTCGGGCGATTTGACTTCGAAGAGGTACATGTCGTGGATCGCACGGCCATCGCCTCGCACTGTCACCGTACCAAAGAGCGGATCTTGGAATTCCATCTCTTTCATCTTCGCGACAATGGCCTTGCCATCATCGGCGCTACCGACCGCTTCGACTGCGGCCAGATAGGCCATCGTGCCGGAATAGACACCAGCCTGAACCATGGTCGGCTGCGCACCATGAACATCCATGAAGCGCTTGGACCATGCGCGCGTCTCGTCGTTCTGGTCCCAATAGAACGCTTCGGTCAGCGATAGGCCCTGTGCGGTCTGCGCGCCCAAGGCATGCACGTCGGTGACAAAGAACAGCAGCGCGGCCAGCTTCTGACCCGCCTGCGTGATGCCAAACTCCGACGCCTGCTTGATCGCGTTGACGGTATCGCCGCCAGCATTCGCGAGGCCGATCACATCAGCGCCGCTGCCTTGTGCCTGTAGCAGGAAGGACGAGAAATCGGTCGCCGGGAAGGGCACGTTGACCTGACCGACAACTTCGCCGCCGTTTTCCCCGACCACCCGTGCGGTGTTTTCTTCCAGCGAATGACCGAACGCATAGTCGGCTGTCAGAAAGAACCACTTCTTGCCGCCTGCATTCGTCATCGCGGCGCCAGTGCCCGTGGCCAGAGCGGCCGTGTCGTAGGTCCAGTGAACTGTTGTTGGGCGGCACTGCTCGCGCGTCAGCGAGGTGGAGCCGGCGCCCGAGTCGATCAGTACGCCGTTTTTCTCAGCGGTGATGTCACTCACGGCCAGCGCGACGGACGAGGTCGGCACGTCGAGTATGGCGTTCACACCTTCCACGTCATACCACTGGCGCGCGATGTTCGAGCCGATGTCAGGCTTGTTCTGGTGGTCAGCCGAGATGATCTCGACGCTCATGCCCTTGTCGCCGGCCTTGAAATCCTCAACCGCCATGCGCGCAGCAACGACCGAGCCTTCGCCCGATAGGTCGGCGTAGACGCCCGAGCGGTCGTTGAGCACGCCAAGCTTCACTTCGATATCCTGAGCAAGCGCCGGTGCGCCGGTCATCGCGGCAAGTGCCGCAGAACTGATTGCAAGTTTCCTGAACATGTTGTTCCTCCTTGGTTGTAGCGCAGATGCGCCCTTTATTCCTCTAGACGCCCAGATAATCGTGAAGTTTCTGGGTGTTCTCCTCAGACCGGTCGTTCGGAATCATGTCCACGACCTTGCCTTGATCTACAACGTAATGTCGATCCGCGACCGATGCGGCAAAACGGAAATTTTGCTCTACTAGGACGATGGTGAATCCCTCCTCCTTGAGCGCTGCGATGGTATGACCGATCTGTTGGACAATGACCGGGGCCAGACCTTCGGTCGGCTCGTCCAGCAGCAAAAATTTGGCACCCGTGCGCAGAATGCGTGCGATTGCCAGCATCTGCTGCTCGCCGCCTGACAGCTTGGTGCCTTGGCTGCTGGTGCGCCTTTCGCGCAGATTGGGGAAGAGATCAAAGATGCGCTCCACGCTAAGGCCGCCATCCGCGATGCGCGGCGGTAGCATCAGGTTTTCCTCGACACTGAGCGACGAAAAGATGCCGCGTTCCTCAGGGCAAAGCGCAATTCCCAGCCGGGCGATCTGGCGCGGCTGCTTTCCGATCAACTCAGTCCCTTCAAACGTTATTGACCCGGACCGCTTGCCCAAAATTCCCATGATCGCCAATAGCGTCGTTGTTTTGCCAGCGCCGTTCCGCCCCAGCAGGGTAACGACTTCGCCGCGGCGCACCTCAAAGTCTATACCGTGCAAAACATGGCTTTCGCCATACCAGCCTTGCAGGCCGCTGACTTTCAAAAGCACATTTGCCGCATCAGTCATGGCTTGCTCCGATATAGGCTTCGATCACTTCCGGGGCTTTCGAAACCTCGGCATAGGTACCTTCGGCCAGGATTTCGCCCCGCGCCAGCACGGTGATCCGGTCGGAAAGATCTGCAACCACCGACAGGTTATGCTCGACCATCAGCACGGTGCGGTTCTCAGCGATGCGCCGGATCAAGTCTGAAATGCGCTCCACGTCTTCGCGGCCCATGCCCGCCATAGGCTCGTCAAGCAGCAGCATTTTAGGGCTTAGCGCCAGCGTCGTCGCAATTTCGAGCGCGCGTTTGCGGCCGTAGGGCAGGGCAGCGGCGCGTTCATAGGTGAATTCGGTCAGGCCGACCTCGTCAATGTAGCCGCGCGCCTGTTCGTCGTACTTCGTCAGGACCCTCTCGGACCGCCAAAAGTCGTAACTATTCCCGCGCGCTCGCTGCAATGCGACGCGAACATTCTGCAAAACGCTCAGATCTGGAAAGATCGCCGAGATTTGAAACGACCGCACCATGCCCAGCCGGGCGATTTCCGCAGGCTTCAGGCGCGTTATGTCGCGGCCCTCAAAGATGATTGTTCCACGGGTCGGTTGCAGAAATTTTGTCAGCAGGTTGAAGCAGGTCGTCTTGCCAGCACCGTTCGGACCGATCAGCGCGTGGATAGTTCCTTTTTCGATCGACAGATCGACAGATCGACATCGTTCACGGCAACGAAGCCCTTGAACTCTTTCGTCAATCCCTTGGCTTGAAGCGCGATTGCCATCCCATCCCCATATCATCTTATTTGCCGAGCGAAACATGCAACGCGCAAGTTCGGGCGTAATGGTTTCTAGGATTTCTAACGCTTGAACAATAATTGTAAACCTACATACCACGTCTCCCATAGGTTTAGGCAATCGAAATTCGCAGACCTGCACAGTCGATGACTGACAGACTAGCGAATGCCCTGCCGGGAATGTGGGTGGAGGATCACCGCCGACTGAAACCAGCCACGTTGCGCGTATATTTGGACGTGCGGGAATGCAATTGTACGGCGTTAACATCCCGACGCTCAAAACTCGCAACCTGTTCGCGCCCGCTGTGCCGGACAGTACGATCTTCCACTGAGGGAGATCGTTGGTTTGCTAAAAGGTGCTGTTATCCGGACCGACCATTTGCAAGGCCGACCTCGGTGCGGAATTGGTCCCGGTCAGCCAGCTACGTGACGGCATCTTTACTCAACTTGAAGGGGCGTCTTGGCGACACCAATCATTGCAGTTGGCGCCGAACCGGCTGCTGAAGCTCTACCCCAAAACAATAGGCCCGCCCCACAAAAAAAGGGCGGGCCATAACCCTACGACGAAAAGTCGATGCAGCTTCCGAAACTCTTTACCAAGACGTGATTACAGCCCCACTATAGGCATCGTCGATAAAGGCTTTGATTTCATCGGAATGGTACGCCTCAATGAGGGTCTTAACCCAAGGCAGATCTTCATCGCCTTTGCGCACCACAATAACGTTCACATAAGGGCTATCGGCTTTTTCCATCGCGATTGAATCGCTTTTTGGATTTAGACCAGACGCGAGCGCATAGTTGGTGTTGATGATCGCGATGTCCGCATCCGCCAAGGTACGCGGCAATTGGGCGGCATCAAGCTCAAGAAATTTGAGGCCCTTTGGATTGTCCTGAATGTCGAGCGTGCTGGGAACTAGTCCCGTACCCTCAGTCAATGTCAGCAGGCCGAGATCTTGCAACAGCAAAAGCGCCCGGCCGCCATTGGTCGGGTCGTTCGGGATTGCTACTTTTGCGCCGTCTTCGAGCGTGGTGATGTCAGTGACTTTGTCGGAATAGATGCCCATCGGCGTAGTGATCGTTTTGCCGACAACGACCAGATCAAAACCGCGGTCTTTCATCTGGTTGTCCAGATACGGCACGTGTTGGAACGAGTTGGCCTGAATATCGCCATCCGCCAATGCGGTATTCGGGATCACGTAGTCGGAGAATTCCACCACGTCGATATCGAGGCCCATAGGCGCTGCGACCTTGGCCACTTCGTCCATGATTTCGGCATGCTCTCCGGGGGATACACCAACCTTGATCTCTTCGGCCAGAAGGGTCGTTGCAGCCAGCGCCAGAACGGATGTGAGAGTTGTAAGACGTAACATAAGGATACTCCTGATTAGCGATATTGTGGGGGTATGTAGGGGATTTATTGCCCGCGACCCTTGGCGGCACGCTTGTCGACCTGCCCGGCAATCCACTCACCGATGGATTGCACAAGCTGCACAAGGATAATGAGGATGATGACGACCACGGCCATAACATCGGGCATAAACCTTTGATAGCCGTAGCGAATACCAAGATCACCAAGCCCTTCGCCGCCCACTGCACCAACCATGGCCGAATAGCCGATGAGGCTGACCACCGCGAGAGTCAGCCCGAGGGTAATAGATGGCAAGGCTTCGGGGATGAGGACCTTGCGGATGATCTGCAATGGGGTCGCACCCATCGCACGCGCCGCCTCAATAAGTCCGCTGTCGACCTCGCGAATGGCATTTTCAATTAGTCGCGCGATAAACGGGACTGCGGCCAGCGTCAGAGGCACAATGGCCGCAGTCGTACCGATAGAGGTGCCAGCAATCATACGGGTGAAGGGGATAATGGCGACGACCAGAATGATAAAGGGTACGGAGCGTGTCGCATTGACGACCAGTCCTAGAACCTTATTGACCCAAGGCCGCGACAAAAGCTCTCCTCTTTGGGAGGTCGCTAAAAATACCCCAAGTGGAAGGCCAAAGATTGTGCCCAAGGCGGCTGACGCGGCAACCATGTAGAGCGTTTGCCAAGTTGCCTCAATCAATAGGTTGATCAGGTTAGCCGACATAGCCAAGCACCTCCGTCAAAAGTCCGTGCCGTTCCAGAAATGCGCGCGCCTCAGACGCCTTGTCCGCATCCAGAGAGATCAACAGATTGCCAAACGGCTGCGTGCCGATTTCTTCAACCGCACCGGCAAGAATGTTGACCTGAATGCCCAAATCGCGCGTCAAGAGCGCAAGCATTGGATCGGTTGCGTGTTTGCCTGCGAAGGTCACGCGAACAACCTCTTCGGATGGTCCTATGGGCCGGGTTTCGTGCATCTTCCCTTTGATAAAGGCCGGTAGGGTGACGCCGGTCACGCCGGACAGGAAGGAGCGCGTGGTAGGATGTTGGGGCGCCGTAAACACATCATAGGTTTTTCCGGCCTCAACAATCTTTCCACCCTCGATCACGGCTACGTGGCTGGCGATATCGCGCACCACGGCCATTTCGTGGGTGATCAAGAGGATGGTCAGACCAAGCTCGCGATTGATGTCTTTCAATAGCTGAAGCACGGTCTGCGTGGTTTCGGGATCAAGTGCTGAAGTCGCCTCATCCGAGAGCAGCACCTTGGGTTCGGTGGCCAAAGCGCGGGCAATGCCGACGCGCTGTTTCTGGCCGCCCGACAGTTCTGCCGGATAGCGGTCGCTTTGAGCGTCTAACCCCACGCGGTTGATCAGATCCGCAACCCGCGCCTTAATTTTTGCGGTAGGCACACCCGCGACCTCCAAAGGCAGGGCGATGTTGCCAGCAACTGTACGCGACGCCAAAAGGTTAAAGTGCTGAAAGATCATGCCCACGTCACGCCGGATCGCCCGCAATTCGGCGCCTTGTGCCGCGCCCACGTCCTGCCCGCCGACTAAAATCTTGCCAGACGTTGGCCGTTCCAATCCGTTGACCAGCCGGAGCATCGTCGACTTGCCCGCGCCGGAACGCCCGATGATTCCGGTGATCTCGCCTGCCTCGACAGTCAGAGACGCGCCATCAACGGCGGACACTTCGCCTCCATCTGGCTTGATGAATGCCTTTCCCACCGCTTGAAAAACGATAGAGGCTCCCTGAATTTTTCTGTCTGACATCAGGAGGTGATCCGGTTGTTAAAGGATGCGATTTCGAGGTCGGTAGATAGACCTCAAGCCAAAAGTTCAAGGCGCCATTCGTGTAGGCGCCCGGCCGCGATACGCGCTACGATTATGGAATGTGGGTGGTTTGCCGAACGATGTCGCGGTGCGGCAGTCTTGATAGAGCTGACGTTAAATCGAAACGTGTTCCCGCGGCGTATGTGCATTGGTCATGGGCGGCAGGCCCTTGAGGTAGCTAGGCGCTGGGCCTGCCGCTTGGTAAGGTACGAGGGTAGTCAGGTATTGCGATGCCCCTGCGGATCGTGTCAGAGACCTGCGCTGTCTGCGCCGCGCCGTCCGCCTCACATGGCGTCCACACTCCACGGTCCGGGGCCAGCGAACACGAGATAGAGAAACACGAAGCAGAAGAGGATCGCCGCATCACCGCCGTTCAGAGAGGGAAAAAAGCTCTGCGGTAGATGCGCGATGAAGTAAGCCACCGCCATTTGACCCGAGAGAACGAACGCGACCGGGCGGGTGAACAATCCGAGGATTAGCAAGGCGCCGCCGAAGAGTTCTAACACGCCTGCGAACCACCCCATCGTGAAGGCGTCGGGCACGCGGTCGGCCACCGGAAATCCAAGAAGCTTTTCCGTTCCGTGCGCGAAGAAGATCAGTGCAGTGACGATCCGAAGGACGCTCAGCATCCGCGGCGCCCAAACGGTTTCAAGTTGACGAGTGTCCACCTTGGTATCCTTTGCTTTGTTAGGGTACGCCTTGATATAATGTCAGGGCATACCGTTTGAGAAATGTCTCAACCGCATTTAGAGATAGCACGAAACGCCCTAGCCCTTGGGGCTCGTCCTATCCAACTCTGGGGTGATGGGGATGAATTCTGCATCATCGCCCGGCGGTAGTGTGAAGGGGCCGTTTTGCCAATCTCCTGCTTTCCAATCCTCTTTGGCTTGTTCGATGCGGTCCTTCGAGGACGAAACGAAATTCCACCAGATATAGCGTTTCTCGTTCAGCGTTGCGCCACCAAGGGCCATCAGGCGGGCACCTTGCGGGCCAGCTTTTACCGAAATCCGGTCGCCGGGGCGGAACACCATCATGCGCCCTGCCTCAAAGGTATCTCCTGCAACCTCGATGCTGCCTTCGGTCACGTAAACGCCGCGATCCTCATGGTTGTCGGGTAGCGGAAAAGGCGCGCCTGCCTCCAACACGACATCCAAGTAAAAGGTCTCCGACTGCATCGTCACCGGACTGGTCTCGCCATAAGCGCTGCCGAGGATCAGGCGCGCGGTCACGCCCGCATCGTCAATGACCGGCAGGCTGGCTTCCTTGTGGTGTTCAAAATCGGGCGCCATTTCTTCACTGTCTTCGGGCAGGGCGATCCATGTCTGGATGCCAAATAGCTTATGACGCGTGGCACGGGTTTCCTCGCTCGTACGCTCGGAATGGGTGACGCCGCGCCCTGCGACCATCCAGTTCACTTCGCCCGGGTAGATCATCTGGTGAGTGCCAAGACTGTCCCGGTGTTCAAATTCGCCCTGATACAGATACGTGACCGTCCCCAAGCCGATATGAGGGTGCGGACGCACGTCAATGCCGCCATCAGTGATGAATTCGGCAGGGCCCATCTGGTCAAAGAAAATGAACGGCCCGACCATCTGCCGCTCCGGAGAGGGCAAAGCACGCCGGACTTCAAATCCACCAAGATCGCGGGCGCGCGGGATGATCAAGGTCTCGATATCGCTGTTGCCGGATAGAGGGCATTCAGGGTTCTGTGTCGGGTTCCAGCTCATAAGGTCTCTCCTTTGTCTGCTTGCAAAATGCCGGGCTGTGCCTGCGTCGTCGCAGTCATTTCGGTTTAAGATAGTGCCGCACTACGGGTCCGCCACTATGCCGATCCAAGTCCATCTCTTCGCCTTTACCAATAGCAAAGCGGCGCGTCGCGAGCATGCCAAGAAGCAATCCAAGCGCCGCGACTACCAAGGCGATTTTGATCGAGGAAAATGTTGCGATTTGCCCCCAGACAACAGACCCCAAAGACATAGAGCCGAAAAACACCATCAGAAACACGGCAAGACCGCGCGCACGCACCCAGTCGGGCAGGGCTGTCTGGGCCGACACGTTGAGAGAGGTTAGCACAGCAATCCAGGACAGCCCGCCCATAAATGCCGCTGCCATCAGTGCCAGCGGGGCGGATGAAATTGCCATGGTAAGTAGGGCGGCCACTGTTCCCAACGTACCAAGGTGAACGGTGGCATCCGCATTGAACCATCTGGAGAGTTGCGGCAGCAGCAAAGCTCCGACAACAGCGCCTGTTCCGATGAGTGCCATAAGCACACCGTAAAGCTCTGACCCGCCGCCCTCGGCATTGCGCGCAATCAGTGGCAGGAGCGACCAATAGGCAGAGGCGAAAAGGAAGAAAGCCAATGCGCGGATTGCGGTGGCCAGCATCGCGGGGTTGTGACGCACATGGCGCAGACCAGTGCCCATTTCAGACAGCAGGCTGCCGGGCTTTCTGCGCGCCGGAACTTTCGTGGGGCGCCACAGCAGAAGGGCGGCCAAGATGACAATATAGCTTGCCGCGTTAAGCGCAAACGGGGCGGCAAGGCCTACACTTGCGATCAGCACACCCGCCAACGCCGGGCCAATGGCGCGGCTGATGTTAATCCCCATAGAGTTCAGCGCAATCGCTGGCTTGAGGTTTTCGCGCGGCACAAGACTGGGCACGATGGCCTGCCATGCAGGGGCCATAAAGGCGGCACCAGTCCCGATCGCCAGCGTAAACAGTATCAGCAGAACGGGCGTCATCCGCTCCTGCCAGACAAGGACGGCCAAGGCAAAAACCACTGCGCTCAGTACCATATTGATCACGATCAGCATGCGCCGCTTGTCAAACCGGTCGGCAAGCGTGCCCGCCAGCAATGCAAAAAGAACCACAGGCAGCGTAGTCGACGCCTGTACCAGCGTCACAACGGCCGGGTTGGGATCAAGCGTTGTCATTAACCAGCCCGCGCCCACCTCATGCATCCACGTCCCGATGTTCGTGATCAGTGTCGCCGTCCACAAAAGCGCAAAGGCCGCATGGCCAAATGGGGAGAACGCGCCTGAACTAGGTTCACCACTGGATGACATCGGCCAGTTCCTCGCGGTGTCTCACAGCGTGCGCGCGGACGAATGGACACAAAGGGACGATACGCTGGCCCTTTGAACGTGCATCTGCGATCAGGCGATCGGCCAATGCCCGCCCAACCCCGCGCCCGCGCATGCTATCTGGAACGGCGGTATGATCGGCAATGATTAGCGTGGGGGACACTTTTGAAGTGGTTAGCTCGGCCTCGCCCTCCATACCATCTTGCGTGGCCGCGTAACGGCCTTTGGTTTCGGTTTCCGTATATGTGATTTTCAGATCGGTCATCGTTTTCTCCTTAGGGTCAAACGGTTAGACATGAACAGTAATCAGGTAAGATCAGCGACACGTTGCTATATGCGATACGCGTTGAACCCTTGAACCGTCCGGTATGAAAGCGGTCAAGCCAGCATGAGCGGGGATGCCTAGGAATGGCTTGTGATGGATCGTGATCATAAGCTAGCCTTTGCTTTTTTAGGCACACCCGCGCTAGGTTACGGGGCGTTTAGTAACTTTTGCAGCGCTAATAGCTCTGGCTGGCGCAGGTCGTGCCCGCCATCGTGGACTTCGGTGGACACCTTAGCGCCCTGAGCACCGAACCAGTCGATCAGCCGCTGGCTAAGGGGCCATGGACAGATCGGATCATGCATTCCTGCGGTTATCAGAACTCGCGTACCGGTAAGGGCAGGGACGGCCTCCGGCTCCCAAGGGACTAGCGGATGCAACAACCCGACGCGATCAAACAGATCAGGCCGCGCCATTACAACAGAGGCAAGGATATTTGCCCCGTTCGAATAGCCAAAGCCATAGATTGGCGCGTCCGGGTTATGTGCTTTGTGCGCTGCTGCGAATTCCGCCATTGCCTGAGTGCGGCGGGCAAGGTCGTCCATGTCATATACGCCCTCGGCGGTCCGCCGAAAGAACCGTGCCGCGCCCATCTCCGATACGTCGCCCCGGGGCGAGACGACGCCCGCCCCCGGAACAAGCTGCTGTGCCAGATCAAAGAATTGGTTTTCATCGCCGCCAGTGCCATGAAAGGCAAAGATCAGCGGTGCGCCCGCAGTCGGAGCCTTGGTCAATGCGTGATAGGTATCTGTCGACATTTGACTTCTCCTTACGATTCAATCTGGGGCAGCAGGCCTTCGATCTGGGCCCGGTGCGGCTCGTAGCGGTCCGGCAGCTTCAGCGCTTCGCCCAGATGTGCGGTGTCCTCGTCGCGGTCAAAACCGGGCTCGTTTGTGGCCACCTCAAACAGAATGCCGCCCGGGGTGCGGAAGTAGATCGCCCAAAAATAGTCGCGGTCGATGACGGGCGTTACCTGATATCCCGTAGTCATCAACGCTTTGCGCACCTCCAGTTGCGCGGCACGGTTTTCCACCGCAAACGCAATGTGGTGGACCGATCCGGCGCCTTGCCCGGCGGCTTTTGCGCCCAACATCTCCTCAAGATCGATGGTATCCGCCGGATTGCCGCCCTCAATGCGGTATCGCGTGACGTCGCCCGCAGTTTCGTCTTTCTGGTACCCCATGAAGGTCAGCAACTCGCCTGTCGCCGCTGCATCACGAAGCGTGAAACGCGCGCCGTGAAACCCTAAAATGCCAGCATCTTCGGGAACGTCCGTGCCGGTCCATGGCGTGCGGTCGCGCGCCTCGCTTTCGACCAAAGCAAAGCCATCCCCATCCGGGCCGTCGAACCGCAGCCGGTTTTCACCGAGAAAGCTGCCTTCACTCAGGCCTGTTACGCCGTAATTCCCGAGCCGTTCTTTCCAAAAAGGCAGCGCGCCTTTAAGTACTGAAAACTCGGTTGTTCCGACCTCGCCTGTGCCTCGACGCCCTTGGGGCATCTGGCCGAACGGGAAGTAGGTCATCACAGAGCCGGGCGTGCCGACCTCATCGCCATAGTAGAGGTGATAGACCTCGGGCGCGTCAAAGTTGACGGTCTTCTTAACGCGGCGCAGGCCGAGCGTTTTGGTAAAGAACGCATTGTTTTCTGCTGCATCGGCAGCCATCGATGTGACGTGGTGCAGACCTTTGATTTCGCTAATCATCGCTTTGCCTTTCAAATGGTC
>JAGXGX010000033.1 GCA_024636515.1 Roseovarius sp.
CGAGCCCTATCAGGGCGCGGCGACAGGCGTGGGCGGCATCCTGCGGGACGTGTTCACCATGGGCGCGCGCCCGATCGCTGCTATGAATTCGCTCAGCTTCGGCTCGCCCGATCATCACAAAACGCGCCAGCTGGTGCACGGCGTGGTCGAGGGGATCGGCGGCTATGGCAACGCGTTCGGCGTGCCGACCGTGGGCGGCGAGTTGCGCTTTGATCCCGCATATAACGGCAATTGTCTGGTCAACGCCTTCGCGGCGGGCCTCGCCGATACCGACAAGATATTCTACTCCGCTGCCTCGGGCGTGGGCCGTCCTGTGGTGTATCTCGGCGCAAAGACAGGCCGCGACGGCGTCGGCGGCGCGACCATGGCCAGCGCAGAGTTCGACGACACAATTGAGGATAAGCGCCCGACCGTGCAGGTTGGTGATCCCTTCACCGAAAAGCGCCTGATGGAGGCCACGCTGGAGCTGATGGCGACAGGCGCGGTCATCTCGATTCAGGACATGGGCGCGGCGGGCCTCACCTGCTCGGCCGTGGAAATGGGCGACAAGGGCGGCCTTGGCGTGCGCCTCAACCTCGAAGCTGTGCCGCAGCGCGAAACCAACATGACCGCCTACGAGATGATGCTGTCCGAAAGCCAGGAACGCATGCTGATGGTGCTGGAGCCGTCGCTTGAGGCCGAAGCGCGCGCCGTTTTTGAAAAATGGGACCTCGACTTCGCCATTGTGGGCGAAACGATTGCCGAGGACCGCTTTCTGATCATGCACAACAACACGGTCAAGGCGGACCTGCCTCTTGCCGCGCTCTCGGGCACTGCGCCCGAATACGACCGCCCGTGGGTGGAAACGCCAGCGCCTGAGGCACTGGACCCCGCATCGGTGCCGCAAATCGATCCTATCGACGCATTGCGCGCGCTGATCGGGTCCGTCAACTATTGCAGCCGCGAATGGGTGTACGAGCAATATGACACAATGGTCATGGCCGACACCGTGCGCGGCCCCGGCTTTGGCGGTGGTCTGATCCGGGTGCATGGCACCGACAAACTGCTCGCCTTCACCTCGGACGTGACGCCGCGCTACGTGCAGGCAAACCCCCAATTGGGCGGCAAACAAGCGGTTGCCGAGGCGTATCGCAATCTGACAGCTATGGGTGCCAAGCCATTGGCAAGCACGGATAATCTAAACTTCGGAAACCCCGAAAAACCGCTAATCATGGGACAACTCGTGTTCGCGATCAAAGGCATCGGCGAGGCTGTCGCCGCCCTCGACATGCCCATCGTATCGGGCAACGTGTCCCTGTATAATGAGACCGATGGCGCAGCGATCTTGCCCACACCCACCATCGGTGCCGTCGGCCTGATTGCACATGAGGACCAGGCGATCATCGGCTGCGCGCGCGAGGGCCACGCCCTGCTGCTCGTCGGTGAGACGCGCGGTCATCTGGGCCAGTCGGCCTTGCTCGCCGAAGTGTTCAGCCGCAATGAGGGCGATGCGCCGGCCGTCGATCTGGCCGAGGAAAAGCGCAATGGCGACTTTATCCGCGATAACCACGCGCTAATCCGCGCCTGCACCGATCTGAGCGATGGCGGCCTCGCCCTCGCCGCGTTCGAAATGGCCGAGACGGCAGGCGTTGGCGTTCAACTAGACAGCGCCGACACCGCCACGCTCTTTGGCGAAGATCAGGCGCGCTATCTGGTGGCCTGCAACTTCGATCAGGCAGAGGCGCTGATGATCGCGGCGAACCGCGCCGGCGTTACGATTTCGAGCGTGGGAAAATTCACCGGCGATCAAGTACGGATGGGCAGCTCCCAGGCCTCGCTAGAGAGCTTGAGTCATCTTTTCCGCACCACATTCGCCGCGCGTTTCGCTTGATAGTCTCGCGCATTTGAATGTTTAGGCCAAGTTTAAGCCGGGGGAGCGACGTCCTGACCTGCCCGGATTTTTTCTTGGCCTAAATACCTACTTACTGCCGCCCGTCATCCTGCGCTGCGCCAGCGGCTACTACCCGAATCCGCTCGATCATCGCGCGCAGCCCGTTAGAGCGCTGCGCCGACAGATGATCGTGGAGCCCAAGACGGGCCAGCTCACCTCCGGCATCAACGCGAGGCACGTCGGCCACCGGCAGGTCGTTATAAAGCGCGCGCAGAACGGCGATCAGCCCCCGCACGATCAGCGCGTCACTATCGCCATCAAATCGAAACGTGCCGTCCCCCACTTTCGGATGCAGCCAGACCTGACTGGCGCATCCCTCAACGCGCGTGGAGGGCACTTTCAGCGCGTCATCCAGCGGGTCCATCGCCTTGCCTGCCTCGATCACGTGACGATAGCGGTCTTCCCAGTCTTCCAGAAATTCGAAATCCTCGACGATGTCCTCGAATGCCGGTTGGGCCATAGTCCGCTCCTTTCATTGCTATGCTCAGAGGTAGGGTCTGATCTGCCAAAGGTCCAGCCCAGTGGCACCTAGCAGCGGGCACATCTAAGGGCGGCGCGCGCTTGCGCTTAGGCGCGCGGGACTGCTAGGGTCTGCCCAGTTTCAGACCATACCAATAAGGACGATGCCGATGCGCAGCCTGGTGACCGTATTGATGATTTCCAGCCTAACGCTGGCGGGCTGTTCAGGCTTTCGCGACTCGCGTGTAAATCCGGCTAACTGGTTCGGTAAAAGCCAAACGGTTCAGCACGCCGCGCCTGTCCCGGGCGAGACAACGAATCCGCTGATCCCAGAAAAGCGCAGCAGCATTTTCCAACGCAAGTCCGACGCCGAGAGCTACGCCGGCACGCCGATCTACGCCGTCGAGCGCGTGGATATTGAGCAATCGGCAGGTGGTGCGATCATCAAGGCAACAGGCCTGTCGTTGCGCCAAGGCGCGTTCGACGTGCGGCTATGGCCCGAAAACGGTGGCAAGCCCGCGAACGGTGCATTGACCTACACCATGCGTGCAATTCAACGCGCCGATACGCCTCAAGGCCCCGTGCAAACGCGCCGCGTCGAGGCCGGGCAGTTCATATCGACCCAGACGCTGGAGCAGGTGTCAGAAATCCGCATCTTGGGCCTGACGAACAGCGCCACCTCCCGCCGCTAAGATATCAGACTTCCACGGTCTCGATGGTCGCACCCTTCACGCGTAGGGCAATCTCACCCTTGCAAAGGCGCAGTGCCTCGGCCCCGAAAACGTCGTGACGCCAGCCAGAGAGGGCGGCAACGTCGCGCTGCCCGGCGGCAATCGCATCCAGATCCGAGGCGGTCGCGATCAGCTTGGACGCAACGCCCTCGCGGTCAGCCGCACCCTTCAGCAATACGCGCAGCAGATCGGCGATGGCCGGATTGACCTGTAGCTTCTCCCGGCTGAGATCCGGCTTTGGCTGCTCTGCGGCTGGCACGGCCTGTCCGTCGGCCACAGCCTTGAGGATACCGTCTGCGATGTCTCCCTTGCGCGCCTCGCGAAGCAGCAGACGTGAGCGGCCGAGATCCTGTACATCGGTGGGCTTGGTCGCCGCTAGCTCGACCAATGCGTCGTCCTTGTAGACACGGTTGCGCGGGATATCCCGCGCCTGCGCATAAGTCTCACGAAACCGGGCCAACTCGCGCACGATAGACAAATATTTGCCCGAATTGTTGCGCGTCTTGATGCGCTGCCATGCCTCGTCGGGCTGAGTCACGTAGGTCTCGGGCGCATTCAGCACGGCCATTTCCTCGGCGACCCATTTGTCGCGGCCAGTCTTGGTCAGCTCGCGCGCGAGGTACTCATAGATCTTACGCAAATGCGTCACGTCGGCCAGCGCATAAGTCTTTTGTGCATCACTTAGCGGGCGGCGCGACCAATCGGTAAATCGCGAGGATTTATCGACTTCAGCCTTGGCAATCCGCTTGACCAGCGTCTCGTATCCGGCCTGCTCACCAAAGCCGCAGACCATAGCGGCCACCTGGCTATCAAAGAGCGGCGTCGGGATCAGGCCCGCATCGACAAAAAAGATCTCGAGATCCTGACGCGCGGCGTGGAATACCTTGACCACCGTCTCATCCCGAAAGAGCGTATAGAGCGGGTCCAGCGACAGGCCATCCGACAGCGGATCAACCAGTACCGCTGTCTCATCGCCCTCGCCCGGATAGGCCAGTTGGACGAGGCATAGCTTGGAATAATAGGTGCGTTCGCGCAAAAACTCAGTGTCGACGGTGACATAAGGGTGCTGGGCAGCGCGGGCGCAGTAATCGGCCAGCGCGTCTGTCGTGGTGATGGTCTGGATCAAGGCAAAGGGCTCTTTCGCTGAGGTCTGATACGCCGATATAAGGTGGATCGGCGCGAATTGAAACGGGTATGGCGCGGCGCCTAGGGCAGATGGATTTGCGTGCGGTCACCAGCGGCAAAACGGCGCAAGACGGCAGGATAAAGCTGGTGTTCGGCCGCCAGCACCCGGGCAGCAAGTGTCTCGGGCGTATCACCGGTTATGATGGGCACGCGCGCCTGACCCAAAAGCGGTCCGTCATCTAGCGCAGCCGTCACCTCGTGCACCGTGCAGCCCGCCTCGGCGTCGCCCGCGTCCAGCGCCCGCGCATGAGTGTGCAGGCCGCGATACTTAGGCAATAGCGACGGATGAATATTGATCATGCGCCCCTGCCAGCGGGCCACGAAGCCTTCGGTCAGCACCCGCATAAATCCGGCAAGGCAAATGATATCAGGCGTATGCTGCATGATGCGCGCGTGCAGCGCGTCCTCAAACGCGCCGCGATCCTCTCCGTAAGGCCGGTGATCGACCACCTCGGTCGGCACGCCGCGCGCTGCGGCCTTGGCGAGCCCGCCCGCATCCGCGCGGTTCGACAGAACCAGCGCGGGGCGCGCAGGATGATCGCCCGTCATACTATCCAGCAGCGCCACCATGTTGGAGCCACCGCCAGACAGAAGAATGGCGACCCGCTCGGTCACGCCAGCGCGCCACTATACCGAACACCCGCGCCGTCCGTGACATGGCCGAGGCGATGAACAGTCTCGCCCTGCTCGGTCAGCAACTCGGCGAGTCCATCGGCGCGGTCCGCATCGACGGACACGATCATGCCGATGCCGCAGTTAAATGTTTTCAGCAGTTCGGCCTCATCCATGTCGCCCGTCTGGCGCAGCCAGCCAAAGACGCCGGGAAGGTCCCACGCGCCCAGATCAATATCAGCGCCCAGCCCTTCGGGAAGGACGCGCGGCAGGTTTTCGGTAAGGCCGCCGCCAGTGATATGGGCCAGCGCATGAACGCCGCCTGCGCGGATCGCCGCAAGTGCGGATTTCACATAGAGGCGCGTGGGCGTCAGCAGCGCCGCGCCAAGGGTTCCTTCGCCCCAAGGGCAACCCGCATCCCAGCCCAGACCCGACATATCGACCAGCTTGCGAACCAGTGAATACCCATTGGAATGAACGCCATCGCTAGCGAGGCCCAGCAGCACGTCGCCCGCGATCACGCCATCAGGCAAAGTCGCCCCCCGCTCCATCGCGCCAACGGCAAAGCCCGCAAGATCGAAATCGCCAGCAGGGTACATGCCCGGCATCTCAGCCGTCTCCCCGCCAATCAGCGCGGCGCCCGAACGTACGCAGCCCTCTGCGATACCCTCGATAATGCGCGCAGCCTGCTCCATCTCCAGCTTGCCCGTGGCAAAATAGTCCAGAAAGAACAGCGGCTCGGCCCCTTGGCATACCAGATCGTTGACGCACATCGCGACCAGATCGATCCCCACGCCGTCTACATGGCCGGTATCAATCGCAATACGCAGCTTGGTGCCGACCCCGTCGGTGGCCGCGACCAGCACCGGATCATGATACCCCGCCGCCTTGAGATCAAAGAGCGCGCCAAAGCCGCCAAGGCCCGACATGACGCCGGGGCGCGCTGTGCGTTTGGCCGCAGGCTTGATCCGTTCGACCAGCGCATTGCCCGCGTCGATATCAACGCCTGCGTCGGCATAGCTCACACCAGTCTTGGGATTGGTCATCGCGCTCTCCTCAGATTTACGCGCGGGCCTAGCCCATACCTGCGCCTTGCGCAATCTCAAAGCCTTGACGCGGCCTCGGCTGCTGCGTAGGAAACGCGGCATGGCGGGCCTGTAGCTCAACTGGTTAGAGCAGAGCGCTCATAACGCTTTGGTTGCGGGTTCAAGTCCTGCCGGGCCTACCATACCGCCACACTGCCTAGACCAAGTCAGGCCAAACATTAATAGCGAAATCAGCGCGTTGACCGCGCTGGCGGCAATTTCAAGCATCGGTAAGAATGCTGCGGTAGCGGACTCTCCTGGAATTGCACAGCCTGCCCTTGGGCGTAACCACAGGGACTACCGCTACTAAGATCGGAACGGGCGCGGTGCTTAATGACACCCTCAATCGTGCCTGCGATTCCCGCCGCCATGATGCCTATCTACAACGGACGGCACAGATGCCGGCGCTGTCAAACTGCGCGGCGAGCCCTATTTTGCGCAATTGGCCAATACATCTGAAACCGCGCGCAACAACGCAGGGTAAAATTGCGGGCCGGGCGTGATCTGGCTGCCCAATGGGTCGATGTTCGCTGCTTTGGCGTCCGTTCGCTCAATCGCTGTTTCCACAAACGACTGATTGAACTCCGGCTCGGAAAACACGCAGGCGACGCGGCCATCGCGTATGATGCCGCGCACTTCCTCAATACGCGCGGGACCGGGATCGGATGCATCCCCCGCAGCAATCGCCCCTAGCGAAGGCAAGTCAAAGCGGGCTTCAAAATATTGATAGGCATCATGAAAGACAACAAATCGTAGGCCCGCGACCGGTGCCAGGCCCTGCCGAATCTCCTCCACGGCGGCGTCAATCTCTGACTTTCCGGCAGTTGCATTGGCGGCATAGTTACCTGCGTTTTCGAGATCTAACCTGCCCAGCTCCACTGCGACAGCATCCAGCCACAGTTTGCCATTTTCGGGGTCGAGCCACGCGTGCGGATCGCTGCCCGCGTGATCGTGGCCCTCGTGGTCGTCATCATGTGTGCCCTCACCCTCAGGCGCAGAAAATTGCGCACCTTCACGGAACTCCAGTACCGTCGTTCCGGGCACGTCCAGCAGCCGAACAATCGCCGCACCCGGCGCGAGCGTGTCGATGCTCCGCTCTAGCCACGGCGCCAGCGCGGGACCGATCCAGAAAACGGCATCCGCCTCTGCCAGACTGCGCGCCTCGGACGGGCGCAGTGCATAGCCATGGGGCGACGCGCCCTGCCGCACGATCTGTTCGGGCGCGCCGATCCCTTGCATCACCCGCGCAACCAGCGATTGGACGGGCGCGACATCAACAGCGACCTTAGGAACTTCTGCTATGGCAGCTGCGCCGCCGGACAGCAGGAATGCGGCGGCTGCAAGGGCGGTAAGGCAAGCGTTGACGGGCATGAATACCTCATGTGATTATATAACATATCGCTTCACTCTGTAGGTGATATAGTATAACACATCAAGAAATATCGACCCCCTACC
>JAGXGX010000034.1 GCA_024636515.1 Roseovarius sp.
CTTTTTCACTAGCGAACGGGCCAGCGCGACGCGCTGGCGTTGCCCGCCGGACAGCTGATGTGGCTTGCGGGCGGCAAAGTCGTCCATTTGCACGAGTGACAGCATATCAGTGACGCGGGTGGCAATCTCTGCCTTGGGCAGGCCGTCACGTTTCAGCCCGTAGGCGATATTCTTCTCCACACTCATATGTGGAAACAGCGCGTAGGATTGAAACATCATGTTGGTGGGTCGATCATAGGGCGCGATGCCTGCCTGATCTTGGCCGTCGATGATAATCTGCCCGGAGGTAAGATCCTCGAACCCCGACAGCATTCGCAACAGGGTGGACTTGCCACAACCAGAGCCGCCCAAAAGACAGAAAATTTCGCCCTTGTAGATTTCCAGCGAGACGTTGTTCACAGCGGTGAATACGCCGAAGTTCTTGGTCACATTGTTGATTTGCAAAAACGGTACCGCGTTCGGATCGGTCCAGGGTTTTGCATCTGAAACGGAAGTGGAGTCAGACATGATTGCTCCCAAAGTAGTATTGGAGAATGGCTGCCGCCCGGACGCGACCCGGGCGGCAACGCAGGGGTCTATTTACCCGTCTTGATCGTGGTCCACGTCCGAGTCAGCGTCCGGTCATAGCGGGCCGAGTGCGGCTTGAGCGAGAACAGTTTGGCTCTGACCTCGGCCGGTGGATAGATGCCGGGATCGTTGGCCACGTCTTCGCTCACGAATTCGGTCGCGGCGGTGTTGGGATTGGCGAAATAGACATAATTGGTGATGTCGGCGGCAACCTTGGGCTGAAGGATATAATCGATAAATTTCAGCGCGTTCTCGGGATTTGGCGCATCATCTGGAATCGCCATCATGTCAAATCCGACCTGTGCGCCCTCGCGCGGAATCGTGTAGGCGATATTGATCCCTTGGCCGGCTTCGGCGGCACGATCGCGCGCTTGCAGGACGTCACCGGAATAGCCGATGGACACGCAGATATCGCCATTGGCCAGATCATTGATGTATTGCGAGGAATGAAAATAGCGGATGTAAGGGCGAATGCCCATCATCAGCTCGCTGGCCTTTTCCAGATCGGCCTTATCCTCGGAATTCGGATCCAGCCCCAGATAGTTTAGCGCTGGCGCGATCACCTCGGATGGGGAGTCCAGCACCGCAATGCCGCAATCCTCCAGCTTGGCCGCGGTCTCCGGGTCAAAGATCATGTCCCAGCTACCGATTTTGTCGGCGTCGATGCGTTCGGCCACCTTATCGACGTTGTAGCCGATACCGGTGGTGAACATCATGTAGGGCACGCCGTAAGTATTGTCGGGATCATTTACCGCGATGATCTTGAGGATCTCGGGATCAAGATTGCCGTAGTTAGATAGCTTTTCCTTGTCGATCTTGGCAAACACGCCCGCCTGCGCCTGACGCGCGAGAAACTCGATCGACGGCACCACGACATCATAGCCGCTGGCTCCGGTCAGCATCTTGGCTTCCAGCACTTCGTTGCTGTCAAACACGTCGTAATTTACCGTGATGCCGGTTTCCGCCTCGAAATTGGCGATTGTGTCCTCGGCCACGTAATCGGACCAGTGATAGACGTTCAGCTCGCCTTCGGCCCATGCGGACCCGGCAGTCAGCGCCAGTGCGCTGCATATCAATGTCGTTGTCTTCATCTTATCCTCCCATTGGATTTCGTGTTTTTTTATTAAGCGCCCAATTTGTCGCGCAGCCCGTACCACCATGACCCGATCATTGAATATGGAACGCGGAACATCCGCCCACCGGGAAACGGGTACCAAGGTACCTTGGCAAAAACGTCAAATCGGGTCAGATCGCCGTCGATCGCCTCGGACAGGATGCGCCCGAAAGTGTGCGATCCGGTCACGCCATGGCCACTGTAGCCATGCGCGAAATATGTGTTGTCGCCGATACGGCCCATCTGCGGTACGCGGCTGAACGACAGGGCGAAATTGCCGCTCCAAGCGTAGTCGATCTTGACGCCCTTGAGCTGCGGAAACACCTTGTCCATGTTGCGTTGCAACTTGGCCTTGATGTCGCTGGGATCCGCGCCGCCATAAACCGTGCCGCCGCCGAACAACATGCGCTTGTCGCCGGACAGGCGGTAGTAATCAAGGATGTAGCGAATATCCTCGACGCAGGTGTCCGTCGGCAACAATTCGTGCGCCCGCGCCTCGCCCAAAGGTTCGGTCGCCATCACCTGCGTCGACACCGGCATCACGCGCGACGTGAGCGTCGGCACCACATGACCCAGATAGGCATTACCGCACAGAACCAGCGTCTTGCAGGTCATCGACCCTTTGGCAGTTCTGACCACCGGCTTTGCTGCCGCGTGATCAACGTCGATCACCGGCGACATTTCATAGATCGTGCCGCCGTTTTGTTCAAACGCCGCCGCCTCGCCAAGTGCAAGGTTCAGCGGGTGCATATGGCCGCCGGAATGGTCAATCAGACCACCCGCATAAAGGTCGGAGTTTATATGTTTGCGCAGTTGATTCTTGTCCAGCATCTCTTGGTTCGTGATGCCGTAGCTGGCCCAAAGTTTCATCCGGTCTTCCAACTCGCCCATATGGGCGCTGGTCAGGCCGGTGAAGATGTTCTTTTCCTTCAGGTCGCACTTGATGTCGTAAGTGCTGATCCGCTCGCGGATAATTTCGCCGCCCTCCTGCACCAGACCGGCGACGAATGTGGCCGTGTCTTGCCCATAGCGCTTCCTGATCGTTTGCAGGCTGGCGTTCAGCCCGTTGACGATCTGCCCGCCATTGCGCCCCGAGGCGCCCCAGCCGACCCGCGCACCTTCGATGATGGCGACCTTGTAGCCCTTTTCGGCAAGGTGCAGCCCGGTCGACAGACCGCTATATCCGGCGCCGACAATGCAGACATCAATCTGGTGGTCGCCGATCAGTTCTGGCCGTTCTGGCGTAGGATTGGCCGAGGCGGCGTAGTAGCTACTGGTATGGCTTCCGTCGCCCGCATAGGGATGTGTCATCGCGTTCATCACACGACCTCCAAGTAGCTATCATATTCGAAATTCGTCACGTGGCGCGCAAATTTCCGCAATTCTTGCATCTTGCATTCGACCAGCATCGTCTGGAGCCGTTTGGAAAAGATGGTCGGAACATCTGCGCCCTTGCGAAAGGCGTCGATGGCTGTCGCCCAGTCCAGCGGCAGATTGTCGAGCTTCATCGAATAGGCATCGCCGGTGATCGGCGCCGCAGGTTTCATATCATTCTCAATGCCCAGCAGCGCTCCGCCCAGAATACTGGCCATCACAAGATACGGATTGGCATCGGCGCCGGCCACGCGGTGCTCGATGCGCCGCGCCTTGGGATCCCCGCCCGGAATACGGATCGCGGCCGTGCGATTTTCGTAGCCCCAAGCAACGTTTGTCGGCGCGTGAGCCCCCGGTAGCAGTCGGCGATAGGAGTTCTCATGCGGGGCGAATGTCAGCGTGTTCTGCTGCATCGTCGCCAGCAGCCCAGCCACTGCGTTCAGTAGCAGTGGGGTGCCCTCTTCGCCGCCATTGTCAAAAACATTGACGCCATTTTCATCAACCAGCGAGAAATGTATGTGAAAACCGCTGCCGGACAGATCGCCGTAGGGTTTGGCCATGAATGTGGCGGCAAATCCGTGCTTGCGGGCGATGCCACGCACCAACCGCTTGAACAGTACTGCATCATCGGCGGCGCGCAGCGGATCGGCAACATGCCTCATGTTGATCTCAAACTGTCCGGCACCATTTTCTGAAATCGCGGCATCAGCTGGGATACCCTGCAAATCGCACGCATCGTAGACGTCGTTCAAAAATTCGTCGAAATGCTGCAAATCGTCCAGCGACAGTGCCCCATCGGAATCCAGTCGCTTGCCAGTTACCGGCGATCGCGGAGCCTGCGGATGATCTTCGGATGGATCGACGAGATAGAATTCCAGCTCGGTCGCCACAACAGGCGTCAGCCCGCGCTCTTTGTACTGATCGGCGACGCGCGCCAAGGCCCGGCGAGGATCGCCCGGAAACGGTGTGCCGTCTTCTTGGCGCATCCACAGCATTGCCAGCGCCGTCGGGCGGCTTGTCCAGGTGATCGGCATCAATGGGCGGCCGGTGAAATCGCACAACCCGTCGGAATCGCCGGTCTCAAAAACCAGTTCACTGTTCTCGACATCCTCGCCCCAGACATCCATTCCGACAATCGATAATGGCATCCGCAGCCCGCCGCTCACGACCTTGGACACTTGATCGACCGGAACACGCTTGCCCCGCATTGTGCCATTCAGATCGCAAACACAGGCAAAGATGGAATCAATCTCCGGACGCTCCGCCAGCCAAGCCTCTGCCTTGTTGTCAGACATGCGTCACCCTTCAATACCGATGGTTATTTTGTGATACCTTTATGCAATTCGTAATATCGCTTACTGCATTGTGTCAATCTTTTTAATGAATATAATCAGACTCAACAAATCCAAGGGCACCCTCATGATCAGCAACGACCAACTCAATATTCCTGACATCCCAATACCTTCCGGCGCGACGACGCAGGAATACGTCTATGAGCGCCTGCGCAACGCGATTATGCTGGGCGCGATCGAGCCGGGTACATCGTTGACGATGCGTGGGTTGGCCGAACGTTTGGGTCTTAGCCCGACCCCGGTCCGCGAGGCGGTGCGGCGGCTCAGCTCGGAACATGCCATACAGATCAAGGATAACAGGCGTATGACGGTCCCTTTGATGGCACCTGGCCGCTTTGAGGAGCTGGTCGCATTGCGCGTTGCGGTCGAGGTCCACGCGGCGGGCCGCGCACTGCCTTACATGTCGGATATTATCATCGAAAAACTGACGGAAATCGACGAGAGAATGGACCGGTTCGTGACTGAAAGAGATCTGGATCAGCTGACCTTGCTGAACCAAGCCTTCCACCGCACGCTATACACGGTTAATCCGGCCCAGGCCTCGATGCCGATCATTGAAAGCATCTGGCTACAGCTAGGCCCGTTCCAGCGCCAAGTGATTACGCGGGTCACTGAATATTACGAGATTGATCGTCACAAGGAAATACTGGCCGCCCTGACGACGCGCGACGCAACCGCCCTGCACGACGCGATAACCAACGACATCCAAGACGGCGTCTTGAAATCCGGGCGAAACCTACTTGCTTTGACAGACGCGGCATGAAGGCTTGAGTGCCCAGCAGAGCGATGCACTGAGTTGACGTTAATCGGAGATAGAGGCGGGCTATAGTAAGCGCGCGCCGTTGTCGCAAATCGAATATTATTCACTGATAATAATTACACAATCTTTGCTAATGGTCATCATTGTTGTCGATATCGAACCTTACACTCTTCGCCAAACCGTCTCACCGGGTTAGTCAGGCCAGCCGCCTGTCCCAATCCTCGGGCTTTGGCAGTACCTCGAACGTGTGCTCCGGCACAGGTGTCGGCAAGGTCCACTCCAGTGTATCGGCGTAGTCGTTCCAATAGCTCGGCCGCGTCTCACGTTTACCCGCCAGCAGCGTGTAGACGATAATCCCGATGAACAGTAAAAATGAGGCGAAGGACAGCAATGCACCCCAGCTAGATACTGCGTTCCACAGCGCAAATGCATCGGGATAGTCGATATAGCGGCGCGGCATCCCTTGGCGCCCCAAGAAGTGCTGGGGAAAAAATGTCAGATTGGCGCCAATAAAGAACATCCAGAAATGCAGTTTGCCCGCCCATTCGGGGTATTGTCGTCCCGACATCTTGGCCAGCCAGTAATAAATCCCGGCAATCAGTGCGAACACCGCCCCAAGGCTCATCACGTAATGGAAATGGGCTACGACATAATAGGTGTCGTGATAGGCTCGATCCAGACTGGCCTGCGCCAAAACCACGCCCGTCACGCCACCGACTGTGAACAGAAATATAAAACCGATGGCGAACAACATTGGCGTCTTGAACTGGATCGAGCCGCGCCACATCGTCGCCAGCCACGAGAAAATCTTGATGCCGGTCGGCACCGCGATGGTGACAGACGCGATCTGGAAAAAGCTCTGCTGCGTGATCGACATACCGACAGTGAACATGTGATGCGCCCAGACCAGAAAACCGAGGAGTCCGATGGCGATCAGTGCCCAGACCATCGGCAGATAACCAAAGATTGGCTTGCGCGAGAATGTCGCAATGACGTGGCTGATGATGCCAAATCCTGGCAGGACGACGATGTAAACCTCGGGATGGCCGAAGAACCAGAACAGGTGCTGATACAGCATCGGATCGCCCCCGCCTGAGGGGTCAAAGAATGTCGTACCAAAGTTGCGGTCAACCAGTAGCATCGTCACCGCCCCAGCCAGCACCGGGACAGCCATCAGCAACATCCACGCCGTGATGAAGATCGACCACGCAAACAGCGGCACCTTAAAAATGGTCATCCCCGGCGCGCGCATATTTAGGAAGGTAGTGATCATATTGATCGCGCCCAGAATTGAGCTGGCGCCCGAGGCATGGACGGCAAAAATTGCCAAGTCCATCGAGATGCCCCCATCGTGCACCGAAAGCGGCGCATAGAGCGTCCAGCCGACGCCGGCGCCGTGCGATCCGTCCCCGCCGGGCGCGAGGAACGACGCCACCGCTAAGCTGGTGCCCGCGACAAACAGCCAATAGCTGAGGTTGTTCAAGCGCGGAAATGCCATGTCGGGCGCGCCGATCATCAGAGGCATGAAGTAATTCCCGAAACCACCAAACAGTGCGGGGATCACCACGAAAAACATCATCAGGATACCGTGATAGGTAACGATGATGTTCCACAAATGCCCGTCCGGCGTGCAGTCTGCTACCGAGGGCCAGAACCGCAGGCCTTCCAGGCACATATATTGCACCCCCGGCTCCATCAGTTCGACCCGCATGAAGACCGACAAAAGCGCCGCGATGAGCCCGACACCAGCCGACGTGAACAGGTAGAGGACGCCGATATCCTTGTGATTTGTTGACATGAACCAGCGGGTGAAAAATCCGCGCTCGTCCTGGCTATGATTCAACGTTGCTTCACTCATCGGGGCCTCCGATCACGCTGGACGGTCGAAATCAGGCGGACGGCGTAACTTCGATCCATGAGAATAGGATGTTGCAATCCAAGAGGGTATGTTTGATCAGGTCGACCGTGAAAGGCTGCGAGGTCGATGATGGACAAGGAACAGCACGTTCATGCTTAGAACTCCTCTTGAATGATCTGGGTATCTTCGACACCGAGGTCGTGTAGCGCTGCCCGAACGGCATCCATCATCGGCGGTGGGCCGCATAGATAGCATCGGCTGTCCGTCTGCACGAACTGGCTCAGGTAATCGCGGTCAAGCCTTTGTTGTGGCAGGCTGGAATTTGGTTCATCCACGACAAACGCTGTCGTAAGACCCTTCATCGCCTCGAATTTATCGCGCCAGATTACATCGGCTTCGGTCTTGTTCGCGAACAACAGCGTCGATCCAGCCAGCGTTCCGTGATCGCGCAACCTTTTGCGCAATATGGCAATCATCGGGGTAATTCCCGCGCCACCAGCAATGAACACTCCCGGCCCTTTGTCCGAAAGCGCGCCGAACGGTCCTTTCATCTCGACCTCGTCGCCCGGCTCCATTTTGGCGATCTGTTCGGTCACGCCGTGATGGTCGGGGTAGGATTTGATGATGAAGTCTAGCGTCGGCTCATCTGGCAATGAGACAGGCGTAAATGGGCGCCCCTTTTTCTGCCAGCCGTCTTTGAGCAAGTGCAGCTCGAACGCTTGCCCCGGTGTATACTCAAGCCCCTTAGGCCGATCAAACACCAGATGATGCGTATCATGCGTCGTACTGTTAATTTGGTTCAATGTCAGACGATAAGCCATAGGTCATTGCTTTCCTATTAACCAAAAAAATGGCGCGTCCAGTGTCTATACCCTCACCACGATATCTGCCGAACTTTTCGGCTCCCCGAGGCCGCCACATATTTGGTATTTGAACTACCTATTAGCACTCGACATAATAAGCATTGTCAATACCAATTAATCTGGTGACAATGTGCCTCGCGACGCCCGCAGACAACAAATCGTGGGTTTTTCTTGCGGTTTGCCTGCACGCCGAACGGCCGCTTCAACATCGCCAATGCAGCCGTGCAAAGCGCGTTGCTGAGCAAACCGACCCGTTCTGCTGTCGCTGACTATCATTGCCCGGCGACTACGGTAGCTGCCTAGTGAGAAGGAAGTCCCTCATGTCGAAAATTGAAATTGGACCCGACCAGATCCTGATCGACGCCGATATTGTAGCCAAAGCGCTAAAAATTGAGCCGCAAGAGCTGCAACAAAGGATGCGTGACGGCACTGTCACCAGCAGGTTTGAACGCGGCGAGGCCGAAGATGCAGGCCGCATACGGCTGACATTCTTCTCCGGCAGCCGCCGTGCCCGCATTACGGCAGATGAAAGCGGCGCAGTGCTGTCGTGCACGGCAGTAGATTACAGTAGAGGGCCAACTCCTTTGGCGCTGACACCTGAAGCCGCTGAAGAAAAACCCGGCAAGGCCCAGCCGATGCAACATCAAGAACATATCGACGCTTTGCTTGATGCTGCGCTGCAAGACACCTTTCCCGCCAGCGACCCAATTGCCCTTAGCTTCGATCGTCCGGTGAAAGGCACCTAACGCGGCACGTGTCGGTGGGACATGGCCTAGATATATATACAGTCGAGGGCTATGTTTCTGCCCCCCGCATGGCCAGCGTGTCCGCGGGCGGGGAAGCCATCTAGGCCGCTGCGGCGATGCGCGCGCGAGCGGTAGCTGAGTGACCATGCACCCGATGAGGCGGGGAAAATTGAGGCGCACCAAGTCATGCCTCGTCGACAGCCGGATAGATCACCTTCGCACCGTCGGTCTTCACCGCTCCCGGTGTTGGTGATGCCGCTTCCTCGCGCCCGTTTCCCATCAAATGAAAAACCTCATAGCCGCTCAGAAGGAGGTAATCCGCGATGATGCGGCGATGACAGCGCCACCACACGGCCTCCGAGCACATGATTGCCACAAGGCGACCCTGCCCAAGTTCGACAAGCTCGTCGTAGGCGGTGCCAAATTTTTCTGACAACGCGTAGTCCGCATAATTCTGGAAACTTCGGTTGCGCTAGAGTGCGTTAACGTCGTCCGGAACATCGCGCTGAACTGGCCGCCGACCCCCGAGATCGGGAAAATGACGATACCCAATCTGCAGGGGTTCAAGTTCACCGGGCAGAGTGTCGATGTTGAACGCGGGGTTGGTGCGCGATCGCGGAAAGCTGCGTACATCCGCAACCACCTGCACACCAGCTCGCTGCAGGATGTCTACGAACTCAGCAAGGCTCCGGTTCGAATGGCCAACAGTGCGAAATCCGCCTGCCATCAGTCGATCTTCGTAAGCGCGTCTTCTTTGTGCGCGGCGACATGGTCGGTCTTGTCGCTCTCAATCTCATATTGCGGATCATCTTTTGAAGCGCGTCTGGGATGCCCTTTGTAGTCGAAATCGCTCGTGTGAACCTTGCTAATCTTACCGGTCACATATCCCGCTTCTGAGTTCCATTTTACGTGATCGCCAATTTTGAATTTAGCCATGTCACTTTCCTCCTCTACGGTCACAACCTTAATCGTTGCGCGAAAGTTCCGGCGCGGCGATAGGCGGTTGTGGGGCGTGGTTTGCCAGTTTTCCGACGGGCTCGGTCCTGCTGCCACATTACCCTAGCGCGATGACAATGCTTGACGCCGAGATCCTCAATATGATGTCGTCGAAACGTTGAGATCGAAGGCGGTGTAAATTTAGGCGGGCGCCATCAAAACCTCTGGCGGTAGCTTAAATCGAATGTCCCCGAGCATTCGACCCTGATGTAGCCACGCCTGAGGAACGTCTAACAAACTCGCCGCGATTGCAGATGGAGCGGCGCCGCTCCATATAGGAGTCATGTTAAAGTTCACCCCCATCCTGCTGGCGCTGATCTATGCCTTCGTCATGTACCGATTCTCGGTCTGGCGTACGTCCCGTGATTTGACCGAGAAATCCACCGAACTGGCAGACCCCAAGCTGAAGGCGCTGACCGACAGGCTGGCCGCCGCGCTCGAGCTTGCGCGCATCCGGGTGCATATCTACGAGATCGACCCGGTTAATGGCCTTGCCGCGCCGGACGGACGCATCTTTATCACGCGCGGATTTTATGCCAAATTCCAGTCCGGTGATGTGTCGGGCGAAGAGATGGCGTCAGTCATTGCGCATGAGTTGGGACATGTCGCACTCGGCCACTCGCGGCGCCGCATGATCGACTTCTCGGGTCAAAATGCGCTCCGCACCGCGCTGGCAATGGTGCTGTCACGGTTCCTGCCGGGGATCGGCATCATGATTGCTGGCGCGCTGACATCAATGCTGGCTGCCCGGCTGTCGCGGAACGACGAGTATGAGGCGGACGAATACGCCGCCGCGCTACTGGTAAAGGCCGGGATTGGGACTGCACCCCAGAAGTCGCTTTTTCGCAAGCTGGAGGCCCTGACAAAGTCAAACTCCGGCGCTGCACCCGCATGGCTGATGAGCCATCCCAAAACGGACGCTAGAATTGCCGCGATCGAAAAGCTTGAGGCGCGTTGGGGCGCGTAGCCGCTGTGCTATCCAAGTGCCTTGGCAATGCGCGGCAGTCGGGCTTTTTTCAGCAGCGCGCGCATAGTCCAATCGTCGCCGCTCAGGCGGCGCGCCTCGGCCAAGATGCCGCTGGCGACCTGCGCCATCATGTCGGGCGATGCTTGCCAGATGCCATGCAGCAGCGCGTCGGGATCGCTGCGCGACAGTCCTTCTTCGGCCAATATCTGGCGCGGGAAATCCTTGGAATTCAGTGTCACGATCACGTCCGCCGAACCTGCGATAGCGGCGGCCAGTACGTGCGTGTCGGCAGGATCGGGCAGCCATAGCCGCGCCTCCAGCGAGGGCGGCCACGTCACTTGTGCGGCAGGCCAATCTGCCGCCAGCAGGGCCGCCTCAGCGCCCGCTTGCGCAACGCCTGCTGGTCCTAGTTTGATCGAGGCGCGCTGCCATTCCTCGATGATGCGCGCCGACCAGAGCGGGGTAAACGCCCCTGCCCGAGCCGCGCCCAACAGCATCTGGCGCATCACCGTCGGATAGATCACGCAAGTGTCGAGCAGCGCCTTCACAACCGAAAAAACAGCGCCTTGAGATAGCCCGTCTCGGCCAGATGCGGATGCAGCGGATGGTCCGGCCCCGCGCCGCCCGTGTGGATCAGTTGCGAGGACCGCCCGCTGCCGTGCAAACCGCGACCGATACCGCGCAGGCAGGCGCGGCGAAACGCCTCCATATCAGCGGCATGGCTGCAAGAGCAAAGCACCAGATAGCCGCCCTCGCGCACCAGCGGCGCGGCAAGGCGCGCGGTGCGCTCATACGCGCGCAGGCCTGCCTCAAGCGCCTTCTTCGACGGAGCAAATGCAGGCGGATCGCAAATCACTATATCGAACTGCGTGCCCTCTTGCCCCAGCGCCTCCAATACGTCGAAGGCATCACCCTTGCGCGTCTCAAACTTGCCGTCCATGCCCATCGCGGATGCGCCATCCTGCGCCAACGTCAGAGCAGGTTCCGACCCGTCAACAGCCAGCGCCGATACCGCACCATGCGCCAGCGCGGCGAGGGAATACCCGCCAACGTGGCTGAAAACGTCGAGTACGCGCGCGCCTTTGGCAAGGCGCGCAGCAAAGGCATGATTGGGCCGCTGGTCATAGAAAATGCCGGTCTTTTGACCGCCGGTCAGGTCGGCCATATAGGTCGCGCCATTCATCAACACGGGCACAGCCGTTTCCGGCGCGGTCCCGATCAGAACGGCGCTGGCGTCATCCATCCCCTCAAGGCTGCGCGCCCGTCCGCTGGCGTTTTTCAGAACATGCGCCGCGCCCGTAACCTCGGCCACTGCGCTGGCCAGATCGTCCAGCAGCACCTCGGCCCATGCCGCATTAGGCTGGATCACGCAGGTATCGCCAAACCGGTCGATGATGGTGCCGGGCATACCGTCGCCTTCGGCATGGATCAGGCGGTAGTATGGCGCATCGAACAGCGTCTCGCGCAGTTCTAGAGCGCGGCGCAGGCGGGCGATCAGCCAGTTGCGGTCGATGGTTTGGGATGTATCCAGATCCAGCACGCGCGCGGTGATGCGCGAATTAGGATTGACGGCGACCAGTGCCAGAGGCTCGCGGTTCGCGTCTTCGAGCAGTGCAACGGTGCCCGGGGCCAACGCCTTAGTCCGGCGGTCCATGACAAGCTCGTTGTCATAGAGCCAGGGCACGCCTCGGCGCACCCCCGTCGGTGAGGTTTTTGGCATGAGGCGGATAACGGGTAAAGGGGACGGTGTCATGCCGTCCCCTTAGAGGGTTTTACGCGGTGCGCAAAGCTTAAAGCGTATTGAGCGCGCCCATCAGTCCCAGACCTGTCGCTTGGTAGCTACCGGGGTTCGTCATCTCAATCTGGATAACGTGCGCCAGATGGTCGGTGATGCGCACCTTCTGGGTCTGGCCTCGCTGTTCGGCGGCCATAGCCTGACTGCCGCCATAGCCCCTAAGATCGGCCTTTATCTGGCGCGGTGCGCTCAGCGCTTGGCCTGTTGCCGGATCGCGCAGCGTGACTGTGAACGTCATTGCATGAACGCCGCCTGTGAACACCCGGGCCTTTTCGGTCAGCGCGTGAAAGCGCTCGACTTCGATATCCATGACGACGGGCAGGCCGTTTTTCATGCCCTTGGTGCCGCGCTCTGCCGCATCCTCGAAAATCGCGCCGACCTGAGCATAGCGATCGCCAATCGGCTCGCCGCGCCAGACGATATCGCCGCCCGGATAAAAGCGGTTCTTCTCGGACACTGCCAATGTGCGGGGCACGTTGACGCGGACCTGCTGAACATTCAGCGCCATGGGCGCCGCTCGCTGCGGTGTGTCCAAGGTAGCACCGCGTGTCACGGTATCGCTAGACGTACCTGCGCAGGCCGACAGCCCGAGGGCGATAGCAAGGGCGGCGATTGCGCGGATCGATGTGCTACGGTGTATCATACTGTCCTCCTGCGGCCTTTGGCCTGATATCGTGGGGCAGGTTGGACCGCCCGAAGGGGACATTGATGCGCGCCAAATACGGCCAATTCGAGACAATTTAGGTGCAATAGCGTGTTTGCCCTGCGGTCATTGCGGGGCTGCCCGGTCGATTGGTACTCAAAGACCAAGCCGTAATCTACGCGAGCGAGGGGGTCCGCCTAATCGCGCGGGCGCGATTTCCAGCCGCCTCGGCGACGCGGGCGCGCGGCGGCCTCTTGGCCTTGCTGCAACACTGCGGTCATGGGATGCTGCGGAAAATCTGGTGCATAAATTGCCAGAAAATGCATGATGGCGTCTTGGGTATCCTGCCCGTCGGGCAACGAAAGCGCCCAGTCGAGAAAGATCGAGCGGCATTCCTCGGCAACGATCCCGTCGATGCGATACGCCTCATATATAAGGCCTTTCTTGTCCAGAGGATCGCTCGTTTTCATCCCTCAATCCCCTGCCCTAACTTCGCGGACTGCCCCGCACGGTGTAACGCCGCGTCTATGACATCCGCTGCGATGCGCGTGCGTGTCTCCAGCGCCGTGACCAAATCCGCAATATCCTCGCAACCCGTCTCGCGCAAGACGAAGGCGCGCGCGCCCGATCCCAGCTGATCTGCGTCCAGCGCACCGTCGCCTAGCAACCGCGCTGCCATTTGCACGTCGCGGCACAGCGACGCCGCACGCGACAGCGCGTCGGCACCTGCCTTGTCCCACCATCCCAGCGCCGTCCCCGCGCTTAGACCGGCCTGCGTACCCGTGCGCGCACGGCCTGACGCAAGCGTAGCCGCCTGAGCAATCAGCTGAATATCCTGAAGCCGCCCCGGCCCCATTTTGGCATCAAGCGGACCGACGGGCGACTTCGCGGCTGCAATGCGCGCGCGCATCTCCACCACCTCGCCCGCAATGCGCGGCGCTGTGCCATTCCGTGCGGCGACATCTGCGATCACATCCGTCCTGAATGCCTCAATCTCAGCCCCAAGCGGGCTGTCGCCGGCCACGGCGCGGGCGCGGGTCAGCGCCAGATGCTCCCAACCCCAGGCACGGTTTTTCTGATAATCCTGAAAGGCGCTGAGCGATGTGGCGACCGGCCCCTGATTGCCCGATGGGCGCAGGCGCATGTCCACTTCATACAGGCGCCCGCCCGTCATCTGCGCCGTCAGCCCCGAAATCATCGCCTGCGTCAGCCGCGCGTAATAGACGCCCACTCCTAGCGGTCTGCGCCCCCCCGACGCCTCCGCGCCATCGGCGTCGTAGATCACGATCAGATCAAGGTCCGAGGCAGCATTGAGCGCGCGGGCGCCCAGCGACCCCATGCCGATCACTGCTGCGCCGCGACCCGGCGGCGGGCCATGCTTGACCGAGAATTGCGTCACCACTTCGGGCCAGAGGGCGCGCAGCACTGCCTCGGCCAGATCGGCGTAGTGGCGCGCGGACGTGGCGGCATCCACCAGCCCGCGCAGATGATGCACGCCGATGCGAAAATGCCATTCGCGCCGCCAACTACGCAGGCAAATCAGGCGCGCCTCGTAATCCTCCTCCGGCGCTAGTCGCGCGGCCAGATCGGCGCTCAGCGCCGCCAGCCCCGGCCATGGGGAGAAGAAATCGCCCGCGATCACCGCATCCAGCACAGCCGCATTGCGCGACAAATACCTCGCAAGCGCGGGCGCGGTTCCGACGATATCGACCAACAGCTCAATCAGCTGCGGATTGCTCTCGAAAAGGGAGAAAACCTGCACGCCTGCGGGCAGTCCGGCGAGGAAGCCGTCGAAGGCGAGCAGCGCCTCCTCGGGGTGCGAAGTGCGCGACAGGCGGGCCAGAATATCGGGCCGCAGACGGCGAAATATCTGCCCCGCCCGGTCCGAGCGCAGCGCAGGATAACCCGGCCAGCGCGCGATCACCTTTGCATCTAGCCATGCGCCCTGCTCAGCCTCATCGGGCGTATCACCGGCGGGCGTGTCGGGCTTGAAGAACCGCTCAATCACGCCATCAACTGCCGTTAGGCGCGATAACAGCTCATCCTTCAGATCACCCGTATCGCGATCCATAAATGCAGCGAGGCGCGCGAACTCGTCCTCGCTGGTAGGCAGATCATGCGTCTGCTGGTCGCGTAGCATTTGCAGGCGATGCTCCACCTCGCGGTGAAAGCGGTAGGTCGCGGCCAGATCGGTCGCGACGCCTTCGGGTATCCACTCTTTGTTCGCCAGTCCCGCCAGCCCATCCAGCGTGCCGCGCATCCTGAGGGACGGATCGCGCCCACCGGCGATAAGCTGGCGGGTCTGGGTAAAAAATTCGATCTCGCGGATACCGCCGCGCCCCAGCTTCATGTTGTGGCCCATCAGATCCAGCGGGCCGCCCAGATCCGCGCCCAGCCCTTTGTGCGCGCGGATGCGCAGCCGCATGTTGTGCGCGTCCTCAATCGCGGCGAAGTCCAGATGCCGGCGCCAGACAAAGGGTTGAATCGTTGTTAAAAATCGCTCGCCCGCCTCGATATCGCCTGCACAGGGCCGCGCCTTGATGTAGGCCGCCCGCTCCCACGTGCGGCCAAGGCTCTCGTAATAGGCTTCGGCGGCGGCCATCGACATGCAGACGGGCGTTACGCCGGGATCGGGACGCAGGCGCAGATCGGTGCGAAAGACGTATCCCTCCGCTGTATTTTCGCTCAGGATCGCGGCCATGCGGCGCGTCGCACGCACGAAGGCGGCGCGCGCCTCGGGGTTGTCCTGCGGGTCAAATCGCGTGTCGTCATAAAGGCAGATCAGGTCGATGTCCGAGCTGTAGTTAAGCTCCCTCGCGCCCATCTTGCCCATCGCCAGCACGCACATTCCGGCGCCGGTGGCGATGTCTTCCTCAATCATGCCCGGCACCTTGCCGCGGCGGATCTCGTGGCCAACGGCGTGGTGCAGGGCCGCCGCGCAGGACAGGACCGCCAGATCGGTCAGCGCGCCTGTCACCGTCTCTAGCGTCCAGACGCCCGCCAGATCAGCGAGCCCCGCCAGCAAGGCAACCCGCCGTTTGGCACCGCGCAGCGGGCCGGACGGATCGCCCTCGATGGTGTGCAGGCCCTCTAGAACGGCATCCAGCGCGGCCTCGGGCGCGTCCAGCGCGCCGGGCAGCCAGTCTGCCTCTGACTGCATAAGCTGCCGCAAATATGGGCTGCAACCCGCCGCGCCCGCGATGACTTGCGCCAGATCGCCGTTCAATACAGGAAACCGCGCGCGCACCTCCTCGGCGTGATCGCTGTGAAAGGCGCGCGGTGTGCGCGTGATGCGGGAAGCAAAGTCCATGCAGCCAGTGATACCCATGGCGCATGGGCGGTCAATGGCCGGACGACTTTGGCCTCAGATGTAAATATTGTTAACATCGCCTCTTGTAGATGCGCTCGGCCGCCCCAATCTATTCAATGTAACGAGGATTTACATTGCAATCGAAACCAAAGCAAAGGACGTCGATATGAACACATACGCACAATCCCCCATGGCCGCCGCGCCGTTGCGCTGGCTAGAAAGCGTTGCCGCATGGCTGGACCAGCGCGGCAAGCTGGCATGGATCGCGGCGCTGGTCATCAGCTTTGCCATGATCTGGCCCGTCGGCCTCGCCATTCTTGCCTATATGATATGGAGTAAACGCATGTTCGGACCCTGCAAATCCCGCCACGTGGCGACCCCGTCCGTAACCCGCAGCAGCGGCAACACCGCATTCGACGCCTACCGCGACGAGATGCTACGCCGCCTGCAAGACGAGCAGGCCAGCTTTGAGGGCTTCCTCGATCGCTTGCGCCAAGCCAAGGACAAGGCCGAGTTCGACCAGTTCATGGACGACCGCGCATCGGCGCCTCGCGGCCCGGATGATACAAAAACTGACGACGGCACAAAGGACGCAGGCACCTAGCAAGACGGCGCCTGCCCCTTATCGAAATGCGCCGGCCGCCCCCTGACTATCCGGGGCGGGCGGCGCGAACTTGATTTTATTGGGGTGCATGACTTGATATGCCCTGAGCAGCACCGCACAGCGAGAGGCACGATGATCTATACTGGCACCGAAATACACCTGCCCGATCCCATTGCGCAGCCCGAGTTTTATTCCGGCGTGCCGACCAAGCGATTCCTCGCATGGTTGGTCGATTCGGCCCTGATCCTGATGTTCAGCGTTCTGGCGCTGGTTCTGACCCTAGGCATCGGATTCTTTTTTCTGCCGGCATTAATGTTGGTGACCGGTCTGATCTACCGCATCGCCACGCTATCGCGCGGATCGGCAACATGGGGCATGGCACTGATGGCGATTGAGCTGCGCCGCCACGACGGGTCGAGGCTGGATACGCTTACAGCAGCGCTGCATACACTGGGCTATTCGGCGTCGATGGCCTTTGTCATTCCGCAGGTTATCTCGGTGATTTTGATGCTGACGGGGGGCCGCGCGCAGGGCCTTAGCGATCTGGTATTGGGCACTGCCGCGGTGAACCGGCGCGCCTGACACTACGTGAGGGGTCGATTCCCGGCTTGGCGCGGCGCGGCATCATTGCTAAGTTTTGGAAAACGCTGACCAGAATGGCTCTTGATGCGACATACCAATACCATCGCTCCACAATTCTACGTGACCGCGCCGCAGCCCTGCCCCTATCTGGAGGGCCGGATGGAGCGGAAGCTGTTTACCGCGCTGCAAGGCGACGGCGCGCAGCGGCTGAACGATGGTCTGTCCAAGCAAGGCTTTCGTCGGTCGCAAAACGTGCTTTATCGCCCTTCCTGCGCCGATTGCGCCGCGTGCCTGTCTGCGCGGATCAGCGTTGCAGACTTCGTCCCATCCAAAAGCCAAAAGCGGACCTTGCGCCGGAATGCGGGGATCGAGCGGCGCGCCACCTCGCCTTGGGCGACCGAGGATCAATACGCGCTTTTCCGCCGCTATCTGGAGGGGCGGCACGCGTCAGGCGGAATGGCCGATATGGACACGTTCGAATTTGCCTCAATGGTCGAAGAAACGCCTATTCGCACACGCGTGGTCGAGTATGTGGAGCGTGAAACCGGCGCGCTAGTTGCGGTATGCCTCACCGACGTTTTGGATGACGGCGTGTCAATGGTGTACTCATTTTTCGAGCCCGAGCGCACCCGCGCGTCAATGGGCACCTACATCATCCTCGACCATATCAAGATCGCCCGCGAGGCCGAACTGCCCCATGTCTATCTGGGCTATTGGGTGCCCGGCAGTGCCAAGATGGGCTATAAGGCCGGGTTTTCGGGACTCGAGATCTATGTCGGCGGCAAGTGGGAAGCGATGCGCGATCCCAGCGACTACGTGGCGCAGGCATTCCCGCAGGAAAACGATCCAATCTCCGAGCAGGTTGCGGGGATCACCCTGCCCGACGGCGAGCCGCTCCGCCGAAAGTGATTGCAGCGCGGCGGGCCGCGCCTCTGAGGCCATGAAAATCCCCAATGAACCGCGCCGCCGCGCAAAACATGCCGCCTCTGAACCAGTTTCCGGCGCTGGCGGCCTTCCCCTTCTCGATTAAATCCCTAATGTCGCCAGCAACGCCTTTGCGCAACAGATGGACCACGTCATGAGCACCGATCCCCTCGTCGTATTCACCCCCTCCGGCAAGCGCGGTCACTTTGCCGTTGGCACGCCCGTTTTAACGGCAGCGCGCCAGCTGGGTGTCGATCTGGATTCGGTTTGCGGCGGGCGCGGCATCTGCTCAAAGTGTCAGATCACGCCCAGCTATGGCGAATTCGCTAAACACGGCGTGACCGTCGCCGCTGATGCGTTGTCCGAGTGGAACTCGGTTGAGCAGCGCTACGAGGACAAGCGCGGACTGAAGGCTGGTCGCCGTCTTGGTTGCCAGGCTACCGTGCAGGGCGATGTCGTGATCGACGTGCCGCCAGAAAGCCAGGTCCACCGCCAGGTCGTCCGCAAGGCCGCCTCTGCCCGCGTCATTGAGATGGACCCGGCCACACGCCTCTATATGGTCGCGGTTGACGAGCCGGACATGCACGAGCCCACGGGTGATCTTGAGCGTCTCGCCCGCGCGCTGAAACAGCAATGGGACATTCCCGGCATCACCGCCGATCTGACCCTGCTGAGCAAGCTGCAACCGGTATTGCGCAAGGGCAAATGGCAGGTGACTGTCGCGCTGAACAAGGCGCATGATGACGATGTGGCGCGCGTGCTGGAAATCTGGCCGGGCCTGCATGAGGGCGGGCTATATGGCCTGGCGATCGACCTAGGCTCGACCACTGTGGCCGCCCACCTGACCGATCTGCATACCGGCGCGGTGATCGCGTCATCGGGTATCATGAACCCGCAGATTCGCTTTGGCGAGGATCTGATGAGCCGCGTTTCCTATTCCATGATGAACCCCGGCGGCGACGTGGAAATGACCCGGGCGGTGCGCGAGGCGATCAACACGCTAGCCGAGGAGATCGCCAAGGAGGCGGATATTTCCCCGACGCTGATCGTCGAGACGGTATTTGTATGCAACCCGGTCATGCACCACCTATTGCTGGGCATCGACCCGGTCGAGTTGGGCCAAGCGCCCTTTGCCCTCGCCACGTCGAAATCCATCACGCTGAACGCGGGCGAACTGGACCTTAGCGCCATCAATCCCCGCGCGCGCATCTATATTCTGCCCTGCATCGCGGGCCATGTGGGTGCCGACTCGGCCGCCGTCGCGCTGGCCGAGCAGCCGGGCAAATCCGACGATCTGGTGCTAATCATCGACGTCGGCACCAACGCCGAACTCCTTCTGGGCAACAAGCAGGGCGTTCTGGCCTGCTCCTCGCCCACTGGTCCAGCGTTTGAGGGTGCACAGATCAGCTCGGGCCAGCGTGCCGCGCCCGGTGCGATCGACGCGATCCGCATTGATCCGGCGACCAAAGAGCCGCGCTTTCGCGTAATCGGCAGCGATATTTGGTCGGATGAGCCCGGTTTTGACGAGGCTATCGGTGCGACGGGCATCACCGGCATCTGTGGGTCCGGCATTATCGAGGCGGTGGCCGAGTTGCGCATTGCGGGGCTACTGGACGAAAACGGGCTGATGGGCTCTGCGGCCGCAACGGGGACCGAGCGGATGGTGCCCGAGGGCCGCACGCATAGCTATCTGGTGCACGATTCGACGGATGAGGGCGGCCCACGCATCACCGTGACCCAAGGCGACATCCGCGCCATTCAGCTAGCTAAATCCGCGCTGTATGCTGGCGCACGCCTGCTGATGGACGAGCGCGGCGTCGACAAGGTGGACCGGATCGTGCTGGCCGGCGCGTTCGGCGCGCATATCTCAAACTTGCACGCGATGGTGCTGGGCATGATACCCGACGCGCATCTAAGCAAGGTGACATCCGCTGGCAACGCCGCCGGAACAGGGGCCCGCATTGCACTGTGTAACGTCGCCGCGCGCGCGGAGATTGAGCGTATGGTACTAGAGATCAACAAGGTCGAGACAGCCATCGCGCCGAAATTTCAGGAGCATTTCGTCGCAGCCAACGCGATCCCGCACAAGACCGACCAATTCCCTGAACTGTCCAAGATCGTGACCCTACCTAGCCCTAATTTCAATGCAGGCTCCGGCGGCGAAGGTGGGCGGCGCAGGCGGCGGGGCTAACGGCAAGCCGTACGCGGCACAGATCGGTTTGAACACCACAATTTACCATTAAATATCAATTGCTTGGCAGGGCGTCGGCCCTCAATTGCTCATGCGACATAAAGCACATTGCCTTTGCCCTGATATTGTCCAGATTGCAGCTTACTCATGCCCGGATTTGCAGCAATCCTAAAGCAGTTACCAGCTTGCAGCTGGATGCTTTTCCGGCGCGTGACCCTTTTTTTGAGGAGCAAAGCGATGCCAAATTCAATACGAGCGCCAAAGGCGCAAGACGTCAAGGCCGTAGAGCCTGCGCAGCCACAAACACAGCGAACAGTTAAAAAGAAAATCGTGAACAAGCCGAAGATCATATCACGACAGGTTTTTAACGACTTCGCCAGCATCTAGGCATTGGCGATAATGCGGGCGCGCGGCTAAACTGATCCTATAACAGAGCCGCGCGATCCCGTTTCATCCATCCGTAATCTAGGCCCGGCAGTAGAGGCCGCTTGCGAGCGCGCAGGCATCTACACCGCCGAAGCGCTGCGCGACATTGGCCCCGACGCTGCCTATGCGCGCCTGATCACATCCGGCACCGCGCCGCATTTCATTGGATATTACGCAATGGTCATGGGCCTTCAGGGCCGTCCGTGGAATGACTGCCAAGGCGCCGAGAAATCTGCCCTGCGCGCCCGCTTTGACCACATAAAGAAAACCGCGCAAGCCACTCATACAATTGCAAAAGGCCGCACCCCTATGGATGCGGCCCTTGCCGATATTGGTGTGATCAGGTCAAATCAGCCGACCAGTTCAAGACCTGCAAAGAAGTAGGCGATCTCTTCGGCTGCCGTCTCTGGCGCGTCCGAGCCGTGGACTGAGTTCTCGCCGACGCTTTCGGCGAAATCGGCGCGCACGGTGCCGGGTGCCGCATCCTTGGGATTGGTCGCGCCCATGACTTCGCGGTTTTTCGCGATAGCACCGTCACCTTCCAGCACCTGCACGACGACCGGGCCAGACGCCATGAAGTCGCGCAATTCGGCAAAGAAAGGACGCTCGGCGTGGACCTTGTAGAACTCACCCGCTTGGGCAGGCGTCAGGTGAATGCGCTTTTGCGCGACGATGCGCAGGCCCGCATCCTCGAACTTGGCGTTGATCTTGCCGGTCAAGTTACGCTTGGTCGCGTCGGGTTTGATGATGCTCAGTGTGCGTTCGGTTGCCATGTCAGCCTCTTGTCTGGAAATGCGGGCCGGGCCTCATGCCCTGCCTCGTGCTATAATCGCGGCACGGGTAGCATGCAGGTGCCCACATGAAAAGGTGCGATTGACGCCACCGGCTGACTGAGGCATGGCGTGCGGATGCTGCGCATTGATGACATATCCTACTCCGTCGCGGGTCGCCCGCTGATCGAAAACGCTTCGGCGAGTATTCCAGATGGCCACAAGGTGGGCATCGTGGGCCGCAATGGCACGGGCAAAACCACGCTCTTCCGCATAATCCGCGGCGAGCTGGCGCTGGACGGCGGGGCAATCACCCTGCCCCAGCGCGCCCGTATTGGCGGCGTATCGCAAGAGGTGCCCGGCAACGAGGTGTCGCTTATCGACACCGTGCTCGCCGCTGACACCGAGCGCGCCGATCTGATGGCCGAGGCCGAGACAGCAACCGATCCGGCCCGCATCGCCGAGGTTCAGACGCGCCTGACCGATATCGACGCTTGGGGCGCCGAGGCGCGCGCCGCCTCTATCCTCAAGGGTTTGGGCTTTGACGATCAGGCACAGCGTCAGCCTTGCTCCGCCTTTTCCGGCGGCTGGCGGATGCGCGTGGCGCTGGCAGCGGTCCTCTTTTCGCAGCCAGACCTTCTGCTGCTGGACGAGCCGACCAACTATCTGGACCTTGAAGGCGCGTTGTGGCTAGAGACGTATCTGGCCCGCTATCCCCATACTGTGCTGATCGTCAGCCACGACCGGGGCCTGCTGAACCGTGCCGTCAACTCGATCCTGCACCTCGAAGACAAGAAACTGACGCTCTATCAGGGCGCCTACGACACTTTCGCCGAAACGCGCGCCGCGCGCTTGGCGGCGCTTGAAAGCGAAGCAAAGAAGCAGGACGCAAGACGCGCGCATCTGCAAAGCTTTGTCGACCGGTTTCGTGCCAAAGCGTCAAAGGCCGTTCAGGCGCAATCGCGCCTCAAGATGATCGCCAAGATGAAGCCTATCACCACCCCGCAAGAGGCCGCGCTCAAGCGGTTCACCTTCCCGTCGCCCGAAGAGCTGTCGCCGCCTATCATCCATATTGAGGGTGGCTCAGTCGGGTATGACGGCACACCCGTTCTGCGGCGTCTGGACCTTCGCATCGATCAGGACGACCGCATCGCGCTGCTGGGCAAGAACGGTGAGGGAAAATCTACGCTTTCCAAACTGCTAGCGGGCAAACTTGAGGCGATGGGCGGCAAGATGACGACCTCGTCCAAGCTGCGCGTTGGCTTTTTTGCGCAGCATCAGGTCGAGGAATTGCACGTCGACGAAACCCCTATCGACCACATCCGCCGTCTTCGCCCCGGCGAGACACCGTCGCGCCTGCGGTCGCGACTGGGCGGCTTTGGCATCGGGGCTGAGCAGGCCGAGACGCTGGTGGGCAAGCTGTCGGGCGGTCAAAAAGCAAGGCTATCGCTGATGCTAGCGACCATCGACGCGCCTCACATGCTGATCCTCGACGAGCCGACGAACCACCTTGATATCGAATCGCGCGAGGCGCTGGTCGAGGCGCTGACGGCCTACACGGGCGCTGTGATCCTCGTTAGTCACGACATGCACCTTCTGTCGCTGGTTGCTGACCGGCTATGGCTGGTCAAGGATGGCGGCGTCGCCCCCTATGAGGGTGATCTGGAAAGCTATCGCACCATGCTGCTGGCGGGTGATAAACCTTCGAAGCCGGTCAAAGAGCAGAAGGTTAAACGCCCTTCCAAGGACGCCATAGCGGGTCTCAAGCAGGACGCGAAGAAATGCGAAGAACGCGTTGAAAAACTTAGTGTAATGACGGAAAAACTGGCTAAGAAGCTGGCCGATCCCGCCATGTACGACGAGGACAACAAGGACGAAGCGACCGTCTGGCAAAAGAAGTATTCCGAGGTGATGGAGGCGCAGGCCCGCGCAGAATCTCTTTGGATGCGCGCATTGGAAAAGCTGGAGCGAGCGCAGGCCTGAGCGCCGCCGCCCTGACAGACCCGAACGGACGAGGACCATCATGGAAACCGCCACGCTGATCACAACTTTCGCCGCACTTTTCATCGTGCTGGACCCGTTTGCGTTGGTCCCTCTCTTCCTCGCCATGACGCGCGGGATGCCGGCGCAGCGGCGGCGTACCATCGCGCTGCATTCGTGCCTGACGGCGGCGCTGCTGCTCTGCCTTTTTGGGGCATTCGGCGAGGCGGTGCTGGGCTTTATCGGTATTTCGATGCCAGCCTTCCGGATCGCGGGCGGCGTTCTGCTGTTCCTGACCGCGCTGGATATGCTGTTCGAGCGGCGCACCAAGCGGCGTGAGGGGCAGGTCGACGCCGACGATCACGAGGATCCGTCGATCTTTCCGCTGGCCATTCCGCTAATCGCAGGCCCCGGCGCCATCGCCACCGTCATCCTGCTGACCGGCGAGAATGAGGGCTACCTCGGCTTGGCATGGGTGCTGGGAGTGATGCTGTTCGTTATGTGTTTGGTCTATGTGTCGTTCCTAAGCGCCGGAATGCTGGAACGCGCATTGGGCAAGACCGGCATCAGCGTCGTCACGCGCGTTCTGGGTATGTTGCTGGCCGCGCTGGCGGTGCAGTTCGTGCTGGACGGTCTGCGCGATACCATCATGGTCGGATGGTCTGGCGCCTGACGCACGCCCGCCTTAACGTGCCATTATGAACACCAATTTCGATACCGCGAACCTCGTTTATCTTCTCGTGCTGGGTTGCGCGATCATGATCTGGTTCTTTGCCGCCAATTGCGATTCGCTGGGCAAGACCGTTCAGCAGGCAGCGGTCTGGGGTCTTATTTTTATCGGCGTCATCGCGGTCATCGGCCTATGGGACGATATCAGCGCCACGGTTTCCCCGCGCCAGTCTGTCAATGCCGAACAGGGCCGGATTGAGTTGCCCCGCGCCCCTGACGGGCATTATTATCTGGCAGCAGAGGTCAACGGCGCGCCCGTTCGCTTTGTCGTCGATACCGGGGCCAGCGATATCGTCCTCAGCCGCGAGGATGCGATTGCGGCGGGTCTGCACCCCGATGATCTGAACTTTACCGGGCAGGCCAATACCGCCAACGGAATCGTGCGCATCGCGCCCGTGCGGCTGGACAGCATCGCAGCGGGCGGCATCATAGACCGCGACGTGCGCGCGGTCGTCAACTCAGGCGAATTGCGCGAATCGCTGCTGGGTATGGGATATCTTGAGCGGTTCACCAGCGTTCAGATCACTGGGGGCACCTTAGTGCTACAGCGTTAGGAGGCTTCTTTTTCGGCCTTCTTCTCCCACCTGCCCGACGCCTCAGACCAGTATTGCGCGGCGCAGCCCGCGCCCGTTAGCGCCTTCCATTGGGTGCGCGCATGGGCGATGGCCGCATCATCATTGCCGTCAAAAATCACGCAAACCCGGTCAAGCGATTGCACCTCGCCGGGGGTCACATCCGCGCCCGCCACCGTCATCAGGCAGGTGGCACCGTTCGGCATATCTGCGCCCGTGGTTAGTAGGATCGGCTGGTCCGCCTCGTGCGGCTTGCCCGCGCGGCCATGGGGCAGAAACGCCTCATCGCCGCCTTGCAGCCACAGGGCCTCGTCCAGCTTGTCCATATGGGCCGCATCAACTCCCCTGACCGCCACGCGCCAGCCAGCGCCGCGCGCCTTGCCCAAGAGCATGGCCAAGGTCACTTCCAGCGGCGCCTGGGTCAGGTGATAGAAATAGGCGGCGCCCATCAATCCTGCTCTAGCATGTCCGCGACGAGGCGGTTCAGCGCCATGACGCCCCAGCCCGTCGCTCCCTTGGGGGCATAGTCGGTATCAGTTTTCACCGACGCGACGCCGGCAATATCCAGATGGATCCACGGCATTCCGTTCTGAACAAAACGCTTGAGAAACTGCGCGGCAGTGATTGATCCGGCGGGCCGTCCGCCGACGTTTTTCATATCTGCGATCTGGCTCTTTAGCTGGTCATCATAGGCCTGCCCCATGGGCATCCGCCACGCGCCTTCGCCCTCGGTGTCCGCCGCCTTGAGGAATGCAGCAGACAACGCGTCATCATTGCTGAAAACGCCCGCGTTTTCATGGCCCAAACCGATGATGATGGCCCCCGTCAGCGTCGCCAGATCGATCATCGCGCGTGGTTTGTAGGTTTCTTGCGCGTACCACATGACATCGGCCAGAACCAAACGCCCCTCGGCGTCGGTATTGATAACCTCCACGGTGTCGCCCTTCATTGAGGTCACAACATCGCCGGGGCGCGTCGCACGCTCGGACGGCATGTTTTCGACCAGACCGACGAGGCCGACAACATTCGCGCGTGCCTTACGGAGCGCCAGCGTGCGCATGACGCCCGCGACGACCCCGGCGCCGCCCATATCCATGGTCATGTCTTCCATGCCAGCCGCGGGCTTCAGGCTGATGCCGCCAGTGTCAAATACGACGCCCTTGCCGACCAGCGCCAGCGGCGCATCGCCGTCTTTGCCGCCCATCCATTCCATAACCGCCACTTTGGTAGGGCTGGCGCTGCCAAGTCCGACACTCAGCAAGCATCCCATGCCGAGGGCCTCCAATTTGTCCTCCTCCAGCACGGTGACTTTTAGGCCCATCTTCTCCATATCTTTGATACGGTTCGCAAATTCGGTGGTGGTCAAATGGTTTGCAGGCTCGCTGACCAGATCGCGGGTGAAAAATACGCCCTCGGCTATCGCGCGTGCATCGCTGCCCGGTGCCTCGGCGTCATCTGGTTTGGAGACCATCATCGTCACGTCGCCTAGCGACTTCTGCGCGTCCGTTTTGCGCGCGGTAAAGCTGTAGGCGCGCAGCGCGATGCCCTGCATCAGATCGACGGCGTGTGCCTGCGACGCGGCCAGCACGGTCATGCCGCCCTCGCCCAGCAGCTTGCCAAGGGCGGCGCCTGCGCGGCGCGTCTCAAGCGCGCTGGCGCGCGGCTCAAGCAATAGCACATCGACAGCCTCGGCCTTCATGCCAGTCGGCCATGCCAGCGTCTTGACCTCACCGGGTTTCATCCCCTCCAGAGCACCGCCCTCGACCATCCGCGCCAGCGCGCCTTTCGCCAGCTTGTTCACGCGGCGCGCGCCTGCGTTCAGCTTGCCGTCCTTGCCGATCACGACAGCGATGCGGCCTGCGGCGTCTGCGATTGCGTCCAGATCAGTCTCGATGATGCGGGTCTTTGCGGGTGTGGTCATTTGGCGGCTCCTTGAGGGGGCTAGTGGCAGCGCGCGCATGCGCCTGCCCGGTCATTTGGTGTCTGCGCCGGACTGTGCCGATTTTGCGGCTGAGTGCAATGGCGCGCATCTGGGCTGCCTACCCTGCTTTAGCAGTTTTCCCGCGCCGCCAAATCGGATAGCGTGCAGCCAGATATAGGGTTTCGAGGGGAATGAGGTGGCCAGATTCGACAGATACATGCTGTCGCAATTCATGGTGCTGTTCGGCTTTTTTTCATTGGTGTTGGTGTCGATCTTTTGGATCAACAAAGCTGTCCGCATGTTCGACCGCGTCATCAGCGACGGCCAGTCCGCGTGGGTGTTCGCCGAACTGACCGCGCTTACATTGCCCGCAGTAATCGGCGTCGTCCTGCCCATCGCGACATTCGCGAGCGCGGTCTATGTGACCAATCGCTTGTCGACTGAAAGCGAGCTGACCGTGATGCAAGCCACCGGCTACTCACCGTGGCGCATGGCGCGGCCTGTGCTTTATTACGGCCTTATCGTGGCTGCCATGATGACGCTGCTGGCGCATGTGCTGGTCCCGCTCAGCCTGCAACAGCTAGAGGTGCGCCGCGGCGAAGTCTCGAGCAATATCACAGCCAAGCTGCTAACTGAGGGCGAGTTTTTGCACCCCGCTGCTGGCGTCACGTTTTACATCCGCGAAATTACGCCCGAGGGCGAGTTGCGCAACGTGTTCCTGTCGGATCGCCGCCGCGCGGACGCGCCGGCGACCTACACCTCGGCCAAGGCATATCTGGTGCAACAGGGCGGCGGGACCAAGCTGGTTATGTTAAACGGCCTTGCGCAAAATGTGGAGGCGACTGGCCAGCGCCTCTTTACCACGCATTTTGACGACTTTTCCTATGATATCAGTCGCCTCGTGTCGCAAAGCGCGTTGAACGTGGACCGTATCGCATTTGCCCTGACGCCTGATCTGATACGCGATCCCGCCGGAGTTGCGGAGCGCACGAATGTTAGCCTAGGTACTGCGGTGTCGATGCTGCACGGGCGCTTTGTTCAGGCGATGCTATGCGTTGTCGCCGCATTGGTCGGCTTTGCCACGCTACTTCAGGGCGGGTTCAGCCGGTTTGGCGTCTGGCGGCAGATCGTCACCGCGCTCGTCCTGCTGATCGGGGTCAAGCTGGTCGAGGGCGCGGTTGCGGGGCCGGTGCTGGCCGCGCCTCAGATGTGGCCGATGCTGTATCTGCCGATCTTGGTGGGCGGCGTGCTATCGTGGCTACTGCTTTATTCGGCAGCCAATCCCAGCCTGCTGCGCCGCCTGAGCGGTGCCCGCATCGCCGCGCCCGCGCCATGAGGATGCACCCATGACCCTGCATCTGTACTTCGCGCGCAAGTTTCTGTGGACCTATCTGGGCATCACCGCCGTATTCGTCGTAATCCTGGGCCTGATCGACATGGTCGACGAGTTGCAGGATTTTCCTGAATTGCCCGTCTGGGACGTGGCCGAAATTGTGCTGCTAAACCTGCCGCATGCCAATTACGAGATCCTGCCACTGGTGATGATCCTCGCATCGGTTGCGCTGTTCCTGCGGCTCGCTCGGTCCTCCGAAATGGTCGTGGTGCGTGCGTCCGGTCTGTCAGGTCTGCGAGGCATCAGCGCGCCTGTGCTGATGGCCGCGATGGTTGGTATTGTGTCGATCACGGTGTTCAACCCGTTGGTTGCTGCCTCGTCCAAGCGGTATCACGACCTCGTTGCCAGCTATCGGGGCGACGGCACCAACGTTCTCGCGCTGTCATCCGAGGGGCTGTGGTTGCGCCAAGGCAGTGAACGGGGCCAGACGGTCATTCACGCCGACGCCGCCAGCGCGGATGTGTCCGAGCTTTTTGACCCCACCTTCATTTCTTTCTCGCCCACGGGCGAGCCGATACGCCGTATATCGGCCCGGCGCGCAACTTTGGGCGTGGGTGAATGGGTGCTGGAGGATGTCAAGCTGTGGCAGCTGTCATCGGGCGCCAATCCCGAGGCTGGAGCCGAGCGCATGGACCGCTTGACCGTGCCGTCCGAGCTGACACGCGAGGGCATTGTCGACAGCTTTGGCAAGCCGGAATACATCCCGATCTGGGAATTACCCGACTTTATCGCCAATCTGGAGAAGGCCGGATTTTCGGCCCGCCGCTATGCCGTATGGTATCAGATGGAGCTGTCGCGCCCAATCTTCCTGATGGCGCTAGTGCTGGTCGCCGCCGCGTTCACGATGCGCCATGTGCGCTCGACCAATACCGGCGTGTCGGTGCTTATCGCGATCATGCTGGGGTTTTCTCTCCACTACGTTCGCAACTTTGCGCAGGTGCTGGGTGAAAACGGTCAAATCCCAGTTATTCTAGCTGCCTGGGCGCCGCCTGCCGCGTCTTTGATGCTTGCCCTTGGCATCGTTCTGCATATGGAGGATGGATGACGCCCCTTTTGCGCACCCTTGTCCTGATGCTTGCCCTCCTGCCCGCCTTTGCGCTGGCGCAGGATCGCGGCGCGGCGCCAGCGGCCCCAGCCCCCGCCCTGCTGATCGCTGACGACGTTTTTATCGACGGCGGCACCACACTGGTCGCTGATGGCAATGTCGAGGCTGTCTATGATGGCCAGCGCCTGAAGGCGAAGCGCATCGCCTATGATCGCGGCACCGGACGGCTGGAAATCACCGGGCCGCTAACCCTGTTTGACGGCGAATACACTACCGTGCTGGCCGATTCCGGCGCGCTGGACCGCGACTTGCGCAATGGCATCCTTATGGGCGCACGCGTGGTTATGGATGACCAGTTACAACTGGCGGCAAATCAGGTGAACCGCGTTGATGGCCGGTATTCGCAGCTCTACAAGGCCGCCGTGACGTCCTGCCGCGTCTGCTCTGACGGGTCGACACCGTTGTGGCAGATCCGCGCGCGGCGCGTCATTCACGATGCCGAAACCCGACAACTGTACCTTGATGGTGCGCAGTTCCGCATCAAGAACGTGCCGATCGCCTATTTCCCGCGCCTGCGCCTGCCCGACCCGACCGTGACGCGCGCGACCGGGTTTCTGGCGCCCACACTCTATAACTCCTCGTTGCTGGGATTTGGCGTCAAAGTGCCGTATTTTATCCGCATCGGCGACGACAAGGATCTGACGCTGACGCCCTACTACTCGACCAAGACGCGCACGCTGGAATTTCGCTATCGCCAAGCCTTTGCAAACGGCCAGATTGAGCTGAACGGCGCGCTCAGTGACGATGATCTGGACCGGCGTGACCGGCGGGCCTATCTGTTCGGCGAGGGCGCGTTCGACCTGCCGCGCGGCTACACGCTGCGCTTTGACATCGAAACGGTCAAGGACGATGCCTACCTCGTTGACTACGACTATTCCGGCAAAAGCCGCCTTGATAGCGAGATCTCGGTCGAGCGGGTGCGCCGGGACGAGTGGCGCCGCGCTGCGCTGACATATTTCCATACGTTAGGCATCGAACAGAGCAACAGCACCTTGCCCACTGGCGTAGGCAATATCGACTATGAGAAGCGGTATTTTCCTAAGCGAATTGGCGGCGAGCTTAGATTTTCAGCGCAGGCGCATGGGCACTACCGCTCTTCCTCGCTGCGCACGGATGGGACAGACGCGGATCTGTTTGCCGATGGACGAGATGTCGCGCGCCTAACTACCAGCGCCGAATGGCTGCGCGCCTGGACCCTGTGGGGAGGCCTGCGCGCCGCTGTGCAGACGGGTGTCGCGGTCGATCATATCGAGGTCTACGGCGCTGGCACCACGTCGCGCAGCTCGATCACGCAGGCAACCCCCAACGCCGCCGTTACCCTGCGCTATCCGCTGTCCAAGACAGCGACTGGCGGCACCGTACACATCATCGAGCCGGTGATGCAGCTAGCTTGGGCCGGAGGCGATACGCTTAATATCGCCAATGACGAAAGCACGCGCACCGAATTTGACGAGGGCAATCTGCTGTCGCTCTCGCGCTTCGCCTCGTCCGACCGGCGCGAGCGCGGGGCAAGCGCCGTATATGGCCTAAGCTGGACACGGTTCACGCCCGGCGGCCTGCGCAGCACGCTGAGCATGGGCCAAATTGTCCGCGACCGCACCCAGCGCGAGGCGACGGGCGAACAGACGTTTTCGATATCGTCAGGTCTGCAAGGCACCACGTCGGACCTGCTGATCGCGGGCCAGCTCGCCACGCAAAGCGGCCTGACCCTGACAGCGCGCAGCCTGCTGAACGGGTTTGCCGACGCCACCAACGCCGAAGCACGCGCCAGTTGGAATAACTCGGCGCTAAATCTGGGCGCGACCTATATCTGGCTGCGGTCTGACCCGCAGCAAAACCGCCTTGGGACCATATCGGAATGGGCATTCGATGGATCGTACCGTATGTCGCGGCACTGGACGGGCAACGCCGAATGGCGTTATGACGTGGCTAACGATAGCAACATAACGGCAGGCGTCGGCGTGACCTATACCAATGAATGCGTTGACGTCTCGCTTTCGGCCTCGCGCCGCTTCACCTCTTCCACTATCCTCGAGCCTTCGACGGACATCTCTTTGACCGTCGGCCTGCGCGGCTTCAGCGCCCGCGCCGAGGACCAAAGCTATGTTCGGGAATGCAAAAAATGACCTCAATGACCACGACCGCCACTTCTGCAATGCGCGCCACCTTTCTTGGTTTGGCACTGTCGCTTGCCGCCGTTCCATTTGCCGCGCCGAATGCCGCGATGGCGCAGGGGCTGTTTGATCCGGTCATCAGGGTCGATGGCGCTGCAATCACCCGCTACGAACTGGATCAGCGCGCCAGGCTGCTTCAACTGCTGCGCGCACCTGCTGACCCCACCCGCCTTGCCCGCGAACAATTGATTGAGGACCGGCTCAAGGCCGCCGCAGGTGCCGCGCAGGATATCGCCATCAACGATGAGCAGATCCGCGCAGGCATGGAGAATTTTGCATCACAAGGCGGCCTCCAGGTCGACCAGATGATCGCCCTGCTGGAGCGCGGCGGCGTATCCCTCGAGACGTTCGAAGCCTTCGTTCGCTCTGGCTTGATCTGGCGCGAAGTGACGCAGGCACGCTTTGGCGCCCGCGTGTCAGTCAGCGATGCCGATTTACAACGAGCCCGCGCGGCCAACACAGATGGCACCGGCATCCGCGTATTGCTGTCGGAAATCATCATTCCCTTTGAGGGCGCAGGCCAAGAGCGTGTCATGGCGCGCGCGCGCCAGATCGCCGATCTGACCTCGACCGCTGCGTTTAGCGCGCAGGCGCGGCAAGTCTCGGCGACGCAGACCCGCGACGCGGGCGGGCACCTTCCATGGCAGGCTGTGAGCAAACTGCCGCCAGTGCTGCGCACTCTGGTCTTGGGTCTCGCGCCCGGCGAAGTGACCGACCCCTTGCCACTGGACGGCGCAGTTGCGCTGTTCCAGCTGCGCGATATCGAGGAAACGGACACTCCCGAGCGTGCCTATAGCGCGATCGAATACGCCGCCTATTATATCCCCGGCGGCCGGACCGAAGCAGCCCTCAGCCGCGCTGCGCAAGTCGCGGCGCAGACCGATACCTGCGACGACCTCTACGGGATCGCAAAGGACCAGCCCGCGAACGTGCTGGAACGCGGCACAAAGGCACCGGGCGAGATACCGAACGACATCGCCATCTCGCTATCGCGGCTTGACCCCGGCGAGGTGTCGTATGACGTGACCCGCGCGAATGGCCAGACGTTAGTCCTGCTGATGATGTGCGGGCGCAGCAACGCCCCAGAAGTGGCCGCGCCTGTGGGCGAAGTTGGCGAGGATGGCCAATCTGCCGCGCCGGACCAGACCCAGCAGCTGTCGCAGCAGATCGCCGCGCGGCGACTGGAAGCCTTTGCAGATGGCTATCTGGAGCGGCTGAAGGCCGAGGCGCGGATCATCGAATACTAATGGCTGCCATGGCCCCGGCCGACCCCATAGCGCAGCCCATCGCCCTCACCTGCGGCGAGCCGTCGGGCATCGGCCCCGAATTAGCGCATAAGGCGTGGGAGGCGCTGGGGCCGTCCCTGCCCTTCTTTTGGATTGGCGATCCGTCGCATCTGCCTGCGGGCTGCCCGGTTACGCTGATCGACAGGCCGGGCCAAGTGCGCGGTGCGACAGGGCTGCCCGTCCTGCCCCACCCTATGCAAGGCGCGCTAACCCCCGGCATCCCCAACCCGGCCCATGCGCAGGGCGTCATCGACGCCATTGCGCGCGGTGTTGATCTGGTCCGCACCGGCGAGGCGTCGGCACTCTGCACCGCGCCGATCCATAAAAAGGCGCTGGCAGACGGTGCAGGCTTTGCCCATCCCGGCCATACCGAGTATTTAGCAGCCCTCACCGGCACGCCCCGCGTGGTTATGATGCTGGCCAGCGATCAGCTGCGCGTGGTGCCTGCCACGATCCACATTCCACTGTCCGAGGTGCCCACCGCGCTGACGCGGGAGTTGCTGCTGGATACGATCCGCATCACCCACGCCGGACTGATCCGCGATTTCGGCATCACAGCGCCGCGCATTGCCGTCGCCGGGCTGAACCCGCATGCTGGCGAAGGCGGCAAAATGGGCCGCGAGGAGCTGGACATAATCGCGCCGATTATCGCGGAGTTGCAGGGCGAAGGAATGCATCTGGCCGGGCCAATGTCCGCCGACACCATGTTCCACGCCGCCGCCCGCGCGCGGTATGACGCGGCGATCTGCATGTATCACGATCAGGCGCTGATCCCGATCAAGACGCTCGATTTTGACCGGGGTGTAAACGTCACGCTGGGCTTGCCCATCGTGCGCACGTCGCCCGATCACGGCACCGCCCTGGACATCGCGGGGCGCGGTATTGCTAACCCTACGTCGCTGATTGAGGCGCTAAAAATGGCCGCCCGCATGGGCGCCGCCCGCGCATGAGCATCGACGCGCTGCCCCCACTGCGCGCCGTCATAGAGGCGCATGAGCTGAGCGCGCGCAAATCGCTGGGTCAGAACTTTTTGCTGGATTTGAACCTGACGGCAAAAATCGCGCGCCTTTCAGGCGATCTGACAGCCTGCGACGTGCTGGAAATAGGCCCCGGCCCCGGCGGCCTGACGCGCGGCTTGCTGGCCGAAGGCGCCCGCCATGTGCTGGCGATCGAAAAAGACCCCCGCTGCCTGCCTGCACTGGCCGAAATTGCCGAGGCATATCCCGGTCGCCTGACTGTGATCGAGGGCGATGCGCTAAAAATTGACCCGCTCCAGCACCTGACGCCGCCTATCCGGGTGGCTGCAAACTTGCCTTACAATATTGGGACAGAGCTGCTGGTTCGCTGGCTGACGCCCGACACTTGGCCGCCCTTCTGGCAATCGCTGAGCCTGATGTTTCAGCGCGAAGTGGCCGAGAGGATCATCGCCGTGCCCGGCTCCAAGACCTATGGCCGTCTGGCCCTTTTGGCGCAATGGCGGGCCGAGCCGCGCGTCGTCATGCACCTGCCGCCCGGCGCATTCTCGCCCCCGCCCAAAGTCTCCAGCGCAGTCGTCCATCTGACGGCACTGGCCCAGCCGCGCTATCCCGCGCAGGCAAAGCTGCTAGAGCGGACAGTCGCCATGGCATTCAACCAACGCCGCAAGATGCTACGCTCCGCGCTCAAGGGGCTTGCCCCCAACATTGAGGATCGCCTGATCGCGTCGGGTATCAAGCCCACTGACCGCGCCGAAACCGTCGGGCTGGAGCAGTTTTGCGCACTGGCCCGCACGCTGGAAAACTAAGTGAGCTGCGCCATCCTGCTGCCCGCCGCAGGGGCATCGTCCCGAATGGGCGGGCGCGACAAGCTGCTAGAGATAGTGGATGGCCAGCCCCTTCTGGTGCGCCAAGCTCTCCGCGCGCTGACCACTGGCGCGCCCGTTTACGTCACCACGCGGCAAGACCGCCCTGCGCGGATCGCAGCGCTAGATGCGCTGAACGTGACGCAAGTGCATGTCGCGGACCCCGATCATGGCTTGTCTGCATCGCTCCGCGCCGGGGTTTCAGCGCTGCCCGCCAATGTCACAGACCTGATGGTACTGTTGCCCGACTTGCCTGATGTTGAGACTGCAGATCTGCGCGCCATGATTGCCGCGCAAATCAGCGCGCCGGGCAAAATCCAGCGCGCCACGGCTCAGGACGGAACGCCCGGCCACCCCACCGTCTTTCCACGTAAATTCTTTGCGGACCTAACCACGCTCACGGGCGATACCGGCGCGGAGGCGCTGCTGCGTCGGGAGGGGTTCATACCTTTCCCCTTGCTTGGCAACCGCGCAATCACCGACCTCGACACGCCCGAAGATTGGGCGCGGTGGCGTGCTGCGCGGGACTGAACGCCGCAAGGCGCAGCTATTCCGCGCCGATGCTGCCTGCCACAAACGATGCCAAGCATCAGCCCGCGCTAAGGCCCATTAATGGTAAAACTTACCTCGTCAGCAGACGCGCCTCGTGCTTTTTGAGCGAGCGGCGGGCTGATTGGTAGGCTTTGACGCCGTCAATATCGCGCAGCTCAGGAAAGAGGCTGTAAATCTCATTTCTCTGCTCACTGCCCATGCCGTCCAATGTCTGCTCACCGGGCTGGAAGCTTTCGGTCCAAGATCCGTTGGACAGCACCACTTCGTGCTGGTCAAACATGAAATGGATGTAGCTAATCGCACCGGTATCCACCGCATCCACGCCCTCAAGGTTGGTCAGATGTTTGGCCGAGGCCAGCACTTCGCGATCCTCAAAATAAAGCGCGGTTTTCTCGTTATTCAGTAGCACCCTGTGATTGGGGCTTACCAGCAGGTCACGCTCGGGCAGGCCGCGGCCCAACGCGCCGGCCCGGATCAGCACAGGCTTCAGGTGCGGCGCTTGCAACAGCTCCGCCCCCGCCAGATCTCGCCGACCAATCCAGCGGATTTCCTGTAGGCCATTGTCGCGGGTAATGACCCGGTCGCCGGCTCGCAGGTCTTCGACCGCACGCTCGCCCTTCGGGGTCGCGATCACAGTGCCGGGCGCAAAGCAGGGAATAATCCTCTCGATTTCGCGGAAGGTCATCGAGCCCGTTATGGCGCCTGCCCCATCAAGGAAGTTCACAGTGCCGCTGGTCGAATTGCCATCGGGATCGACAGTCTGGCC
>JAGXGX010000165.1 GCA_024636515.1 Roseovarius sp.
AGCAAGTTGGCCAGCGCGCTGATGGCCGGGCCGATGGCCATTCTAGGCCGGGTCCGGGCACCAAAGGATACGGGCGCCATGCCCGGCCGCTGGGACAAGCAAGATTAAAGGAACCCGCCCATGAGCGAGACAATGCAAGTCGTCGAGATCACCGAGGCCGGCGGCCCCGAAGTGCTAAAGCTGGCCACGCGCCCGCGTCCGACCCCAGACGTAGGCCAAGTCGTGATCAAGATCGCATATGCTGGCGTCAATCGCCCCGACGCGATCCAGCGCAGTGGTGGCTATGCCCCGCCCAAAGGCGCGAGCGACCTGCCCGGACTAGAGGCGTCGGGCCAGATCGTGGCGATCGGCGCGGGCGTGAGTGACTGGCAAGTGGGCGACGAGGTGTGCGCGCTGCTGCCGGGTGGCGGATACGCCGAATATGTCGCAACCCCCGCCGCCCATTGCCTGCCGGTGCCCGAGGGCATGTCCTTGGAAAAGGCGGCGTGTTTGCCCGAAAATTATTTCACCGTCTGGTCGAACGTGTTTCAGCGTGGCGGATTGCAGGCAGGGGAGCGGTTTTTGGTGCATGGTGGCTCGTCCGGGATCGGGACGACGGCGATCCAGCTGGCACACGTTCAGGGCGCGCGGGTATTCACCACCGCAGGCACCAAAGAGAAATGCGATGCGTGTCTCGAATTGGGTGCCGAGCTGGCGATCAACTACAAAGAGGAGGACTTCGTCTCCGTCGTGCGGGAGGAGGGCGGCGCGAACCTGATCCTTGATATGGTCGGCGGCGACTACATTCCGCGCAACATCAAAACGCTGAACGATGACGGGCGGCTTGTGCAGATCGCGTTTCTCGGCGGGTCCAAGGTGGAATTGAACTTTGCCCACGTCATGATGCGCCGCCTGACGATCACCGGCAGCACCCTGCGCCCGCAAAGCGATCTGGCCAAGGGCCGCATCGCCGAGGCGCTGCGCCGCGATGTGTGGCCTCTGCTGGCCTCGGGCCGTATCGGGCCGGTCATGGACAGCACCTATCCGCTGGCCGACGCGGCCAAGGCCCATGCGCATATGGAAAGCAGCACGCATATCGGCAAGATCGTCCTGAAGGTCGGCTAGATGGCGTTTGGCGCGGTGCAAATTGCCGTTCTGGCGCTGGGTGTGCTCAGCCTTGGTATCAGCGCGTTGGCGATCCGGCGTGATGCGCCGCTAGCGTGGGAGTGGGCCGTGCCGGCCCCGCTGGAGCAGGGAGGCGCGCCGATCTTTGAAACGGTGCTGGACTACACTGCCGAGACAGGAATTGCCCATTCGCCCGCTGTTCTCGTAAAAGGGGACGGCGCCAGCATCCTGTGGTTCGCTGGCTCGCAGGAGGCGCAGGCGGATGTCGATGTCGTCGGCGTCGATATTGGGGCGGATAACGCCGTGTCCGAGATTACGCCGCGCCTGACGCGCGGTGCGCTGGCCGATGTGTTCGAGCCTCGCCAACTCGTCGTCACGCTCGGCAATACTTTGCAGAATGATGCGGCTGCGGATACGCTCTATACCACTGCCGTATCTGTGGGTGGCTGGGCCATGGCGTCAATCGCAGAGGTGCGGATGGGGCCGGACGGGCCACTGCGCGCGCGCAAGCTGAATCTATCGCCGCTGCTTAATCGTTCGTTTTTAGTGAAGTCGCCGATGACGGGTTACGCCGATGGCAGCTACGCGCTGCCCGCGTATTTCGAGATGGGCGCCACCTACGGCGCGCTGGTACGGCTGGACGGGCAGGGGCGCGTGCGCGACATGCGCCGGATGCCCAGCCGGATGAAGGCGATCCAGCCGATGATCGTGCCGCTGGACGGCGCGCGCGCCGTGGCGTTCCTGCGCAATTTCGACAGCGGCGCGCGGCGGCTACTGATCACACGCACGAGCGATGGCGGGCGCACTTGGGACGAGGTGCGCGAGATGGATGTGGCAAACCCCAGCGCACCTGTCGCCGCACTGGGCATAGGGGGCGATGCGATCCTGATGGCGGTCAACGACGATGCGTCGGATGGCGGCGTCCTGAACCTGACGCGCAGCGACGACGGTGGCGAGACATGGCGACACTTGAAAACGCTGGAATCCGGTAGCGGCGATGCGCGTTATCCTATGATGCGCGCGCTACAGGACGGACGCATCCTACTGGCCTACAGCACGGCGGCCAAGCGCGGGATACGCGCGCATATCTTCAATCTTGCATGGGCGATGGCCGAATGATTGGCGCGTTGACCGCTCTTTGGCTAGCCTCGCTGCTGGGCTGGCTGGCCTTTACCATATTGGGTATCGGCGTGCAGGCGCAGCTCGCGGTGCCGATTGGGCTGGCCCTGGGCCTCGGCTGTGCGCTGTTTTTGCGTGATACCCTTCCTCTGCGGGGGATTGTTGCGCTGCTCGGGCCGGTCGGCGCGGTGTTGCCGCTGATTATCTTGCGCCAGATGGCAGCGCATTTGGGCGTACCGGTGCAGCCCTTTGGCAGTGTGGAACTGCTGGTGTTTTTAGCGCTCTATCTCGCCTTTCTCGCAAGCGCGGCAGGTGCGATCCCGGTGGATGTCTACCGATTGGGATACGCGCCGATCCCGGTGGCGGGGATCGTGCTGGCGCTATGCGCCTATGGATTTGGCCAAGGCAGCGTGTTCATTCCGCTTCTGGCGGTGACAGGACAGGCGATGTGGGTCATGGGGTGGGGGAGCAGTAATTACTTTGACCACGTGCTGCACCCCGCTCTAGTTCCGGCGGTAGCCGTTGTGCTGTTGTTGCGGCTGTTTTGATGGGTGTACGGGTGCTTTGCCCCTACACCAAGATATTTTATAGCAAAAATAAGTGAGGCTCAGATCTTGCGCAGCTCAGCGTCAAGCGCTTCGCCGCTGGCGGCGCGGGCGCGGGACGCCGAGGCGAGTAGGGCGTAGGCCGCTGGCGTCAGAAAGAGAGTGAAGGCGGCAGCGAGGCCCAAACCCCCAAATATCACCCACCCGATAGCCGCGCGCGCCTCAGCTCCCGGCCCGGTGCCTAGGATCAGGGGTAGGCCCGCCATCACAGTGCAAATCAGCGTCATCGAGATCGGGCGCAACCGGGCGCGCGCAGCCTCTAGCGCCGCCTCGGGGGCAGACGCGCCGCGGTCACGAAGTTGGTCCGCGAACTCGACCAAAAGGATGCCGTTTTTGGCCATGACGCCCACGAGCATCAGAACGCCGATCTGGCTGTATATATTGATCGTCGTGCCAGTTAGCAGCAGCGCATAGATCGCAGCGCAAATGCCGAACGGGACGGTCGTCATCACGACTAAAGCACTGGTCAAGCTTTCGAATTGGGCCAAAAGTACTAGAAAGACAACGACCAGCGCGATGATATATGTGGCCGTCAGCGCGCTCGACGTCTCGTCCAGTGACGCCGCCTCGCCGAGGAAGATGAGGCCAATCTCGCCCGGCAATTCGGCATCCGCCAGTGCCCGCATGTTGTCGATGACACTGCGCAGGGGTGTCTCGGGCGCGACCGACGCGCTCAACTCGATCGCGCGGCGCTGAGCGTGTCGATCAAGCTCGGCGGCGACGCCGTTTTCCTCAAAGCTGACCAGTTGGCTGAGCGGGACAAGGCCGCCGCCCGTGCCGCGCACATAGAGGTTCATCAAGTCGGAGGGATCGCGCACGGCGCCTGCGCTGGATTGCAGGATAATTGGCACGGCCTCGTCCTGAATCGTCAACTCGGCGATCTCGTCCTCATCTATGAGCGCGCGCAGCGTGGTGGATAGGGCCGACATTTCAACGCCAAGATCCGACGCGCGGTCGCGGTCGACCAACACGTTCAATTGCGGCTGCGTCGCCTGATACTGCACACGGATGTCGGTCAGGCCGGGCACGCTCTCCATCGCCTCGGCGAACCTATCTGCCGCCTCTGCGATCTGCGGGTATGTCGGCCCGGTCAGCGCAATGCTGAGCCCACCCGCTGAGCCGCGCAGGCCCAGGCTGTTACCACCAAAGATGCGGCCCTGAGCGCCAGCGAGATTGCCCAATTGCGGCTGGATCTGCGCCTCGACTTCGGCCTGTGATGCGCGGCGCTGGTCCCACGGCGCAAGGCGCAGACCGATGCTGCCGCGATTGAGGTCATAGCGCCCTGTGATGGAGTATAGGCTAGCCGCCAGACCCTGATCGACGAAGGGCTGCATCATCGCCTCGACCTGCTCGACCTGCCGGTCGGTATAGTCAAGGCCAGTGCCATCCGGCCCTTGTATCCACACCGAAATTTCGCCGCGATCCTCCTCGGGCAGCAGCTCTTCGCCGAGCTGGCCATAGACGAGGGCGGCTGTCCCGGCCAGAAGGGACGCGGCGACCAGCGTGACCAATGGTGCGCGGATCATGGGCGTAATCAATGCAGCATATCCATTCGCCAGCTTGCTGCCGAGGCGGGCCAGTGGCCCTGTGCCGCCGCCCATATCGCCGCTAAGTGAGGCCAGCATCGGGCACATCGTCAGCGCCACAAAGGACGAAATTGCGACCGTAATAGCCAAAACGAACCCAAACTCGGTAAACAGCCTTCCCGCATCACTGGGCAGAAACGAGATCGGCACGAAGACCGCGATCAGCGTGATCGTGGTAGCGATGACGGCAAAGAACACCTCGCGCGCGCCGATGACGGCGGCGGCGCGCGGGCCTAGTCCTTCCTGCCGCTTGCGCTGGATGTTCTCAGTGACCACGATGGCGTCGTCGACAACAAGGCCCGTGGCCAGAACCAGCGATAAAAGGGTGATCAGATTGATCGAGAATCCCATCAGCCAGATGGCGGCCAGTGATCCGGTCAGCGCGATTGGGATGGTGATGGCTGGGATCAGAACCGTGCGCAGCTTGCCGAAAAACAGCCAGATAACGCCGATCACGATCAGTAGTGCAAAGGCCAGCGATTTAGCTACCTCCGCGATTGAGCCCTTGATAAACACCGCGCTGTCGGAGGTGATCTCGAACCCAAGCTCGCTGTAGCGCAGGCGCAGGCGGTCAATGGCGCGGCGGACATCGTCCGAGATCTGGACCGTGTTCGATTGCGCCTGCCGCACGATGCCCAAGTTAAGGACCATCCGCCCGTCCAACCGCGCGACGCTGCGCGCCGTGGCGAGCCCGAAATACACATCGGCCACATCGCCCAGCCGCACGTTACCACGCACCTTCAGCTCTTGGATGCGGGCGGGGTCGGTAACTGTGGCGTCGGCGCGTACCAGCACCTCAAGCTGGCCTGAGCCAAAACTGCCGACCGGCACGTCAAATTGTGCTGCGCGCAAAGTATCTGCCACCTCGGCGATGGACAGACCGAATGCGGCGAGGCGTTCGGGCGCGACCTCGACCCTTAGCACGCGCTGGCGGTCGCCGAACACAGCCACCTCGGCCACGCCCGGCACAGCGGTGAATTCGGGAATGACAGCATCTTCGACCAGCCGGGTCAGTTGGTCGATAGAACGTGCATCGCTCCAGATCGCGATGTCCATGATGGGATTGGCGTCCTGCTCAGACTTGACGACATATAGATCCTCGACACCCTCAGGTAGCCGGTTTTCCACCCGCGCGACGGCCTCGCGCACATCGCTGGCGGCGGTGTCCAGATCGCGGGAGGCGCTGAATTCCACGCGCATGCGGAAGTTACCCTCCTCCGACGATGTGCTGACCGATGTGACCCCGGCAACCCGCGCGACCGCGCCCTCGACGAGGGAGGCGACCTCGGCGTCCAGCGTGGTGGGTGACGCGCCCGGATAATTGGCGCGCACCGACACGATGGGGCGGTCGATGTCTGGCAACTCGCGAATTTCCACACCCCAGAGCGCGCCAATCCCGGCAATGACGATCATCAGGTTCATCACGGCGGCCAGCCATGGGCGCCGCACGCTGAGCGCGCTGATGCCAGCGCTTTCGCTCATGTCGCGCCCGGGGCGGGGGCGTTCAGCACATTGACCGCGCGGCCGGGGCGCATCCGTTGCAGGCCCTCGACGACGATGCGGTCGCCTTCGGCCAGCGGGCCGTCCACAATAACGGAGCCGGCCCTGCGGCGGATCAGCCGCACCTCAACGGGCTCCGCATTACCGGACCCGTCGACGCGCCAAACCTGAAGCGCGCCTCCCGAAAACTGAAGCGCCAATTCCGGCAGGATGGGATAGCGCGCGCCGGGTAGATCCAACGTGACGGTGAATGACGCGCCGGGCCGCAGCACGTCAGGCTCGTTCGGGATCGTGGCGCGCACGCGCGCTGTGCGGCTGGTGGCGGCGACGCGGCTGTCGATGGCGGTAATCTCACCGCTCAGAACGCCTGCATTGGTGCTGGAGGAGGTCGCGCGCACTGGCAATCCCACCTTGGTGCGCGGTAGCAACGCCTCTGGCAAATCGAACTCGACCAGTATCTGGCTGCGGTCGTCATAGCTGGCGACTGTATCGCCTGCCGTGATGCGGTCGCCCACCTCGACCGCCGCAATCCCCGCGATACCGTCAAAGGGCGCGCGCAGCTGGCGGTCACCCAGATCGGCGCGGGCCTGATCCAGCTCAATGTTGGCGATGCGAAAGGCAGTCATGGCATCCTCGAACCGCGCCGCCGTGGTGGTGCCGGTGTCGCGCAGGCCCTGATAGCGGGCTTGTTCTAATGTCGCGCGCTCCTGCCGGGCCTCGGCAAGTGCGACGGCCAACCGCTGATCGGCGTTGTCCAGACGTAGCAAAACATCGCCTGCTTCAAAGTGTCGGCCGGGGGCGATGGCCACATCGGTCACTTCGCCGCCCGCAGGCGCGCGAAGCGTAACAGAGCGCAGAGCAAATCCGGTGCCGACAGCGGAGAAGGACAGCGTATCCTCGGCCAGCGCCACGTTGGCAATGAGGACGGGAACGCCTGCATCACTGTCGCCGCGCGTGGCCTCTGCGATTTGGGGCGGCTGCCATAGGGCGATCAGGTCAGCGCGATAATGCCACGCGACCGCCGCCGCCGCGATCAACGCGGCGCTAAGAGTGAGTTGCTTCCAAATGGATGTTCTTTGCATGGGCCTATTGCATCTACGCGGGAAACCGAACTCTTCCCGATATGCACAATAGCCTGCCGAGCGGCCACGTCATGCCCTCATTTACGCGAGCGCCCAACGAAAAACGCCGCCGGAGCATGTCCGGCGGCGTTATCAATCTGCATGGCGGTGGCTTAGGCAGCCAGTGCACCCTTGGCCTGCTCGACGATCGCGGCAAATGCTGCGGGCTCGTGCACGGCCAGATCGGCCAGAACCTTACGGTCAACTTCGACGCCGGCCAGCGCCAGACCGTTAATGAAGCGGCTATATGTCAGCGCCTCGTCATGGCCTCGCACGGCTGCGTTGATCCGCTGGATCCACAGTGCGCGGAAGTTCCGCTTGCGGTTCTTACGGTCGCGCGTGGCGTATTGGTTGGCCTTGTCGACCGCCTGCGTGGCGACCTTGAAGGTATTTTTCCGGCGGCCGTAGTAACCTTTGGCTGCTTTGGTGATTTTCTTGTGACGGGCGTGTGTGACGACGCCACTTTTTACTCTCGACATATCAAATCCTCCTTAGCGCGCGTAGGGCATCATCGGCCTGATGATCTGCTCATCAGCCTTTGACAGGGTGGTGGTACCGCGTGCGTTGCGGAGGAATTTGTTACTGCGCTTGATCATGCCGTGCTGTTTACCAGCCTGACCTGCAATAATGCGGCCTGTGGCCGAGATCTTGAACCGCTTTTTGCAGCTCGATTTTGTCTTCAACTTGGGCATTTCCGGCTCCTTTTTGGTGGTCGGTCGGACGCGCGACTCGGCATGCCACTCAGGGCCGGACGCGCGGGTGAAGTTCGCCTTTTAGGGGCGCCAGCGAAGCAACGCAAGGACAAACCGGCGTTAGCGGGTGAACATGCCCACCACGCGGACAAAGGCGTTAGGCACATCAGTCAGGCTGTAGCCTGTCGGCTTCTTCTGGATGCCCCAGACCACAAGGCAGCCCGCCGCAATCAGCACCAGCGCCGCCACACGGGGCGGGCGCCGATCCGACAGCGCCGAGACTATGGCCGGCACCGCGAAGATGCCTAATATTACGCCGGTGACCAGTATCAGATCGCTGTCCATGCTTGTCGTTAATCCTTTATGGGGCCGGGTGGCGGCACCTTAGCTTGGTTCCGTAGCGTAAATCAAACTTTCTTGGCAAGGTGCGACGCGCAGAATGTTGGTAGTGCCCGGCACATTGAATGGAACGCCCGCAGTCACCACGATCTGATCCTCGGTCGTGGCGTAGCCTTGGGCCCGCGCGGCGCGTGCTGCGTTGATGACCGCCTGTTTAAAGCGGTTCAGCTCTGGCGTCATCACGCAATTGACCCCCCAGCTCAGCGTGAGGCGCCGCGCGGTGCCGCGCTGCGACGTCATGGCGATGATAGGCACGCGAGGACGCTCCCGCGCGGTCAGCAGGGCGGTGGTGCCAGACTGGGTGAAGCAGCAGATCACTTTGATATCGGTCGTCTCTGCGATTTCGCGCGCAGCAGCGACGATGCCGTCAGCGACGGTCTTGCGGACAATGCTGCGCGATGCTTCGATGATTTGGGTGTAAGTCGGATCGCTTTCTACCTCGCGCGCGACGTTGTCCATCGTGGTCACGGCCTCGACCGGATAGCTGCCTGCGGCCGATTCCGCCGATAGCATGATGGCATCCGCGCCCTCATAGATCGCGGTGGCCACATCGCTGACCTCGGCGCGTGTAGGCACAGGGGCCGTGATCATCGATTCCAGCATCTGGGTCGCGACGATCACTGGTTTTGCAGCGGCGCGGCAGGCACGTACGAGGCGTTTCTGGATGGGCGGGACGTTCTGCACTGGCAATTCCACCCCCAAATCGCCGCGTGCGACCATGATGCCGTCCGAGGCGGCAAGGATCGCGTCAAAGCGTGTCACGGCAGACGGCTTTTCGATCTTGCTGAGGATCGCCGCGCGGCCTTCGGCCAATTCGCGCGCCTCGGCTACGTCCTCGGGGCGCTGGACAAAGCTGAGCGCGAGCCAGTCGACCCCCAACTGGCAGACGAACTCCAGATCCTTGCGATCCTTTTCCGACAGGGCGGCCAGAGGCAATTCGACATCGGGCACGTTCACGCCTTTGCGGTTGCTGATCGTGCCACCGACGACGACCTCGCAATCGGCGAAATCCTTGCCGCAATCGTTGATCTTCAGGCGGATCTTGCCATCGTTGACCAGCAGGCTCGCGCCCGGCTCCAACGCTTCAAAGATTTCGGGGTGGGGCAGGCAGACGCGGGATGGGTCCCCTTCGGCCGGGTCCAGATCAAGGCGGAATGCAGCGCCGACCTCCAGCTCCTCCTCGCCATTGGCGAAAACACCGACGCGCAATTTTGGCCCCTGAAGATCCGCAAGGATGCAGATCGGGCTATCCAGATCCTTCTCTACCTGCCGAATGATGCGGTGCTTTTCGCGGATCTCGTCGTGTTGGCCATGGCTCATGTTCAGGCGGAAAACGTCTGCGCCGGCCTCGTGCAGCGCGCGGATCATGTCGTAGGTTTCCGACGCGGGGCCAAGGGTGGCGACGATCTTGACGTTGCGATGGCGTCTCATATGTGAAATTTCCTGTGTTCAAAGGCATGGTGGCTTGGCTTCTTGCTTCTTGCCATTCTTTGGGTCCGGCGCAAAGACATGAAAAAGGTAGTTTGCCAAACATGACATACAATCCGGTCGTCATAAACGGGGCAGAGCGCGCGGGCCGCTGGGTGGTGCTGTGCGATCACGCATCGAATTACGTGCCGGATTTTGTGAATGATGGCGGTTTGGGCGTCACGGACACCGATATGGCACGCCACATTGCTTATGACCCGGGCGCGGAAGGCGTCAGCCGCGCGCTGGCTGCTGCGCTTGGCGGCCCTGCTGTCCTGTCGCGGTTTTCCCGCCTAGTGATAGACCCGAACCGGGGTGAGGATGATCCGACGCTGATCATGCAACTTTATGATGGCACGATCATTCCGGGCAATCGTGGCATCTCTGCGCTGGACGCAGATGAGCGGCTGAGGCGCTGCCACCGGCCCTACCACGCCGCAGTGACCACGACGCTGGCGGCCCGGACAGCGCCGGTGGTGGTGTCGGTCCACAGCTTTACGCCGCAGCTACAAGGCCGCCCGCCGCGACCGTGGCAGATCGGCGTGCTTTACTCCACCGACACGCGGCTGGCCCATCCGTTGCTGGCGCGCCTTAAGGGCGGGCCAGCCCTGAGCGTAGGCGACAACCGCCCCTACACCGGCCATCTGCCGGGCGACACGATTGCGCGCCACGCCATCGCGCAGGGCAGGCCAAACGTGCTGATCGAGTTGCGTAACGATCTGATCGAAACAGATGCGCAGCAACGCGCATGGGCGCAGCGCCTCGCGCCGATACTGGTAGAAACATTGGCCTTCGCTGGCCTTTAGAAGGGGGGCATGCAATGCCGCATGTCATTGTCGAACACTCGAAGGGCGCGGTAGGATTGCAGGCGCTTTGCACTGCGATATTCAAAGCGTTGGCGGCGCATCCGGCGATCCCAAAGCCCGAAACGCTGAAGTTGCGCACGGTCGAGGCGGAGGCGCATCTGCTGGGAACGCGCGGCCAAAGCTTTGTGCATGCGACCTTGCGCCTCTTGCCGGGGCGGGATGCAGACACCAAATCAGATTTGGCGCAGGTGATATTGGGCGTGATGGCCGATATGATGCCAGATGTGCGTAGCCTGTCGGTAGATCTGGCTGATCTGGACCCGGCCTATGCCAAGCGCGTTTTGCCTGATTGAATGGGGAGAGAAGATCATGGACGACCAAACACGGACCGAGCTTGAGGCCGCTGCCTTTCGCACCTTGCGCGCGCATCTGATGGAGAAGCGCACCGACGTTCAGAATATCGACATGATGAACCTGACCGGGTTTTGCCGCAACTGCCTGAGCCGCTGGTATCAAGAGGCCGCGAACGAGCGCGGCATCGAGATGTCCAAGGACGAGGCGCGCGAGATTTTCTATGGCATGACAATGGATGAATGGAAGGCGCAGCATCAGACAGATGCCAGCCCCGACCAACAGGACGCGTTCAAGACGTCGTTCGCTGAGAACGTCGAGAACAAGGGCTGAAAAGACAGGGTTAAAAACGCAGGCGGACCGCCGGGTGCTGGCGGTACGCTATAGATATTTAGACCAAGAAAATGCCTTGGCGGGCGGCGCTTAGATTGCGTGTTTCAGGCTTTCCTCGATGTAGATTTCGCGCAGGCGCGTCGCCACTGGGCCGGGCGCGCCGCTGCCCAGCTTCGCGCCATCGATTTCGACGACGGCGGTGACGAATGCGCTGGCGGAGGTGTAGAACGCCTCGTCGGCATCCTTGGCCTCGTTGAGTGTAAAGCTGCGCTCCTCAACCTCCATTTGGGCCTCGCGGGCAAACCGCAAGACGGCGGCGCGGGTGATGCCATGCAGGATATCGTGCGACAGCGCGCGCGTGATGATGCGGCCGTTTTTGACGATATAGGCGTTGTTCGATGTGCCCTCGGTGACGTGGTCGTCCTCGACCAGCCACGCATCATCGACGCCAGCGGCCTGCGCCATCATCTTGGCCATGGATGGATAAAGTAGCTGAACTGTTTTGATATCGCGGCGGCCCCAACGCATGTCGGGCACCGAAATGATGCGCGCACCGCGCTTGGCCACGGCGCTGTCGATCATATTAAGCTTGTCTTGGGTAAACAGAACCAGCGTCGGCTCTGTCTCTTCGGGCGGGTAGTGGAAATCGCGGTCACCGGGATTGCCGCGGGTGACCTGAAGATAGATCAGCCCCTCATTGATGTCGTTGCGGGTCACCAGTTCGCGATGGATTTCCAGCAGGTCATCGTAGGCGGCGGGCCGTTTCATACCCAGTTCGGTCAATGATCGATTGAGGCGGACATTGTGCCCCTCGAAATCGATCAGCTTGCCGCCCAGCACGCTGGTGACCTCATAGACCCCGTCGGCCATCAGGAATCCCCGGTCAAAGATTGAGACGCGCGCCTCATTCTCGGGCAAATACTCGCCATTCACGTAAACTGTGCGCATCGTCATTATCCCCAAAGTTCCTGCGCGGGGGGATGTACCCCGGCGCTGTCGAATGTCAGCGGTGTATCGCGGTCTTCTGCCAGCAGCAAAGGCCCGTCAAGATCGGTCACCATAACGCCCTGTGCGACCAGCGTCGCCGGCGCCATCGCTAGGCTGCTGCCGACCATGCAACCCACCATCACGCGGTACCCTTCAGCCTCAGCCGCGCGGCGCAGTTCCAACGCTTCGGTCAGGCCGCCGGTCTTGTCCAGCTTGATGTTCACCACGTCGTACTTGCCCTTGAGTGCGGCGAGGCTGGCGCGGTCATGGCAGCTTTCGTCTGCGCAAACGGGCACGGGGCGCTTCATGCCGATGAGCGCGTCATCGTCCCCGGCGGGCAAGGGCTGCTCGACCAGAGCGACACCAAGGCGCAGCAGATGCGGGGCCAGATCGGCATAGACCTCGGCGCTCCATCCCTCGTTCGCATCGACGATGATAGTCGATTTCGGCGCCCCCGCGCGGACGGCCTCTAGCCGGGCCATATCGTCTGGGGTGCCCAATTTGATCTTGAGCAGGGGCCGGAAGCTGTGCTTCGCTGCCTGAGCCTGCATCGCCTCTGGCGTGTCCAGAGACAGGGTATAGGCAGTGATTTCGGGGCCGGGCGTAGGCAGACCAGCCAGTTCCCACACGCGGCGTCCGGCGCGCTTGGCCTCCAGATCCCATAGGGCGCAGTCCAGCGCATTGCGCGCCGCTCCTGCGGGCAGTACTGCCAGCGCCGCGCGGTCGGTCACGGATGCGCCCTCGATTTGCGCGGTCACGCTGTCCAGCGTCTCGCCGTAGCGGGCATAGGGAACGCACTCTCCGCGCCCCTGATGCGTGCCGTCGCTGACGGTTACCGTCAGTACCTGCGCCTCGGTCCGCGAGCCGCGGCTGATGGTAAACACCTGCGCCAGCTTGAACACATCGCGCGTCACTGAAACCAGCATGCACCTTCACCTTTCGTCTTGGTCAATAAATACTCAGAACTGGGCACCAGCCAGATAGCGCCGGGCCCAGTCTTAGATCGCCTCTAGCGCGTCTACCAGCACGCTCGCGCCAAAGCGGTAGGGATCCGTCGCAGGCAAATCCATCCTCTGCGATACCTCGGCCAGATAGGCGCGCGCATCGGCCTCATTCATATGCTGCGTATTGATCGAAATACCAACGACGCGGCACTCCGGATTGGCGACCTGCGCCAGCGGCAGGGCGGTGTCGCGCAGACGCTCCAGCGTGGGCAACTGATATCCCGGCAGGCCGCGCATATGAGTGCGTGTTGGCTCGTGGCACAGGATCAGCGCGTCGGGCTGGCCGCCGTGAACCAATGCCAATGTGACGCCGGAGTATGATACGTGGAAGAGGCTACCTTGACCCTCGATCAGGTCCCAATGGTCGTCGTCGTTATCGGGCGTCAGAAACTCAATTGATCCGGCCATGAAATCGGCGATCACCGCATCAAGTGGCACGCCGTCGCCGGTGATCAGGATGCCAGTCTGTCCCGTCGCGCGGAAGGTCGCCTTCATCCCTCGCTCGGTCATCTCACGCTCCATCGCCATGGCGGTATACATCTTACCCACCGAGCAATCGGTGCCGACGGGGAGGCAGCGCTTACCACTCCGCTTTTCGCCATTGGCGATGGGATATTCCACTGATGGGATGCGCACGTCATGCAAGGTGCGGCCATATTCATGCGCGGCGGCGACCAGATCGGCCTCATTGCGCAGCAGGTTGTGCAGGCCGCTGGCCAGATCGTAGCCCATGGCGAGCGCTGCGATCAGCACCTCTTTCCACTTGGCCGAGATGACGCCACCGCGATTGGCGACGCCGATAACCAGCGTTTTGGCGCCTGCCGCCTTGGCACCGGCCAGCGTCAGTTCCCTCAGGCCCAGATCGGCGCCGCAACCAGGCAGGCATAACTGGCCGACCGCATTTTCGGGGCGCCAATCGCGGATGCCGATGGCGACCTTAGCGGCCAGCATGTCGGGCGCGTCGCCCAGAAACAGAAGATATGGCGTCTTGATCATGGCATATGTCCTTGGCAGGGGCCGTGCGCAGGCGCGCAGCGGTCGGATTCGGGCTTTGTCGCCAGAGTTACGCAGATTTACCGCCACTATCACGCAAAATAATACCGGGTTGCAGCGCGGTCTGTTCGGATGCGCAATAAAATGCGAATTACGCGAGGTTTCTGCGAAGTTTCTTCGTTTGCATTTATCATTCTCGCAGATGTCTGCGCAATGCTGCACCTGCAAAATGACCTTGCAAGGGCATATGTAATTTAATACCGAACAGACACACTCAAGCGCAATATCATTACCCAAGAGGCCCCGACATGAGTTTTCGCCTACAGCCGCCCGCCCCCGCCCGTCCCAATCGTTGCCAGCTCTTTGGCCCTGGTTCGAACGCAAAGCTGTTCGAGAAGATGGCGGCGAGCGATGCCGATGTGATCAACATCGACCTAGAGGATTCTGTCGGACCGAACGACAAGGATCTGGCGCGCAAGCAAACGATCGAGGCGATCAATTCGGTCGATTGGGGCACCAAATACCTTAGCGTGCGGATCAACGGGCTTGATACCGGGTGGTGGTACCGAGATGTGGTCGATCTGCTGGAGCAGGCGGGCGACCGGCTGGACCAGATCATGATCCCCAAGGTGGGCTGCGCGGGTGACGTCTATGCCGTTGATGCGCTGGTCACGGCCATTGAGCGTGCCAAGGGCCGGACCAAGCCGATCAGTTTCGAGGTCATCATCGAGAGCGCGGCAGGCATCGCGCATGTGGAAGAGATTGCCGCCGCCAGCCCGCGTTTGCAGGCGATGAGCCTCGGCGCCGCTGACTTTGCCGCGTCGATGGGCATGGCAACGACAGGTATCGGCGGCACGCAGGAAAACTACTACATGCTGCATGATGGGGCCAAGCACTGGTCCGATCCGTGGCATTGGGCGCAGGCAGCTATCGTGGCGGCCTGCCGCACGCACGGGTTGCTGCCCGTTGATGGCCCGTTTGGCGATTTCAGCGACGACGAAGGCTTTCGCGCACAGGCGCTGCGCTCGGCCACGCTGGGTATGGTCGGTAAATGGGCAATCCACCCTAAACAGATCGCTCTGGCCAATGAAGTGTTCACACCCAGCGAGGCGGCCGTTGCCGAGGCGCGCGAAATACTCGCCGCGATGGAAACGGCCAAGGCCAATGGGGAGGGCGCGACCGTCTATAAGGGCCGGTTGGTCGATATCGCCAGCATCAAACAGGCCGAGGTGATCGTGCGTCAGTCCGAGATGATCGCAAGGGGCTGATCAGGCGCCTCTTCTTGTCGGGCTTAGGTGTCAAAGGCTGTCGTGGACCTGGCGGCGCGCTGACCTATGCGGCGGGATCGGCGGGGCAGGTGTTTGGCGCGCCAGTGGCCGGGGTGCTCTTGGGCGCAATGAGCTGACAGTGAGTGTTTATTCTCTTTGCCGTTGTGATCCTTGAGATGCGGCTGATTGCTGTTTAGGCGTCAGCGCACCAAGTGTGCGGCGAAGATCTCGATCACTTCGGTATCATGCGTATAGGGCAGAGAATGCTTTGCGCCCGGCACCACCTTTTGCTGCGCGGCGGGGTTCCATGCCGCTAGCGTATCGCGCCCAGCGACGGAAATAACCTCATCCTGCTCAGCCCAGATAGCCAGCGTGGGGATATCCGCCTGCGCCACCGCGCGGTGAGCCTCCTCCATATTCGCATCCAGCGCACCGCGCAGGGACGACAGCACGGCAGGCAGAAAGCCGCCATACCGCAGCTGCGCGATCTGCATATCCACGATGCCCGGCACACTGGATTTCTGGCTGCGTTCCTTTTGCAGCCCGCGGCGCATGGAGCGGCCATAGATCGATAGCATCGCCCATGAGCCCAAGAGGCCAGTCTGCGCCAATAGCCGCGAGGTGGGGCCAAGATCATGGCCCAGCCCAGCAGGGGCCAGTAGGACCAGCTGGCGAACTGCTTCCTGCCGCTCGGCGGCGAAGGTGGGCGCGATGGCGCCGCCCATCGAATAGCCAAGCAGGGTGATGCCCTCGCTGACGCCTTGATCGGCCAAGATGTCTGAAAGTTGCCGGGTGAAAAACGTGCAATCCTGCGCGCCGCGTGGCCTGTCCGAATACCCGCGTCCGTAGAGGTCATAGACCAGCACGCGGTAGCCCATTTCGCCCAAGCCGTTGGCGATCGCATCCCAGACAAAGGACGGTGTGGTCAGGCCATGCACGCAGACGGCCACTGGCCCGTCGCTTGCGCCTAGCCAGCGGTAATGCGTCATGCCCTGAGACAGTTTGGCAAAGTCGCCGGGCGCCTCTTTACGTGCGCGTGTTCCCATGCGTGGCCGGATCGCCTCGCGCAGAAACGGGCAGAGCGCCAACAGCGAAAGGATCGTGATCGTAACTATTATGCGGCCTCCTCCCGGCTCAGCAGGTTTGCGGCGACAAGGCGTTCGGCCAGCCCTGCCGCGCCGCAAAAGTGATGCACTTGCCAGCCGCGCGCGGCAGCCGCCATAATGTTTTCTTCGCGATCATCGGTGAATAGCAGCGCGCTGGCCGGCAGGCCGCAATCCTCTTCGACGGCGGCGTAGATCGCGGGATCGGGCTTGCTTAGGCGCATTCGACCCGAGATATAGGCGCGGTCGAACTGGCGCAGAAACGGGAATTGTTCAGCGCTGAGCGGGAAGTTTTGCGCGCCAAAGTTCGACAGGGCAAAAACAGGAACGCGCCGCGCCTTGAGGGCTGTCATTAGGCGCACGGAGTGGTCGATCGCGGGCTGTGCAATGTCGCACCAGTGATCGCGGATATGCAGGATTTCGGCGCTATATTCGGGTTGTGCGGCGGCGGTGCTTGCGACCTCCGCCGCAAAATCGGCGCCTGCGTCGATCCGGTTCATCATCGCGTGAATGTCGACATGGGCGAACATGGCGCGCCGCCGCTCTGGGCCGAACACGGCATCGAAATACCGCTCCGGTTGCCATTCGATCAGCACGTTACCGATGTCGAAGATGACTGCCTGCGGTGTCATCTGGGCCGTCACCTGCGGTATCGCGGAACGGGGCGCGCGCCGCTGGCCTGATGTTCGCGCCACAGCATGTAAAGGCCCGATCCAAGGATCAGCGCGATCCCGGCCCACGCATTTGCAGTAGGCCATGTGTCAAAGAACATCGCGCCCCAGAAGATCGCGATGGGCATGGCCACGTATTCAAACGGCGCGGCAAAGGCCGCCTCGCTTAGCCGGTAGGCCTGCGTAATCAGCCAGCTACCAGCAACCCCTGCGATGCCCAGCATGACGATTATCCAGATATCGCCCTGCGCGATTGGCCCCCATGCGCGCAATAGAAACGCAAGCGACGGGTGCGCATCGTCGGCATAGCGCCCATGCCCGATCAGCGCGCCGATTACCGCACTCGATATCAAGAAGATGATAATGACGTAGATCGTCATCGTCGCCGCGCTTTCGGTGTCGCGGACCTTGCGCGTGACCATATGCATCGCACCATAGAGCAGGGCAGCCATGGCAGGCAGCAGCGAGGCAAGCTGAAACGCCTCCGTTCCCGGCTGCACGATCAGCAGCACGCCGACCAGCCCGACGGCGATGGCGATCCAGCGGCGCGGGCCGACCACCTCCTTGAGGAAGATCACGGACATCACCGCGATGGCCAGCGGCGAGATAAAGAAGATCGCGACCGCATCTGCGATAGGCAGCGCGGCGAGGCCAAGAAAAAGGCAGGCATTGGCGCCCACGATGAACAGCCCGCGCAGCAAATGCGCGCCGGGCCGCTTCGTGCGAAAAACCCGCCAGCCGCCGCTGATGGGCATGATGACGGCCAGAAATACCGCAAGGCTGACCAACGAGCGCAGGATGACAATCTGATGCAGAGCGTACGCGTCGCTGAGAAGTTTGATCCCCAGATCGACAAAGGAAAAGCATAGGATCGCCGATAGGGCGCAGAACGCGCCGACGGTATTGTTGCCTTGGACGGCTTGGGCGGGCATGTTTTGGGGCCTTTCAGGGCGCGAGAGTGCGCGCCTGTCTCACGGCGCGCTCCAGCGCATCCAGAAAGCGTGAGCGATCCGCCTTTGTAAACCCCTTGCCGCCGCCCTGCCTGAACGGGTCGGCGGCGCGCAGGTCCGTCATCAGATCACGAGTGGCCAGCACGTTGCCGATATTGGCGGCTGTCAGCGGCTCGCCGTTATGTTTTAGCACCAGCGCGCCCGCCTCGACGCATTTCGCGGCCAAGGGAATGTCGCCGGTGACGACCACGTCGCCCTTACCCGCCCGGTCCGCTATCCACATATCCGCGATATCCGGCCCGTCGGGCACGATGATAGTCTGGACCAGCGGGTGCGGCGAGGGACGCAGGCCGCCGTTCGAGACGATGAAAACGCTCAACTCATGCCGGGTGCCGACGCGGATCGCCTCGTCCTTGACGGGGCAGGCGTCGGCATCAACGTAGATCATGGCTGCGCCATCATTCTGCGGCTTTCGCTTTCTTGTGTTCCACCTTGTATGCTTCGGGGATGGGCATCCTGTTGAACGCGTCTAGCCCGGCGATCTTGTAAGCCTCGGCAAGGGTTGGATAGTTGAAGGTATTCTGCACGAAGTAATCGACCGTGCCCTTCAGGTTCAGCACAGCCTGCGCGATGTGGATCAACTCGGTCGCGCCTTCGCCAACGATCTGCACGCCCAGAACGCGGCGTGTTTTCAGCGAGAACAGCATTTTCAACATGCCATGCTCCAGCCCCATGATATGGCCGCGCGACGTCTCGCGAAACCGAGCGACGCCAACCTCATAGGGTATGCCGCGCTCGTTCATTTCCTCTTCGGACATGCCGCAGGTGCTGATTTCCGGCACCGAGTAGATGCCGTATGGGAACCACGGGCTTTCCGGCAGCGTCGGCGTCTCTAGCGCATGGCACGCGGCGATTCGGCCCTGTTGAAGGGAGGTGGACGCGAGGCTGGGGTGGCCGATTACGTCGCCTGCGGCATAGATATGCGTCACCGATGTCTGGTATGTTTTGCGGTCAACGTCCAAGCGCCCGCGATGGTCGGCCTTAAGACCCGCCTTATCCAGCCCCAGATTGGCCGTCGCGCCCAAGCGCCCGGCGGCAAAGAGCAGCATATCGGACCGCACATGGCGGCCATTCTCTAGCGTCACTTCGACATGGCGCCCGGCGTCCTCGATGCTCTCAATGGGGGAG
>JAGXGX010000166.1 GCA_024636515.1 Roseovarius sp.
TGGGCAGGCTGGCGATCATTGCTGTATGTCCTCGGACGTCCGTCAAACGGACTTGGCGACGCGCTGGCGCGCTTCCGCGCTCTCAACATCAGTGACACCTAGCAGGCTGGCGGTCATGCGTAGCAGGGCGTTTTCTGGATCGGCACGCTCGCCGTCAACCAGCACCACCTGCCACAGCGCCTCGATCACGCCGATGCGCTGGTCGTAGGGAACGCCATCCTTGATCTCGCGGGTAAAACGGACGGTATCGGGCGCATTGGCCTCGGCGTCTTCGGCATCGCTGCGCAAGGCGGCGGCTTCATCCGGCGAAAGGCCATAGCGCGCGGCCAATATCCGGTCAATCCGGTCGATCTCGCTGGGGGCGTAGTCGCCATCAGTGCGCGCCGCGCGCACAAGCAGCGCGGCGATCGCGAGACGTGCGTCGGTTTCGGTCAGCGGTTGGTTATCCGCGGCGGTGAGGCGTTTGAAAAAATCTGCAATCATGGCAGGGGATATAATGCGGCTGAGCGGTAGGGCCAATCCCTAATTGCAGGGCGGGATGCCTGCGCGCCGTGCCAGAGCCAGTAGTGCGTAAATTTGGCGGAAGAAAGCGCAGGATGTTTCGCTGTTTTAAAGCGGCGTGGCACGGGACTGGGCAGCGTCGCATTCGGATTTGGTGAGGCCCAATGCCTCGCGGACCTGCGCAACGATTGCCATTTCGGCGTCGCCCGGCGCGCCGTCCGCCAGCATGACCTGCCACAAGGCTTCATATGCCTCGATGCGCGCCTCAAAGCTGACCGTCTCGCGGATCAGCAGGGCAAATTTGCGTGTGCTCGGTGCTTCGGCCTCGATTTTTTCGCAGGTGGCGCGCATTTTAGCGGCGTCAACTGGTCCAAGCGCGTTCATCCGGGCCAATAGCGCATCGATGCGGGCGATTTCGCGGGATTGGTAATTGTCGTCCGCCTTGGCCACACGCACCATCAACGCCCCAAGCGCAAGGCGCGCGTCAGGTTCGGGCAGCGGCTCGGAAGGGTGCCCCTTGAGAAGGTTCAAGATACGCGTCAGCATAGAATCAGGTTTACCTGCTGCGGACGGCAGGGCAAGCGATTTCCACGCGGCGGCCTGCGTAGGCGGAACTTGGGCCGGCTGCGCAGCGCCAAGGGCCGCATTTGGTACAAGAGGCGTTTCAGCGCGCGATAAACTGCGCTACGAAGGTCTGGCCTGCGCAGACATGGCTGCGAATGCCCACGAAGGACCAACATGAGTGCGCCCGATCCCTCCCTTGCTGCTCGCACAATTGCCGATATTCGCGCCGGGTCGCAGCGTGCGTGGCATATTTTGCGCACGCGGGGTCCCAGCCAATTTCAATTCTGGCTTATCGCGCTTTTTATCGGGATCGCGGCGGGGTTTGCTGCGCTTTTCTTCCGCAAAGGCGTGGGTTGGCTTCAAACCGCGCTTTACGGCGTTGACGATCCGCGCAGCCTGAACACCTTTGCGCAGGCGCTGCCATGGTATTGGATCCTTATCATACCGATCATTGGCGGGCTGGCTGTGGGGATCATCCTCACCCGCTTTACCCCTGACGGCAAGGTGCGTGCCGTGGCCGACGTTATTTCGGGCGCCGCGCTAAACGATGGCCGGGTTGAGAAGCGGGCAGGCATCGCCTCGGCGTTTGCATCGCTGATCACATTGGGCACCGGAGGCTCGTCGGGGCGCGAGGGGCCGGTCGTGCATCTGGCAGCCGTTATCGCAACCTGGGTGTCGGACCGGATCAATGCCAATGGCCTGCATGGGCGCGATTTGCTGGGCTGCGCTGTGGCGGCTGCGGTATCGGCGTCTTTCAACGCGCCTATCGCCGGGGCGCTCTTTGCGCTGGAGGTGGTGCTGCGCCACTTTGCCATCCACGCCTTCGCGCCAATCGTGATTGCCAGCGTCGCGGGTACAGTGATCAACCGGCTGGAATTTGGGGATATCACGGAATTTACGCTGCCCGACGCATCAGTGCTGGAATTCTATGGAGAGCTCCCAGCATTTCTGATCCTTGGATTGCTCTGCGGCGTGGTCGCGGCCGTGCTGATCCGAAGCGTATTCTTTGCCGAGGATGTGGGCGATAGTGTCTGCCTTCATTTGCACATTCCCGGTTGGGCGCGCCCGGCGATCGCAGGCGCCATGCTGGGCGGGATGGCCATCGCGTTTCCGCATATTATTGGCGTCGGATACGAGACGACGTCGGCAGCGCTGACCGGCGAGTTGCTTCTGCACGAGGCCATCGTATTTGCGGTGATCAAGGTGTTGGCCGTGGCCGTTACGCTGGGCGGGCGTATGGGAGGCGGCATATTTTCGCCCTCGCTGATGCTGGGCGCGCTGACAGGCTTGGCCTTTGGCCTCATTGCAACACCGATTTTCCCTGATATGTCGGGATCGCACACCTTATATGCGCTGGCGGGGATGGGGGCGGTTGCCGCTGCTGTGCTGGGCGCGCCGATTTCGACCACGCTGATTGTGTTTGAGCTGACGGGCGACTGGCAGACAGGGCTGGCCGTGATGGTGGCCGTATCCACCTCGACTGCGCTGGGCACGACGCTTGTAAACCGCTCATTTTTTCTGTCGCAATTAAAACGGCGGGGGATCCACTTGGCTGAGGGACCGCAGGCGTATTTGCTGTCGATGACGGGCGTCGCTGGGCTGATGCGCGCCGCGAGCGACGACAGCGCCCCCGCCGAGGAAGTATGCCGCGCGATGATCGACAAGGGCATCCACGTTGATATCGCCTCAACCCTCGAGACGGCGATGCCGATGTTCGATGCGCATGAGGTGAATTACGTGCCGATCACTGCCCAAGCAGCGGGAGATGCACCAGCAATTTACAAAGGTGTTCTCTATCACGTGGACGCGCTGAAGGCCTATAACCTCGCGCTGGCAGCCTTGTCACGCGAGGAGCATGGGTAGGGTGTTCGGGGGCTTTGCCCCCAAGAGTTTCAAATCCTCAGGATTTAAAACTCTCCACCAGGATATTTTTGAGCAAAAAGAATGGGCGAAGATCAAACCCGCTCGACCGTCACCAGATCGCCGGAGTGAAAGGCGAGGTGGCCTTTGATTTCTGATACAGCCGCATTGGGCGCCTCATAGCTCCACGCGGCGTTTTCTATCGTGCGGCTTTTGGTGGCGATGGAGTAGTAGCTGGCCGTGCCCTTATGCGGGCAATCTGTGGCGTGGGAGCTAGGGTCGAGCAAGGCGGTGGCGATGTCTTCGCGGGGAAAGTAAGTAACAGGCGGATAGCCCTCCTCGGTTAATTCCAGCGCGTTCTGGCTCTCACCGATGACGGCCCCGCCGGCGCGGACGGTCCAGGTGCCGCCTGCCTTGGCTATAGTTATCTTGCTCATAATATCGTGCCTTCCCTCGCTGAATAAGCTTGTCCAACATGACGGTTTTGACGCAGCAACGCCAGCGCCGAGATGCCGCGGCCTAGATTGGGTCTGTTGCCTGCTTTAGCCAGTTTGCCGCAGCAGGGCTAAGGCGTGCCGCGATTTTCTCGCGGCAGTCTGCGTGATAGGTGTCGAGCCAATCCACCTCTGCCTGCGACAGCATATCGCGCTGGATCAGGCGCCGGTCGATGGGCACGAAATTTAACGTCTCGAATGCAAGGCGGCCTTTGGCGCTGTCTGCCGGATCGCTGCCGGGCAAGGGCGGCGCAGGCTGCACAACGAGGAGGTTCTCAATGCGGATGCCGAAATGCCCCTCGCGGTAGTATCCCGGCTCGTTCGACAAGATCATGCCGGGGCGCAAGGGGACCTCGCTGGCGCGGCTGATGCGCTGCGGCCCTTCGTGTACGCAAAGGTAAACGCCGACGCCGTGGCCGGTGCCGTGGGCATAATCCTGATCGGCCAGCCAGAGCGGATAGCGCGCGATGGCGTCAATGTCGCGGCCCGCCAGCCCGTCTGGAAAGCGGAGGCGAGAGATGGCGATCATACCTTGGAGCACGCGGGTAAAAGCCGCGCGCTCTGCGTCGCCCACAGTGCCAACAGGCAGCGTGCGGGTGATGTCGGTCGTGCCGTCCAGATACTGCCCGCCCCCGTCAAGGACCAGAAGATCGCCTGCCTCAAGTGTTCTGTTTGAGGCCTCCGATACCCGGTAATGGGCCAGCGCACCGTTCGGGCCGCTGCCAGCGATGGTGTCAAAGCTGATATCCAGCAGCTTGCCAGTGGCGCGGCGGGCCTGCTCCACTTCGGTCACCACGTCGATTTCGGTGATTGTACCGGGGGCCTGTTCGTCGAACCACGTCAGGAATTCGCACAGCGCCGCGCCGTCGCGCAGATGAGCTTCGCGGGTGGCGGCAATCTCGGCCTCCGTCTTGCACGCCTTTGGCAGGATGCAGGGATCGGCCGCGAAGGCCGGTTTGATCGCTGCATCCTCCAGCGCCGTGACGATGGCGACCGGGATGCTGGCCGGATCGACGCGCACTGGCGATAGCAAAAGCGTTACAGCGGCGGCAAAACCTGTATCGGGGTGCGCGGTTACGCCGCCGGCCGTGCAGTTATCCGGCATTGCATCTAGTTTCGCGGGATGTACGTAAATCTCGACCCGCGCGTCGTCATGCAGGATGGCGAACGCGTGCGGGACCGGGTTGCGCGGAATGTCTGCGCCGCGAATATTCAGCAGCCACGCGATGCTGTCGGGTAGCGTTAGGATCGCGGCGCGTTGACCGGCGCTGCGCAGGGTCTCTGCCAGTTCGGCGCGCTTTGTGGCGCTCGTCTTGCCTGCCAGCGCGTCTGGGTAGGCGGTGATTGCCCCGGTCGGTGGGGCGGGACGGTCTGGCCAGGGGGCGGGACGGTCTGGCCAGATACCGTCGACCAAGTTGCCATGCGCGACGGGCGCGATGCCGCTACCCTCCAGCGCGTTTGATAGATCGGCGATCTCCTTGGCCGTATGCAGCCACGGATCAAAGCCCAGCCTGCCGCCTTCGGGCAGGGCGTGTTTTAGCCAATCTGCCAACTTCGTTTCGGGCCAGTCGACAGGCTGATATGCGGCCGCATCAATCTGATTGCGCACTTGAGTCCGGTAGCGACCATCGACGAAAACGCCCGCCTGATTTTCTGTGATCGCCGCAAAGCCGGCAGAGCCGGTGAAGCCTGTCAGCCATGCCAAACGCTCATCGCCCGGTGCGACGTATTCGCCCTGATGGACATCGGCGCGGGGCACCAGCCAGCCGTCGAGTTCGGCGGTTTTCATAGCAGCGCGCAGCAGTTTTAGGCGGGGCGCGCCCTGTTCGGGGTTCGATTTCTCGGAGAACGACTGAAACATCATGATACGCGCCTTATGCCCATAACACGCGCCCGTGCGCGCGGATCGCTGTCAAATAGCGCCGCCAACTGCTCGGTCATTGCACCGGCGAGTTGATCGACATCCGTGATTGTCACCGCGCGGTCGTAATAGCGCGTCACATCATGGCCGATGCCAATCGCCAGAAGCTCCACCGCTTTGCGTTTTTCGACCATGCCGATCACGTCGCGCAGGTGCTTTTCCAAATAGTTGGCGGGATTCACTGAAAGGGTGCTGTCATCGACCGGCGCGCCGTCCGAAATCACCATCAGGATCTTGCGCGCCTCGCGGCGGGCCGTCATGCGGCGGTGTGCCCATTCCAGCGCCTCGCCGTCGATGTTTTCCTTTAGTAGCCCCTCTTTCATCATCAGGCCAAGGTTCTGGCGCGTCCGCCGCATGGGCGAGTCGGCGGATTTATAAATAATGTGTCGCAGGTCATTCAGCCGTCCCGGCAGCTGCGGGCGACCATCGCCTAGCCACGCCTCGCGGCTTTGCCCGCCCTTCCACGCGCGGGTGGTAAAACCGAGGATTTCGACCTTGACGTTGCACCGCTCCAACGTGCGGCCCAGAACGTCAGCGCAGATCGCGGCGATGCTGATTGGGCGGCCCCGCATGGAGCCTGAGTTATCCAGCAGCAAGGTCACGACGGTATCGCGAAACTCGGTATCTTTCTCGACCTTAAAGCTAAGCGGTGTCGTTGGGCTGGCTACCACGCGGGCGAGGCGGCCGGCGTCAAGAATGCCCTCTTCGCGGTCAAACTCCCAGCTTCGGCTTTGCTGCGCTTGCAGACGGCGTTGCAGCTTGTTGGCGAGGCGGCTGACTGCACCTTTCAGCGGCTCCAGTTGCTGGTCGAGGTAGGCGCGCAAGCGCTCCAGCTCAATCGGCTCGGCCAGATCCTCGGCGTGGATCTCTTCGTCGAAGGCGTTGGAGTAGACCTGATAATTCGGGTCAGCATCAGAAAAGGGTGCGGGGGCAGGCGGCTCCATCGGGGCCTCCCCATCGGGCATGTCGGCCTCGTCGCCTGCATCCTCGGCTGCGCTTTCATCCATGCTGACCTGAGCCTGAGACGCGTCTTGCTGCTCTTCCTGCGATTGCTCGGCGTCGGCGTCTGCATCGTCGGTATCGCTGTCGTCTTCGCCTCCGCTGTCCTGCTCCTCATCGTCGGCGTTCTGCTCGGCCTCGTCGTCCTGGTCATCATCCTCGGCATCGGGATCGTCGCCCAACTGATCGCCGTATCCCAGATCTTCGATGATCTTGCGCGCAAAGCGGGCAAAGTCGCCCTGATCGGCCAGCTTGTCCTGCAAATTCTCCAGCGTTTCGCCGGCCTCGCCTTCGATAAAGCCACGCCACAGCTCCATCACGTTGCGCGCACCTTCGGGCAATTCGCGGCCCGTGGCGAGATGGCGGATGAGGTATCCGGCGGCGGTGGCAAGCGGCGCGTCTGCCGGATCGGTGATCTGGTCATAGCCAGCGCGCGCAGCCTCGGCAGCGATCTTGGCGTCGATATTGCTTGCTGTTCCGGGCATAGTGCGTGCGCCCACGGCCTCGCAGCGGGCCGTCTCCATCGCCTCGTAGATATCGCGCGCCATAGCACCGGGCGGTACGTATTTCGCGTGCGTTTTCGCGTTGTGATACTTGTGCCGTAGCGCCAGAGCGTCGGCGGTGCCGCGCGCGTGCAGCACCTCCTCGCGGGTCATGCGGCGGCTGATCTGGGGCAGGCGCATCGCGTCGCCGCTGACGCCCGAGGGGTCTACCGAATAGCTGACATTCAGGTCGCGGTCACCCGCCAGCACCTTGGTCGCCTCGGCGAGGGCCTTCTTGAACGGATCGGCTGGGTTATCGGATGGTTTTTTCATTGGTGTTCTCCAACGCGGATCGGCTTGCGGGCCGTCTTGTAGATGCCGCGCCCCACGGGTGGGCGCGGCGGGGCCATCACCCCATGCTCACGCTTGCCGCGCTTTCGGGAAGTTCCTCGTCAAAGCAGCGCTGGTAGAATTCGGCGACTGTCTGGCGCTCCAGCTCGTCGCACTTGTTCAAAAACGTCAGGCGGAATGAATAGCCGACATCGCGGAAGATGGTGTTATTCTGCGCCCACGCAATCACGGTGCGGGGCGACATGACGGTGCTAAGCTCGCCGTTCATAAACGCCGTCCGGCTAAGGTCGGCGACGGTTACCATCTGGCTGATCGTCTTGCGGCCCGCCGCGGTATTGTAGGTTGGGTTCTTGGACAGCACGATCGCCACCTCGGCGTCGTGGCTGAGGTAGTTCAGCGTCGCGACGAGGCTCCAACGGTCCATCTGGCCTTGGTTGATCTGCTGGGTGCCGTGGTAGAGGCCTGTTGTGTCGCCGAGGCCGACAGTGTTGGCCGTCGCGAAAAGGCGGAAGTAGGGGTTAGGCGTGATCACCTCGTTCTGGTCCAGCAGCGTCAGCTTGCCATCTGCCTCCAGCACGCGCTGAATTACGAACATCACGTCGGCGCGCCCCGCGTCGTATTCGTCGAACACGATGGCGGTTGGATTGCGCAATGCCCAAGGCAGGATACCTTCGTGAAATTCGGTGACTTGCACGCCGTCCTTCAGCTTGATCGCGTCCTTGCCGATCAGGTCAATCCTGCTGATGTGACTGTCTAGATTTACGCGCACGCAGGGCCAGTTTAGGCGGCTGGCCACCTGCTCGATATGTGTGGATTTGCCCGTTCCGTGATAACCTTGGATCATCACGCGCCGGTTATGTGCAAAACCGGCAAGGATCGCCAGCGTCGTGTCGCGGTCGAACTTGTAAGTCGGGTCGATATCGGGCACGCGCTCGGTCCGCTCGGGGAAGCCTTTGATGTGCATACCAGAATCGATACCGAAAACCTCGCTCACGTCGATGTCTTCGGTGGGTTTCGCGTGCGGGTCGATCATGCCGTCAGCCATTCTAATTGATCCTCAAATCGCGTCTGTCGTTTGCAGCATGTGGTGCAATATATTGTGGCGAAGGGCAAGGGAAAGGGAAAGAAATGCTGGCCTAGCTGCGCGCTTACCTTATATCGTTTCAGATGCGGCTATCTTGCCCATTACCGATCAGGACGTATCCGCCCAGTGACCCGCGACGAGATAGAAGCACTGATTGCGCGCACTGCGCTAGGCGAGCGGGCGGCGTTCTCAAGCCTTTATGCACACACCTCTGCGAAACTATTTGGCATCTGCCTGCGTGTCTTGCATGACCGGGCCGAGGCCGAAGAGGCGGCGCAGGAGGCCTATGTCAAGATTTGGCGTCATGCGGATCGCTATCGCGCGAATGGTCTCAGCCCGATGACGTGGCTGATCGCAATCGCGCGCAACACGGCCATCGATCGCGCGCGCAAGCGGCGCGAGGCGCAGCCGGGGCTGGATGCCGCCGAGGCGATGGCCGATGCCGCGCCCGGCCCCGAGGCGCAGGCGATCGCGTCGAGCGATAGTGGGCATTTGAGCGCCTGTCTGGACGAACTGGAGGCGGGTCATGCAGGGGCCGTGCGCCGCGCCTATCTAGAAGGCGAGACATATGCCGAACTGGCGGCACATTACGACGTGCCGCTTAATACGATGCGAACTTGGCTACGCCGCAGCCTGTTGAAATTGAGGGAGTGCCTGACGCGATGACTGGCACGCAGCCATATGACAAGGACGACAGCGTTCTTGCAGCAGAGTATGCCCTTGGCTTGCTGACCGCGGATGCGGCGCTGGCGTTCGAGGCGCGTCTTGTGAGCGAGCCTGACTTGCGCGCGCTGTATGCTGCGTGGGCCGATGATCTGGCCAGTCTGACTGATGATATCGCTCCGGTCGCACCGCCTGCTGCATTGGAGCGGCGGATCGAAGCGCTTCTTTTTGGTACCGACACCGCGCGGCGGCCCTTCGCGGGCTGGCGCGGTCTCGGCTGGCTGGTGGGCGGCGCCGTCGCGGCAGCGCTGGCGCTGCTGTTGGTTGTGGACGCGGGGCTGCTGACACCGGATGCACCTAGCGCGCCCTTATATACTGCCGATATTGCCGCAGAAGACGGCTCACTGCGGATTGCGGCCAGCTATGACGCGGAGGCCGGTGCGCTGCTGGTTCAGCGCGAGGCGGGCGCCGCGCCAGAGGGCCGCGCGCTGGAGCTGTGGCTGATCGCTGGCACAGCCGCACCTGTATCGCTGGGTGTGTTGCCGGATAACGGAACAGCGCGTTTCGAAATTGCCGAGGCATTGCGCCCGCAACTCCCCGGCGCCGTTCTGGCCATCAGTGACGAGCCACCGGGCGGCTCGCCCACTGGCGCGCCGACCGGTAGCGTATTAGCGACAGGTGCGATCACATCAATCTGATGGGTTTGACGCTGAATTAAATTAGGCATCTCAGTCAGTTACAATATTTTTTGGAACATCTGAAACTCTGCCGCGCCGCGCCGCGTGAGTTGGGGGGTCAGCAGGCGATAAACGTCTGCACAACCCCGGGAGATCCGATATGACCTTCAAGACCCTTATGACCGCCACCGCAACCGTTGCCGTTCTGGCCAGTGGCGCCTATGCCGAAAACCCCATGGTCGGCGGCGCCGCAATGTATGCGGATAAAAATATCATCGAAAACGCCGTGAACTCAGCCGATCACACCACGCTGGTCGCCGCTGTCAAGGCGGCTGGTCTGGTCGAGACGCTGTCGGGGACTGGCCCCTTCACAGTGTTCGCACCGACGAATGCCGCATTTGAAAAACTGCCCGAAGGCACTGTCGAGGGCCTGCTGAAGCCTGAGAACAAGGACCAATTGACCAAGATCCTGACCTGCCACGTCGTCGGCGCCGATGCGATGTCGACTGCGATCATGGGCATGATCGACGATGACGGCGGCGCGCACGTTGTCCCCACGCTGGGCGGTTGCATGTTGAACGCGACATATGACGGCGACATGATCATGCTGGAAGACGAGCAAGGCCAGACCATTAACGTCACTATCGCCGACGTCGACCAGTCGAATGGTGTGATCCACGTCGTCGACACAGTGATCCTGCCTGCTACCGAATAAGCCGCACACGCGTGTAGCACACGCCCGCTACACGATGCAGTGAGGATACGGGCCCGGCACTTGCTTGCCGGGTCTGTTGCTTTCACATTGATAGAAACGCGCGCAGCCGAACGGCCCGCGCAACGCACAGGGAGCAATAAAATGGACAGACGCCACTTTATTACCGCGACGTTGGCCGCAGGATCGGCTGCTGCATTCGCACGCTTTGGCGCCGCCAATACCTCTGCCGAGGGCAGCTTTGAGGTGACGCGCACCGAGGCAGAATGGCGCGCAATGTTGACCGAGATGCAATACTCCGTCATGCGCGAGGAGGCGACAGAGCGCGCCGGTAGCTCGCCACTGGATAAGAATTACGAGGCCGGCACCTATAGCTGCCGTGGATGCGATCTGCCGCTCTATCCTTCGGACACCAAATACGACAGCGGCACCGGCTGGCCCAGCTTTTGGCAGGCCAAGGACGACGCAGTCGCGACCAAGCCTGACCGCTCGCTCTTTGGCACGCGCACCGAGGTCCACTGCCGCCGTTGCGGCAGCCATCTGGGTCACATCTTTGACGACGGTCCTGCACCGACCGGCAAGCGGCACTGCTTGAACGGCGTCTCATTGAAGTTCGCCGCCGCCTGATACATCTTCGATGCAACTTCCAAGGCCACCTTAGCGTTGTCCCTATGACGCACCGCTAAGGTGGTCTTTTCGCGTATAGCCGCGCGACACATTCATTCAACCAAGGAGATACGCATGCAACGCAAAGGTTCAGCCGTCTGGAGCGGCGATTTGAAATCCGGCAAGGGCCATGTGAGCACCGAAAGCGGCGCGCTCAAAGATCTTCCCTATGGCTTCAACACCCGGTTCGAGGACACCCCCGGCACCAATCCCGAAGAGCTGGTCGGCGCCGCCCACGCGAGCTGCTACGCCATGGCGATGTCGCTGGGGCTGGGCGAAAAGGATCTGAAAGCGGATGAGATCAAGGCGACGGCCAAGGTTACGCTGTCGGAGGTTGATGGCGGATTCGCAGTGACCAAGGTACACTTGGACGTTACTGCCAAGATCCCCGGTATCAGCGAGGAGGATTTTCAGAAAGTGGCAGAAGCGACCAAGAAGAACTGCCCGATCTCCAAGCTGCTGACAGCCGAGATAACGCTGGATGCGAAGCTCGTATAGGGGCCAGCATCCCTAAACGTTAAAAGGCCCCCGGCAGACATTACCGGGGGCCTTTTATTGGAGTGCTAGCGAATAGCGTTTGTCCGCTATGCGGGGTAGAGCCGACATAGGACGAAAAGGTGCCCGCAGGACTCGTCCTTTGAGACATAGCTATTCAACTCTGCGAGCCGACTTGGCAAAAACACCCATTCCCGTACCTTTCGCGATAACGACAACTTGTCCGCCGCTCTCAAGCGAGCGCCCAAGTTCTTCTGAAAAGCCGCAGAGCTTGTCAAACATCAAAGGCAAGTCATCAAGAGTGATCGGGTTTCGACATTTTCGATCAACACTCCGCTCGAATTTCGTAACGGTGAAGGTGACCTCTGTTTCAGCGCCAGCAATTGTAGCACCAATCATTGGTCCACCCAATGTGACGGCGCTGCTTCCGATCGTGAAACCCACAAAAGGCGTGAAGGATACCACTAAAAATTTCTTCGCTTTCCCGATTTTTTCTCATTGATCTTCAAGCCTATGACTATTCCCCAGGTAAACAAACCCGCCATAATAGCCCCCGAAACAGCAGCGGGAATGCGAACTAAGGAGACCCATTCAGGCGAAGGGATAAATTGGATGCCGAACATTTTAGAGAATAATGGAGCAACTCCATTTGGGAGCCAAAAATGAGCAACCATCTGATCCAAAATGGCAGTCGCAAAAATGGTGTTTGCTTCTTTACGTCAGCATTCATGGTTTGATGCTTGCAACTACATTTCGGCCCTAATGTGGCAATCACATAGGAAATCTTGACTTGCGTGGCGATTGGTTGGCCTTCTTCGGACTCAAAGCCGCCTCCCAATTCTTGTAGGCGCCCCTACTTGAAATTCCGGCTATTCTTGATCTGATCCCACGCCCACATGACCTGTTGCAGCTGCTCTTCTTGGCTGCGGTCGCCGCCGTTGATGTCGGGGTGTAATACCTTGATGAGGGCGCGGTAGCTTTTGCGCACCTCGGCCTTGGTCATAGTGTCCTTGGCCTCCAGGATGTCGATGGCCTGACGCTCGGTGGGGGGCAGGCGCTTGCCGCCGCCGGCTTTGTCCTTGCCGGGGTTTCGCGTGGCATTGACGCCCAGCACCTGATGCGGATCCTCGATTCCCAGCCGCGCCCATGCGCGCGCCTCGGGGTCTGTGAATGCCTTGGTCTGGCGCTCCCAAACCTTGTCTTTGGACATCTGCGCGTTGATCTCGGCCTCGGTGGTTCCGTCAAAGAAGTTCCACTTGAGATTGTACTCGCGCGCATGCTCTTGGCAGAACCAAAAGAATTCATCCAGCACGTCCGGTGCCTTGGGCGCGCGGTAGAGGCCGGGATTTTCGCAACCCTCATGCTCGCACGGGCGTTTTGATGTCTCGGACGCACCGGACATCCCGCGACGACCGCGGGGGTTTTTCTTCTTGGCCGACGAGACGGACATATCGAAGCCGAACGGATCGGATTTGGTCATCGTGTACCCCTTTGCGAGTCGAAGCCAATACTCTAGTCTAAACGCGCGGAAGTTGAAGGGGGCGAAGGGCAGAAAGATGGATAAGGCGGCAGAAATTCGCGCAGCACTAAAGCGCAACTTTGATGTGCAATCTCTTGAAGTTATTGACGAAAGCGAGGCGCATCGTGGTCATGCAGGATATCCAGAGGGCGGCCAGTCGCATTTCAGAGTGCGTATTCGTGCTGGCGCGCTGGCGCCAATGTCGCGCATTGCGCGCCACCGGGCGATCCACGCCGCCATCGGGCCGGAGCTAATCGCGCGGATACATGCGCTGGCGATCGAGGTAGATGTATGACGCACGACGTTTTGCCAAAGAGATGACCGTGGCGCTGAGCCGGAGGAAAGTGGCGCGTCTGCGTTAATCTTTCTTTGGCACCTCTGGCGTCTCCGGCCCGTCCGGTGTGTCAGGTACCACGTCTGGCTCTGGCTTGGGCGCCGGATCGACGCGTGCAGGCGTCATTGGCGTTACCACCGGCTCGCGGCGCTTTGATGTCTGCGCGGGCGTCCGGGCGTCCGGCGACACCGCCTCGGCCACGCCTTGCGCGACGGAGATCACCTCGTCTGCGGCGCTGTCCTCATCGGCCTTCATGCGGCGAAATATCATCAGCGTGCGGTATACCGTCTGGGTGGATGTCAGGCCCTGCCGCTCGTCCGAGGGCAGGATATCGCTGCGCAGATATTCCCATCCAGCGGCGGCTTGCTCATTTAGCAAGCCCTCGATGGTATTTGCGAAACGGGCCTCACCGGCCTTGATGCCCGGCGCCTTCGCGCCTTTGGCGGGGGCAGGGATCACCTTGTATTCGTAATTGGCCATTGGGCTTACTGCCTCGTTTTTGTGTTGATCTGTTATAGCTTAGCCGCTTGTCGGCATGGTTGAAAGCGCGGGTGCTACCCCTTGTGGACGATACCCATCGGCAGGCCGACGCCCTCGGGTCGGGGCAGTTTGTCATGGGCGGCCTGCAACGCTGCGACGCGGGCTGCGATATCAGCGGGCATGGGCGCAACGCGGGGGCCGGTCATGTCGATATGCAGCACCAGCGCCTCGGCGGTCGCGGCCAGCCAGCCATCTTCGTGATGTAGCTGTTGAAAACTGTGAAAGCGCTTCGCATCGTGATCCAGCAACTGAACCGAGCATTGAACGCGGTCGCCCTCGTGCAGCTCGCGCAGGTATCGCACGCGAAAATCGGCGACAAATGTGGTCATCTGCCGCGTGCGTGCATATTCCGCACCAAAGCCCATCAGATGGTAAACATCGTCGATGCCCTCATCGAACAGCACGTTGTAATAGGCCATGTTCAGATGGCCGTTAAAGTCGATCCACTCGGGCCGAACGACCATCCAGTCCGACAGGGCCGGGCCGTCTGCGAAAGGCTCCGTCATTCGGCCAGCTTTGCGGCGACGATTTTGTTCACAGCTTTGGGGTTGGCCTTGCCGCCTGTCGCCTTCATCACCTGTCCGACGAACCAGCCTGCCAGCTTGGGATTGGCCTTGGCCTTTTCGACCTGTGCGGGATTGCCAGCGATGATCTGGTCCACCGCTGCTTCAATCGCGCCGGTATCAGTGACCTGCTTCATGCCGCGATCTTCGACGATCTGCGCTGGGTCGCCGCCCTCACTATAGACGATCTCAAACAGATCCTTGGCGATTTTGCCGGAAATAGCGTCCGATGCGATCAGGTCCGCGATACCGCCCAGCTGCGCGGGGGATACGGGGCTGTCCGTGATGTCAGCACCCTCCTTCTTCAGGCGACCAAACAGCTCGTTTATAACCCAGTTGGCCACCAACTTGCCGTCGCGCCCCTCCGCAGCAGCCTCAAAATAAGCGGCATTGGCGAGCTCGGCGGTCAGGACGGATGCGTCATACTCGGACAGGCCAAAAACCTTGACGAAGCGCGCCTTTTTCGCATCTGGCAGCTCGGGCAGTGATGCCTCAATCTCGTCCACCCAAGCCTGCTCAATCTCTAGCGGCAGAAGGTCGGGATCGGGGAAATAGCGGTAGTCATGCGCCTCTTCTTTGGAGCGCATTGACCGCGTCTCGTTCTTGTCCGGATCATAGAGGCGCGTTTCCTGCACCACCTCGCCGCCCGCCTCGACAATCGCGATCTGGCGGCGCGCCTCGACGTCAATTGCGGCCTGAATAAAGCGCATAGAGTTCATGTTCTTGATCTCGCACCGGGTGCCGAGATGCGAGAAGTCCTGCGTTTCCTGATACTTCTCGTACTGGCCCGCACGGCAGATGCTGACATTGACGTCGGCGCGCAGATTGCCGTTCTGCATGTTGCCGTCGCAGGTACCCAGATAGCGCAGGATCTGGCGCATTTTCAGCACGTAGGCCGCCGCCTCTTCGGGGCCGCGGATGTCGGGCTTGCTGACGATTTCCATCAGGCACACGCCCGTACGGTTCAGATCAACAAAGGACATGTTAGGGTCCATGTCGTGGATGGATTTGCCGGCGTCCTGCTCCATATGAATGCGCTCGATCCGGACAAGCCGCGCGATGCCAGGCTCCATATCCACCAGTACTTCGCCCTCGCCAACAATGGGATGGTAAAGCTGGCTGATCTGGTAGCCTTGCGGCAGGTCAGGGTAAAAGTAATTCTTGCGATCAAACGCTGACTTCAGATTGATCTGCGCCTTTAGGCCAAGGCCGGTGCGCACGGCCTGCTCGATGCAAAACTCATTGATGACAGGCAGCATCCCCGGCATCGCGGCGTCGACAAAGGCAACGTTTGAGTTCGGCTCGGACCCGAACAGGGTGGAGGCGCCCGAGAAAAGCTTGGACTTGGACGCGACCTGCGCGTGTACCTCCATGCCGATCACCAGTTCCCAGTCGTGCTTGGCCCCGGCGATGACCTTCGGCTTCGGCGTCTCGTATGTCAGGTCCAGCATGGCGGCGTCCTTTTGTCAGATGCCGGGACTTTTAGGACAGGCCGCGCGGCTGGGCAAGGGGCAGGGCGCGGCTAGGAGGGCATCGGAAGCAGATACATCCCGGCGGGCGAGAATGCGATGGAATTGCCTCCGGCGATATCATCGGCGAATTGTGCGGCGATGGCACGCAGCGCAGTGCGGCGGCCTTCGCTGATGAGTGCGCGGCGCGAGGGCAGGGGCGGGGCGCCCGGATGATAGAGGGCCTGCGTCCAGATCAGCGGATGCAATTCGTACAGATGATCGCGCAGGATCCAGACGAGGCAGCCATGCAGAGCCTCGCGCGCGGCGCGATTAGCGTGGGGCGCCGCCGCATCCTCGCGCATTGTAACGGCGCAAAATGCGGCCAGCAGGTTGGCAGTGTGCTGGTCGGGGCGTCGCTGCAGAATATCGCGCAGCCCGTCAATGAAAAACACCGGGTCGAGCAAAGCCAGCGCGCCCGCATCCAGCGCCAGCGCGTCGAAATAGACCCAAGCGTAGGCGCCTGCGCCCCAGCTACCACCGGTGCGGGCGGCGGTGCGCCGCGCTTCTAGTTCCAGTTCGGCGTAGCTGCCAAGGCGAGCGGGTACCAGCGCAGCCCCCAGTGCCCGCATATTTCGCGGGCTGTTCGGATCCAGATCAATCAGATCCTCAAAGCGGTCGGCGACGCGCGCCTCGCGTGCGTCGAGCGGATTGGGCAGCGCCGCCAGCAGCGCGCAATGCGCAGCAGCCAGCGAGGGCGCATCCTGCTCGATACCGCATAGCGACGATAGTAACGCCTGCGCACGCGCCGCATGAGCGGCCGAGCGCTCTGCCGCTCCCTCTAGCGCGGCGGCGCTCGGGATGCCGCGCCATGCCCATGCCAGATCGATATGCGCCAATGCGACGATCATTTGGATGGGATATTCGTCTGGATACTCGGCTGCGATCGCCTCAAGCGCGTCGATCCCGCTTGGAGGCGGGATAATCCCTTCATGCAACATATCCTCAACCACCGAGACGACATCGCTGCGCGCGCCAAAGGCCAGCAGGATCGCCGCCGATTCGCCGCTCGGCGTGACGACGCGCTCGTGGTCGGCATCGCGGATCTGTTCGGACAATTCCTCCCACAGCTCCTGCCGGGCCATTTGCAGGCCGCGATCCTGAAACGCGGCGCGCGCCACTTCCTCGTCGGTGATGGGTATCGACGGCAGGATGACGTGGCGGCTGAGGGTGTCCAGATCGGGCCGTATGCTGCTGCCAGCCGCGCCACCTGAACGCCGAGCCAGACACCCTACGGCGCGGCTAAGAAGGGAGCGTGCGGTTCTGGTCACTGAGTGTGTCACGTACGGGCTGACCTTTTGCTGAAAATCTCAGATGCCGTTTTGGGTGCCCATTCTGTCCAAATCATGTCGCGCCTTGGGAGAAGCGGTGTTGAATCGTTAAGCTGGCGTTAAGGATAAACGCGCCGAGAGGTGTGTTTTGACAGCACGGCAGGCGCTGTGTCAGGGCCCATTTGATCGGCGCGAGCCTGCTTATAAAGGGGCGCCATCCGCCGCGTTATTGCCAGCCCCGGCGTTTTCGGCGATTATGCGGCCATGAACCGTATTGCCATTGGCCTTTGCGCCATTCTCCTTGTGGCGCCTGCCTTGCGTAACGCGTCAGCCACAGAGACGGCGACGACGCGGCCTATGTCGCGCGCCGCCGAGGTACCCAATGCCCGCTGGGATCACCGCCCGGGCGGCTCAGCTTGGACGCGTAGCGCACTGTCGGCACTGTCACAACACGGCGCTCCACTGGTGAAATCCGTACCCCGCGACATCGCCGCATGGTGCCCCGGCTACGCCGCAGCAGATGAGGCGCAACGCCGCGCGTTTTGGGTCGGGTTCCTCTCGGCACTCGCCAAGCATGAGAGTACATATCGCGCCAAGGCTGTGGGCGGCGGTGGCCTGTGGTTTGGTCTGCTGCAAATTCTGCCCAGCACTGCGCGCGGCTATGGCTGCCGGGCGCGTTCGGGCGGTGCGCTGACCAATGGCGGCGACAACCTGAGCTGCGCGATCCGCATCATGGCGCGCACTGTGCCACGCGACAATGCCATCGCCGTCAAAGACGGGCGTTGGCGCGGCGTCGCCGCCGATTGGGGTCCGATGCGCAATAAAGGCAAGCGGGATGACATGGCGTCGTGGCTGCGCGGGCAGGAGTATTGCGCGCTAAAACGCTCGCCCCGCCCGACGTTGCGCCCCAAATCCATAGAAACGCAGCGCAGCGCGAAGCAGGCGCGCTAACGCCGCCTCAACATTGCAGGATGCGCCCGACCATTTCAGCGGTGTCGCGGCTGAGGTTCGGCTGGCTGGCGATGCGATTCAGCTGCGCCTTGATCATTGACTGGCGCGCTGGGTCATAGCGCCGCCAAGTCTCGAACGCGGAACACATGCGCGCCGTCGTCTGCGGGTTCAGCGGATCCAGCGCGATCAGCCAATCTGCCAGCAGCTCATATCCAGCGCCGCTGGCATAATGAAAGCCTGCCGGTGATCCGGCCAGCGCGCCCAGCGTCGCGCGAAAGCGATTAGGGTTTTTCATGGTGAAATCGGGATGCTGCGTCAGATTTGCGGCAGTCTCTGCCGCTAGGTCCGGCGCCGCGTAGGCGACCTGAAGGCTGAACCACTTGTCGATAACCAGCCTGTCGGCCTGCCATTGATCGTAAAACGCGCGGATTGCTGCATCGCCCTTGCCTGCTTGCAGAAGGCACGCCAGTGCCGCCAGATGCTGCGTCATATTATCAGCCGCGCCGTACTGCGCCTGCGCCGCAGCGCCGCCGTCTCGGCGCGTTATCATCGCCAGCGCGGCATTGGCCAGCGCGCGTGCGCCCGATTGCTTGGCGCCCGGATCGTAGGGCTCCGTTACCTGATGCTTCGCATATAGTGTTCTGGCCACGGCCTCCAAAGTCTTGGCCCTTGCATCCTTGAGCGTCTCCAGACCGTCCCAGATCGACTGCGGATCGGGTGTGCCCCCGGCGTCAAAGATCGCCTGCGCCAGATCATCCTGACTGGGCAGGCTAAGCGCGAGCGCCCGAAAGGCGGGATCAAGGCTCTCGTCCTGCGCCACCGTCGCGATTGCCTGCAAATAGGCCGCGTCTGGCGCTGCGCCATGCCGGATCATCGCCAGAAGCCCCTCGCGCGCCAGCGCACGGCCCGCTTCCCACTTGTTGAAGGGGTCGGTGTCATGGGCCAAGAGGAACGCGCGCTCAGCGTCGTTTGTCTCGCGTTCAAGGATCACGGGCGCCGAAAAACCGCGCAGGATCGACGGGATGGGATGGGCCGAAAGACCTTTAAATTCAAAACTCTGTTCTGCTTTATTCATCTCAAGTAGCTGCGTTTCCACGACCTCATCGCCATTTTGCGATAGCAGGCCAACGGCGATCGGGATCACCCGCGGCGGTTTGTCTTGCTGCCCCGGTGTTGGCGGTGTTTCCTGTTTGAAATTAAGGGTATAAGTGCCGTCCTTGAACTCATCTGTTACCGACAGGCGCGGCGTGCCGGCATCCTCGTACCAGCGTTTGAACTGCGCCAGATCGCGGCCTGTCACATCCTCAAACACCTTCAGCCAATCCTCGATTGTGCAGGCCTGCCCATCATGTCGCTGGAAATAAAGCGTTAGCGCCTTGGACCATGCGTCATCCCCCACCAGAGTTTTCAGCATCCCGATCAGCTCGGCGCCCTTTTCGTAGACGGTGGCAGTGTAGAAATTGTTGATCTCGACAAAGCTGCTGGGCCGCACCGGATGCGCCAGTGGACCGTTATCCTCGCGGAACTGGCGCGCACGCAGGGCGATCACGTCCTCGATCCGCTTGACCGGCGCGCTGCGCATGTCTGAGGTGAATTGCGCATCGCGAAAGACGGTCAGCCCCTCCTTGAGGCACAGCTGAAACCAGTCGCGGCAAGTGATCCGGTTGCCTGTCCAGTTGTGAAAATACTCGTGCGCGATTATCGCCTCAATCCGCTCAAAATTGCCGTCGGTTGAGGTTTCTGGTGAGGCCAGGACGCAGGAGGAGTTGAAGATATTCAAGCCCTTATTCTCCATCGCGCCCATGTTGAAATCGTCGACGGCGACGATATTGAACAGATCCAGATCGTATTCGCGGCCATACTCCGTCTCGTCCCAGCGCATCGAATCCTTAAGCGCCTGCATCCCAAAGGCGCATTTGCCCTCATCGCCGGGGCGCACCCAGATATTAAGTGCCACTTCCCGGCCAGACATTGTGGTAAAGCTGCCCGGGTGCGCCACCAGCTGGCCAGCCACGAGCGCAAAGAGGTACGCCGGTTTCGGCCACGGATCATGCCATTCGGCAAATCCGTCGTCCATTTCACCGGGGTTGCCGTTGGAAAGCATCACAGGCTCGGCGCCCTCAATGCGCACGGTAAAGACGGCCATCACGTCTGGGCGGTCGGGATAGTAGGTGATCTTGCGAAACCCTTCGGCCTCACACTGTGTGCAATACATGCCGCTGGACATGTATAGCCCCTCCAGCGCGGTGTTGGTCGAGGGGCTGATCTCAACCTCGGCCTCCCACATGAATTCGCCGTCTGGCACAGCGCAGGTCAGGCCCGTTTCCGTCACATCCGGCGCCACCTCGACTCCGTCGATACAAGCGCGGATCAGCGTCATTTTCTCGCCGTCCAGCGCGAATTCGCGGCTGCTGGCGTCGGGATTAGGTGTGAAAGTGATGCGGCTTAGGACGCGCGTGCGTGTCGGATCGAGGCGAAAGGTCAGATGCACATCGCGCACCAGCCAGTTAGGCGGGGTGTAATCGGACAGATGAATTGGCTCTACGGCGGCGTTCGGTGCGGGATGCGACATGGCGTGTCCTTTTGGTCGGAACCTCTTGGCTGATAGCAGAGTTAGTAGGATAATCAGGGGCCTTCAATGGGCATCGCGGCACCCGCGTCGCATAAACAAATATTGGGAGTATTCGCTATGTCGGCACCCGACACGAACACCGAAAAGAACAAGGCAGCCCACAAGACGCCTATTGTCGGTATGGTCGCGATGGTTATTTTTGCGCTGGTACTGCTGTTTGGTCTAGTCGCTTGGCTAAGCTATGCTGGCAACGATCCCGAAGAGGCGGGCGGCGTTGAGGACGGCATCAGCACCGAACTGAACGAGACGTCTGAACCTGCGGTGGAGCAGCCGTCGACAGAATAGCGCTCGGCAGACTAAGCAGTGCCGCTGCACGGTTTCAACAATGGCCCGGCTTCGATTAGCCGGGCTTTTTGCATATAGGTCTCACGTTGCTGCTAGCAGAGGGTTGATGAAGCACCGCAAGAAGAGTGATTTGCCGTCGAAGATATGCGCTACCTGTGGCCTCCCATTTACTTGGCGGCGCAAATGGGCGCGTGATTGGGATACTGTGCGTCATTGCAGCGATCGATGCCGCCGCCATCGCGGCAAGGGCTCTGGCACTACAGGGGCTTGAATTTCAGTGCGCAGGCGTCAAGATAGTGCAAACATTCCGCATCGCGAAGGCCCCTATGAAACGACCCGTCGTCGGCATTATTGGCAACCAATACGTCATTGAGGAGCGCTATCCTGTTCATGCGGTGGGCCGGATGAACTTGGACGCAGTCGCACATGTTGCGAATGCGATGCCCTATGTAATTGCCGCCGATCCCGCGCTGGTCAGCGTGGATGAGCTAATGCAGGTTTGCGACGGCTTTTTGCTGACAGGCGGACGAGCCAACGTGCATCCCGATCACTACGGCGAGCCGCCGAGCGCCGCGCATGGGGCCTTTGATGAGGCGCGTGACGCAATCACCCTGCCGCTGGTGCGTGCCTGCGTTGAGGCAGGCCAGCCAATCTTGGGCCTTTGCCGCGGTTTTCAGGAGATCAACGTCGCGATGGGCGGCACGCTGGACCCTGAGATCCGCGATCTGCCGGGCCGGGACAATCACCGCATGCCCCCCGATGGTACGTTGGAGGAGCAGTTTGCTTTGCGCCACTTGGTAACATTGGATGAGGGCGGCATATTCCACCGGCTGCTCGGCTCCCGCGAGGTGATGACCAATACGCTGCACGGACAAGGTATCAGGGCGCCGGGGCCGCGCATTGCGGTGGAGGGCCGCGCGGTGGATGGCACGATTGAGGCGATCCACGTTAGCGGCGCTGCGGGATTTGCGCTGGCGGTGCAATGGCATCCCGAATGGAACGCCGCGACGGACCCTGTGTCACGGCCATTATTTGAGGCGTTCGGCGCGGCCGCGCGGCAGTGGGCGGCGGGGCACGGCCCTGCACCGGCGTTGAAATCTGCGTAGTACGCAGCAAACGGGCGTTTGCGCTGATAGTAAACTTCGGGATTCAGGTATTTATGACCAAGAAAAAGCCGGGGGCACTGTGCACTGCGCGGTGCCTGTGCGAGTGGTCGAGGCAGACTAGACAACCCGGCGTCAAGGAGTGCGCGTTGACATGAAACCGGATCTGCAACCCGGTCCGGATCCAAGTGCGCCGCCCGAAGCGGGTACAGTGATGCGTGCGCTCTGGGTTTGTGTGGGCAGCGTGTCGCTAGCGCTTGGCGCGGTTGGGGTGATCCTGCCGCTGCTGCCGACGACACCGTTTGTTCTGCTTGCGGCATTCGCCTTTGCGCGGGGGTCGCCGCGGCTGCGGGGGTGGCTGACAGGCAATCGGATCTTTGGCCCTATCATCGCCGACTGGGAGGCACGCGGCGTTGTCGCGCCGCGCTACAAGGCTATGGCCTGCACCGCTATGTGTGCTGTTTTGCTAGCATCGGTGCTGGGCGGATTGGCTTGGCGGTTGATCGCAGTGCAGGCCGTCTTCATGTTTTGCGCGGCGGCCTACGTGCTAAGCCGACCCTCCCGATAGAGCGAAATAGGATTTGGTAAAGCAAAAGATCGGAAAACCCTCATTTGCCGCAAGGCCCTCTGGCGCGTAGCGTTGCGCAACAGTAAAATCTGAGGGTGAGGCATGGCGCAGCGAATATTCATTGCGGGCGAATGGACGGTATCGGTCGCAGATGATGTTCTTGATTGCATAGATCCATCGACCGGCGCGGCGCTGGAGGCTGGATGCCTTCCTTGAGCCGAAACAAAAAACACGGTGGAAGGTCGGCGGCGGCGTTGGCTGGTATGACATGAAAACTGGCTAGATCGCACCGCGCACCCATTCCCGAGAGAGAGACTATACATGCCCAAAGATACTAAGTCTGCCCGCGACCCGCGCTATGATATCCTTTTTGAGCCGGTCAAGATCGGGCCGGTGACGGCCAAGAACCGCTTTTACCAAGTGCCCCACTGCAACGGCGGGGGCTATCGCGACCCTTCGGCGGCGGCGCAGATGCGCAATATCAAGGCGCAAGGCGGCTGGGGTGTAATCTTTACCGAGCAGGTTGAGATGCATCATACGTCTGAAATCACGCCGTTTATCGAGCTAAGGCTTTGGGAGGATAAGGATATTCCCGGCCTAGCGCGTATGGCCGAGGCGATGAAAACGGATGGCGCGCTGGCAGGGATCGAACTGGCCTATAGCGGCGTCAACGGTGGCAATCTTTATACCAAAGAGGTGCCGATGGCGCCCTCCACCTCGCCGATTCTGACTTTCTACAAGGACCCGGTCAGTGCCCGCGCGATGGACAAGGAGGACATTCGCGATTTGCGCCGTTGGCACCGCAATGCGTGCCTGCGCGCGAAAACCGCGGGCTATGACATCATCGAGTTATATGGCGCGCACGGCTTTGGCGTGATCCAGCATTTTCTGTCGCCGCTGACCAATCAGCGCAGCGATGAGTACGGCGGCAGCTTGGAGAATCGCGCGCGTCTTTTTCGCGAGTTGATCAGCGAGTGCAAGGATGCGGTTGGCGACAGCATTGCTATTTCCGTGCGCCTGTCGCTGGAGGAAATTGGCGGGTTGGAGAACCCCGAAGTGCGCGACATGATCTCGATGAACGCCGATCTGCCGGACCTTTGGGATCTGGGCCATGGTACGTGGGAGGACTGCTCGGGGCCGTCCCGCTTTACCGAAGAAGGCGCGCAAGAGCCGCTGGTGCGCGGCATCAAGGAGCTGACGGACAAGCCTGTGGTCGGTGTCGGCCGCTTTACCTCGCCCGATGCGATGGTCAGCCAGATCAAGCGCGGCGTGCTGGATTTCATCGGGGCCGCGCGCCCGTCAATTGCCGATCCGTTCATCCCGCGCAAGATTGACGAGGGCCGCGTCGAGGATATTCGCGAGTGCATCGGCTGCAACATCTGCGTGACGGGCGATATGACCATGTCGATCAGTCGCTGCACGCAGAACCCCACCTTTATGGAGGAGTGGCGCAAGGGCTGGCATCCCGAAGAGATCGACGCAAAGGGCGTGAGCGAGACGGTCCTTATCATTGGCTCGGGTCCCGCTGGTCTTGAGGCCGCGCGCGCCGCTGGCGAACGCGGTTATCAGGTTGCGCTGGCTGAGGCAGGGACCGAACTGGGCGGGCGCGTGGCGCTGGAATGCAAATTGCCCGGTCTGGCGACGTGGGGCCGCGTGCGGGACTACCGCCAGCACCAGATTTCTCAGATGCCGAATGTCGAGGTCTACTACGACTCGCTGCTTTCGGCGCAGGATGTTCTCGATTTTGGCTTTGATAATGTAGCGATTGCGACTGGCTCCACTTGGCGCCGCAACGGCGTGGCGCGGTACAACCTGCTGCCTATCCCCATGGACGCCGCGATGCCCGTTTTTACCCCAGATGATCTGATGGCGGGTACGCTGCCGGAGGGTGGTCATGTCGTGCTATATGACGACGATCACTATTACATGGGCGGCGTTTTGGCCGAGCTTTTGGTGCAAAAGGGGCTGGAGGTGACGCTTGTCACTCCTGCGAACCTCGTCAGTGAATGGACGCTGAACACGCTAGAGCAGCATCGCATCCAGGCCCGCATGATCGAGCTAGGCGTGCATATCGTCACCGCGCAGGCGGTCACGGCTGTGACGGGGCAGGGCGCGACACTTAGCTGCGCCTTTACCGGGCGCGCGAGTAACGTGGACTGCGACGCTGTCGTCATGGTCACATGCCGGATGCCCAATGACGATCTGTGGCAGGCGCTCAAGGCCCGCGAGGATGAGTGGGAGGGCGCAGGCATCAAAAAGATTGAGCGTATTGGCGACGCCAACGCGCCCGCGCCGATTGCTTGGGCTACCTATGCCGGTCACCGCTTTGCCCGCGAGTTGGACGTAACCCGCGAGCAGGACGAATTGCCATTCCGCCGCGAAGTGACCGAACTGGCCCCGAAGGAGGCGTTTCGATGAGCGTCGCGCAGGCCGCGGCCCTGCCCATCGCAGAGCGCGCGCGCGCCGCGGTAGAGCTGGATAATGTCGAGAAGACCTACGGGACCGGCAAATCAGCGGTCAAGGCGCTGAAGGGCGTCAGCTTCGACATTGCAGACAATGAGTTTTTTACGCTGCTTGGCCCCTCGGGGTGTGGCAAGACCACGCTGCTGCGCGCGCTGGCATGGTTTGAGAGTGTGACGGCCGGCACTATTCGCCTCTTTGGCGAGGATATCGTCGATGTGCCGACCTACAAACGCTCGATCAACACCGTGTTTCAGCATTACTCGCTGTTTCCGCATATGAGTGTTGCGGAAAACGTTGCCTATGGCCTGAAGCGGCTGAAGAAGTCGAAATCCGAGATTGAGGCGACCGTCGCTGATATGCTGGAACTGGTCAAAATGACCGATTTTGCGGGCCGCCTCCCGGCGCAGTTATCGGGCGGGCAGCAACAGCGCGTGGCACTCGCCCGTGCGCTGGCGCCGCATCCTAAGGTGCTGCTACTCGACGAACCCCTGTCGGCGCTCGACCTCAAACTGCGCCAGTCGATGCGGCAGGAATTGAAGCAGATTCAGGCACGTACGGGCATCACCTTTATCTTTGTCACGCACGACCAGGACGAGGCGTTGTCGATGTCCGACCGCGTCGCTGTCATGTCGGCGGGCTACGTGCAGCAGGTCGGCACACCGAATGAGATCTACGAGCATCCGGCCAACCGCTTTGTCGCGGGCTTTGTCGGGGATGCAAATTTCATCGACGCGCAGATCACGTCGCCCGTTGGGGACACCGTCACTTGCCGCACCAAAGGCGGGGCAGTATTGCAGGCAGACGCGCGTAACCTGCTAGAGGGCCAGCGCGACGTGACGTTATTCCTGCGACCCGAAAAGGTGAAGCTGGCAAAGGTCGGCGCCGCGACAGTTGATGGGGAAATTACGGACATTCAGTACCTCGGCAACTCGACAATGATGCAGATCGACATCGGCGAGGCGGAGCCTCTGGTGGTGACCGAGCCGCTGGGCGAGGTCGATCAGCGCCTGCGCCAAGTCGGCGATAGGGTGGGCGTCATCCTCAGCCCTAGCGCCCTACAAATACTGGTGGAATGATGGCCAACCTGCCCAGCAATCCCGCGCTTCGGCGCACATTATCGCTGGCGCCCGCCCTGGGCATCATCGGTATCTTTATGCTGATACCGGTCGGCATCATCGCGGTATTCTCATTCCTTGAGGCTAAATCATTCGGCGGCGTCGTCTGGAGCTTTTCGACTGACGCCTATGTGCAGCTCCTGTATGAGCGGGCGCTGGACGACAGCCTGATACTCTCGCCGGGCTACCTGATTATCATTTGGCGGTCATTCTTGTTGGCCGGGATCGCGATGCTGTGCTGTCTCGTCGTTGGTTTTCCGGTGGCCTATTTTATCTCGCGCCAGCCGCTACAGCACCGAAATATGTGGATTTTGCTGATCACCATTCCGTTCTGGACCAACCAACTGGTGCGCACGTTTGCGTGGATCATAATTCTGGGGCGCAACGGCATCATCGAGGCGCCGTTTCACTGGGTCGGCATCCTTGGTAGCGACGACACGCTGGGCCTGATGTACAGTAATTTCGCCATCGCGGTGGGCCTGACCTACACGTTCATCCCGCTGATGGTGTTGCCGATTTATGCGAGCCTTGAGAAGCTGGATTTTACCTTGGTCGAGGCGGCCGCAGATCTCTACTCCTCCAAGTGGGAGGCCTTCTCTAAGGTCATCATACCCTTGTCCAAGCCGGGCATTATCGCAGGATGCCTTTTGGTGTTCATCCCGTCGCTGGGCGCGTTTATTCAACCTGACCTGTTGGGCGGGGGCAAGAACATGATGCTGGGCACGCTGGTCCAATTCCAGTTCTCGACCGCGCGAAACTGGCCCTTTGGCGCAGCTATTGCAATGATCCTGCTGGCGGCTGTCGTTATTTTCCTGATGATCTATGCCCGCGCCGCACGCGGCCAGCAAAAGATGGAGCTGCACTGATGGCCGCCATTGAACATAGCAAACCCAAAAAGCGACGCGCTTTTGGCGAGGTGCCCGGCCTCGGCGCGCTGGCGATTGCCTTCATGATGTTCCTCTACCTGCCGATCCTCGTGCTGGTGGTCTATTCGTTCAATGCGGGCAATATCGTGATGGTCTGGACGGGCTTCAGCACCGACTGGTATGCACGCGCGTTCGCCAACGAGGATATTCGCAAGGCCGCGATCAATTCGCTGGTGGTGGCGACAAGCGCGACGGCAATTGCCACCACCTGCGCGACGCTTGCCGCCCTCGCATTGGCGCGTGGCGGCAGTTTCAAGGGCAAGGGCGCGACTGTCGGCGTCATCACCCTGCCGCTGATGGTGCCTGAAATTGTGACTGCGGTGGCGATGTTGGTATTTTTCTCCAACATCGGGCTTAACTTCGGTTTGGGCAACGTGATCCTTGCGCATGTGACGTTTTGCATCCCCTTCGCGTTCATGCCGATCCGCGCGCGCCTCGACGGTATGGACACCACGTTGGAGCAGGCCTCGCGTGACCTTTATGCCTCCGACTGGGAGACGTTTCGGCTGGTTACGCTACCGCAGCTAATGCCCGGCGTACTGGCCGGTGCGATGCTCAGCTTTGTCATATCCATGGACGATTTCATCATCACGCTGATGGTGGCAGGGGCCGGCGACACAACGCTGCCCGTTTATATCTACAGCATGATCCGGCAGGGCATCACGCCCGAAATCAATGCCGTTTCCTCCATCTTGCTGCTGTTTTCTATCGTGCTGGTGACCGCCTACTGGTTCGTCACCCGCACCAAGCCGGATGGCAAAAACCGCTAAATAACCAAGAAACCAAAACAGGGAGTCACGACAATGAAAACCATGACATTCTTTGGCCTGATGGCCGGAAGCAGCCTGATCGCGGGTGCCGCAATGGCCGAAGGGACACTGAACCTATACAACTGGACCGATTACACCTCCCCCGAGATGATCGACAAATTCGAGGCCGAAACCGGCATCGACGTGGTCCTCGACACCTACGATTCAAACGAGACGCTGCTGGCAAAAATGCAAGCGGGCGCAACCGGCTACGACATTATCGTGCCAAGCCATAACTTCGTGCCGATATTTATCTCCGAAGGCTTAGTCCAGAAGGTGGACGCAACCCAGATGGAGAATTTTGCCAACGTGCAGGACCGTTGGAAGAACCCTGAATGGGACCCCGACCAGCAATATACCGTGCCGTTCCACTGGGGATCGGCCTCGGTGTCCTACCGTCCCGATCTATATGGCAAGGAACTGACCAGCTACGGCGAATATTTCGAGCCGTCTGAAAACGTGAAGGGCCGCATCGGCGTGTTCAAGACGCCTGAAGAGATCGTGAACCTCGCGCATCTTTATCTGGGTCAGGACTTCTGCAACGAGAACCCCGAGGAAATGCAAAAGGTGCAAGATCTGCTGGTCGCGCAGAAACCCGACGTTGTCGCCTATAGCTCGGAGGGAATGAACGACCGGCTGATCAACGGTGACACGATCATCACATCGCACTGGAACGGCTATTCGTTCAAGGGCCGCAAACTGGCCGAGGAAGCGGGCAAAGAGATCACCTATGCCTATCCCGAAGAGGGCGTTATCGGCTGGTCTGACAGCTTGATGATCCCGGTCGGTGCCGAGAACGTGGAAAACGCTAAGATTTTCATGAATTTCATCATGGACCCCAAGAATATGGGGATGCAGTCGAACTTCGCAGGCTACGGCGGCCCGATTGAGGGTCAGCGCGAATTCATGAACGCCGATCTACGCGACGCGCCCGAGATCAACGTGCCTGAGGATGCCAAGATGATCTTTTCCTTCGCATGCAACGAGAAGTCGCAAAAGCTGATCGACCGCGTCTGGACCAACGTCCTGCGCTAAGGCTTGCGGCCTGCGCGCCGAGGTGCGCAGGCCGACTAATAAGGAGTTAAGACAATGAAAACGGGCTTTGTCTGTCATGAGAAATACATGTGGCATGATACCGGCCACGCGGGGATTTTCATTCCTGCGGTGGGCCATGTGCAGCCGTCCGAGCATGCCGAAAGCCCCGAAAGTAAGCGGCGCATCCGCAACCTGATGGAAGTGACGGGGCTGCTGGAAAAGCTGGTGCAGATCGTGCCGCGACCCGCCACGCGCGACGAGGTGCTGCGCTATCACACACCGGACTACATTGATCGGCTGGCGGCGCTCAGCGCCGAGCGGGGCGGGGATGCGGGCATGACGACACCCTTCGCGGCGGGCGGGTATGACATCGCGCTGCTGTCGGCGGGCGGCGTTCTGGCAGCCGCCGAGGCGGTGGTCGATGGCACCGTCGACAATGCCTACGCGCTGGTGCGCCCGCCCGGCCATCACGCCGAGGCACATATGGGCAAGGGGTTTTGCCTGCTGGCCAATGGCGTTCTGGCTATCCGACATGTGCAGGCGACGCGCGGCATTGGCCGTGTCGCTGTGCTGGATTACGACGTGCATCACGGCAATAGCGCTGAACATGCGTTTTACGACGACCCTAATGTGCTGACTATTTCAATCCATCAGGACAACTGTTTTCCGCCTGATTCAGGTGCGGCTGGCGACATCGGGCGCGGCAAGGGCGAGGGCTATAACATCAACGTCCCGCTGCCGCCCGGTTCGGGCCGCGAGGCCTATCGCGCCACGTTCGAGCGTGTGGTTGTCCCCGCCATCACCGCGTTCAGGCCGGACTTCATCGTCGTTCCCTCAGGCTTTGACGCGGGCGGGTTCGATCCACTGGGCCGCATGATGCTGTCCTCAGGCAGCTATCGCGAGATTGCAGCGACGATGAAGGCGCTGGCGGCGGACCTATGCGGGGGCCGCCTGCTGTTCACCCACGAAGGCGGATATGCTGCCGTGCATGTGCCGTTCTGCGCCCATGCCGTTATTGAGGAGTTGTGCGATTCGGGCGCCCGCATCGACGACCCATTTGCACCCATTCTGGATGGGATGGGTGGCCACCAGCTTTACCCGCACCAAGAGGCGGTGATCGACGCGGCCGCTGAACTGGCAAGCAAAATCAAATAACTGCGCAAGGAACTTCATCATGAACATTAAGATCAAGGGCTCCATGCTGCCCAGTGGTGAGCGCGGCAAAGTAACCGCCGATCCGCTAAATTCGCCGACGCTGCCCTCGCGCTATTACACTGATGAGAGCATATATCGGCAGGAGATGACCCATATCCACCGCAAGGCGTGGACCTATATCGGCCATGTCGGCGACGTACCTGAAACGGGGTATTACTTCACCGATACGGTCGGCGAGCAGCCCATCGTTGTCGTGCGCGGCGGCGATGACGTAGTTCGGTGTTTTTACAACGTCTGCCCTCACCGTGGTCACCAACTGCTCGAGGGCGCGGGCAAGCTAAAGGCCAAGGGCATCAGCTGCCCCTACCATGCATGGATGTTCCACCTAGACGGGCGCCTTGGGGTGGCGCGACTGACAGAGCACGTCAAGGATTTCGACAAATCGCAATTCGGGCTCAAGGAGATCCGCATCGCCTTTGCCGCCGGTCTGATCTTTGCCACGCTGGACCCGGACGCGAATGATTTTGCCGATGAGATGGAAGGCTTCGTCGAGAATATCGAGCATTTCCTACCAGCCGCCAAGGATTTCATCGTCGCCGAGCGTCTGCATTACGACATCAAGGCGAACTGGAAAACGGTCGTCGACAACTTCTCGGAGGCGTACCACATCCCGATCTGCCATCCGCAGCTATCCAAGGTGTTGGAGCAGGAGATGGAGGAGTTGAAGGCAGAGCGGCGCTGGACGTTCAACCGCTTCAAGAGCAAAGAGGGTTTCCCCGGCTTTGAGCTGACCCCCGGATCGCCCTATTACGCCTGGCAGGCGTGGCCGCATTTCTGCGCGCTCAGCCTGCCGGGATCGAACAACCTGATCGTGCTGCGCATGGCGCCCGACGGCGTTGGTCGCTGCGCCGAGCGGGTCGATATCTATACGCCGAAGGGCGAGGAGGATAACCCCAAGCTGGGCGCGGTACGTGATCTGTTCATGCATATGTTCAACATCGAGGATATTGCCATCGTGGAAAGCGTGCAGCGCGGGCTGGCGTCGATGGGCTACGATCAGGGCCGCTATATCTGCGACAAAGAGGATAGCTGGTTCACCGAATACCAGCTGCATTGGCTGCATATGCAGGTGCTGGAGGCGTTGGGCGACGCGGCGTAGGGCGCGATTGCGCCCGCAGGCAGACATACCTCAGAAAATCCTCTGGCCCTCCTAGGAAACGGATATTTTTGCTGATGCAAAGGCACTGCTACGCTCGTCCCAACAGATAGCCAGCCAAGGGGATAACCACATGCTGAGAACCGGCGACGAGTACAGGGATTCGATCCGCGACAACCGCGAAGTTTATATGAACGGCGAGCGGGTCAAGGACGTGACCGCGCATCCCATGTTCAAGCCGCTGGTTGATGTGCGCGCGCGCATCTACGACATGGCGCACGACCCCGAAACTGCTGATGTCATGACCACCCATGATGGCACCGAATTGAACGCTATCGGCAATGCGCTGCCCTACACTCAGGACGATTGGTGGGCCAAGCGCCGCTCGACCGATGCCGTGATGGAGGATATCGGCGGTGTCGTTACCCGCGTGGGAGACGAGACCGTGGGCGAGATGTGGTCGCTCTATGACGGGCAGGACATGCTGAACGAGGTCGATCCGCAGTTCTCCAAGAATATCAAGACGCACATCCACAAAGTGCTGAAGGAAGACCCCTTTCACGTGTCGGCCAATACCGACCCCAAAGGTGATCGCAGCCTAGCCCCGCAGGACCAAGACCCCGACATGCTGCTGCATGTGGTCAAGGAAACCGACGCTGGCCTTATCGTGCGCGGCGCCAAGTATGAGACGGCGGCAGCCTATGCCAACCAAGCGTTTACCAAGCCGACAATCGCCAACTGGGGCAATGCCGCGCTGAGTGACTATGCCGTTGGCTTTATCTGCGATCTCGGCTCGCCCGGTTTGAAATTCCTGTGCCGTGGCGGCTTTGCCAGCACGCGCGCTGATGATCGGGACTATCCGCTCGCGGCGCGCTTTGACGAGGTCGACACCATCGTCATCTTTGATAACGCGTTGATCCCATGGGAAAACGTGCTGTTCTATCGCCACACCAAGGCGGCAGCGTTTATCCGGTCGACGCTGCACCGCTATTCGGCCTTCGCCTTCGTGCAGCGCACGTTGAAGCAGGCGGACCAGATGATCGGCTCGGCGCTGTTCAACGTGCGGCAGACCGGCCTCGACAACCAACCCGCCGTTCAGGAAAAGCTGGCCGATCTGGCGATCTGGCGCGAGGGAATCAATGCCCATCTGACCGCGTCTATCGCGCTGGCCGAACGCTCGCCCGCTGGCCTGATGATGCCGAACCAGTCGCTATTGATGACGGGCCGTTGCCACGCGCTGAACAACCTTGCCCCGATGATGCACATCGCCCGCGAGCTGTGCGGCGGCCAGATCTGTGTCACGCCCAACGCCGCCACATTCGACGCGCCCGACACCAAGCCGTGGATGGATAAATACTACTCCATCAACGACAATTGGGTCGCCGAGGACCGCCGCAAGCTGTTGGCCTACGCCCGCGACCTGCTAAATTCCGACTACGCCGGACACCGCCTGACATTCCAGCTGTTCGCGCAATCACCGCCCTTCGCGCAGCGCGCCGCCGTTTACCGCAATTTCGATTGGGACGGGCCGCTTAACTTTGTCAAAAAGGGCGCGCACTTGTCGGACAGCGTGATGGCGGGAATTGAGGAAAAGACCGGAGACGGCGCCGTCGCGCAATATTACAATGAGACGCTGCTGAAAGCAGCCGAATGATCGCCGGGGAGGCAACATCATGGGACATGAACCACGTGCTATCGACGAGTTGATGAAAACTGCCGCGCTGCCATTCGAGGCGGCGCGCGCCATGCCGCCTTCGGTCTACACGTCCGAAGAGTTTCTGGAGCAGGAGCAAGAGCATATATTCGCGAAAGAATGGTTTTGTGTCGGGCGCGCCAGCACGATGCAAGAGCCCGGCGATTATGTCACCATTGAGCTTGCGGGTCAGCCCATTGCTGTCATTCGCGGGCGCGATGGCGCATTGCGAGCGATGTCCAATGTATGCTTGCACCGCATGTCGACCCTGCTGGAGGGGCGCGGCAACACGCGCTCAATTGTGTGCCCCTATCATGCCTGGACCTACAATCTGGACGGTAGCCTGCGCGGCGCGCCCGAGATGGACCGCAACGATGCGTTCTGCAAAGCAGACTACAAGCTGGGCGATATCCGCTGCGAGGAATGGCTGGGCTGGGTTTATGTCACGCTTGATCCGGGCACTCCGTCCGTCGCGCAGCAGCTTAGCCCTCTGGCCGACCTGATCGGCGATTACGGCATGGAAAACTATGTCGAGACCTTCAACGAGGTCCATGTGTGGGACACGAACTGGAAGGTGTTGGCTGAGAACTACATGGAAAGCTACCATTTGCCGGTCTGCCACAAGGGGACCGTCGGCCCGTTTACCGATCTGGCGAATGTCGATTGCCCGCCCGGCCACCCGCATTTCAACATTCACTGGTTCACCAAAGAGGCAGAACTGGCTATCGGCAACGCGCATCCGGACAACACCCGCCTGACTGGCGTGATGCGCAA
>JAGXGX010000167.1 GCA_024636515.1 Roseovarius sp.
CCAATGGCAGCTTAAATTAAGAGAGAGGCTGGCTCATCTGGTTGGTTTCATTATGCGGCACGTTGGCTGTGTTGCAAGCGGCGCTGTTCGAGCGTCTTTCGTTTGATCCTTTCTCGTTGTTTTAGAATGGCTTTGTTACGTCCGAAGTAGACGTCGGCAGGCGTGACGTTATTCAGGCTCTCGTGATATCGCTGATGGTTGTAGTGATCGACGAAGGCTTCGATCTGGGCTTCGAGATCACCGGGTAGGAAGTAGTTATCCAACAAGATGCGGTTCTTGAGGGTCTGGTGCCAGCGCTCCGTTGCCCGGCAGTTGATACGCAGTATCAATGAGAGGGGATCTTGCCCTGCGTTTGAGGATGATACGGCGCACCGCGAGAATGCTTCATGCCTTTGTCTTGCAGCCATTCCGCTAAGTCGCCTGAGACGTAGCTGGATCCGTTGTCGCTCAACAATCGGGCTTATGAATGACGTGGACCTGATCACACCCAGAGGCGTCCAAAGCCAGGTCCAACGTCCCCAAAATTCAGGCATCGGGTCCATCTATGTTGATGTGAACGCTATCATGGACATGAAAATAGGGTCCTGAACCAAACCTGAAAATATAAAAAAAAAGGGCCCGCTTTCGCGGGCTTTTTTTTGTCTTTTCTTGGGGTTCGCGAAATCTTGCCCCGATTTTCGCGAGATCCTTGCTCCCATTCTGATGAGGCTAAAGTGAAGACGTTGTTTTCGCTTGTAATTTCGAGCCCTTCCGAGATAACTATAACCGGATTTACAACCGCCCCATCCGGGCGCGGCGTGTCTGCCGCCGGGATGCGCCACGCATCCTTTGAAAACGAGCCCGCTCATGCAATCCGCCCCCTCATACCGCCGCGACGCGCGGTCCCTTCTGTCGCTGGGAATGCCGCTGATCGGCAGCCATCTGGCTCAGATGGCCATTCAGTTGACCGACTCCATCATGCTGGGTTGGTACGGGGTTGAGGCGCTGGCGGCGCAAGTCCTTGCGCATATGTTTTTCTTCACGTTCTTTATCGTCGGGTCCGGCTTTGCCTTTGCAGTCATGCCGATGGTTGCGACCGCTTGTGCCGAAGGGGACGAGCGTCAGGTCAGGCGCATCACGCGCATGGGGTGCTGGGCGTCGCTGGCCTTTGCCGCGCTGGTCCTGCCGTTCATGGTAGGGTCCGAGACGGTCTTTCTGGCACTGGCGCAGAAACCGGCGACGTCTACACTGGCCGCCGATTACCTGCGCATCGCGGGCTGGGTCATTGTGCCTGCTCTGATCATGATGGTGCTGAAGTCATACCTCGCCGCACTAGAGAGGACGCAGGTGGTGCTGTGGCTGACGGTGGGCGGTGTGGTACTGAACGCTTGCGTCAACTATGCGCTGATCTTTGGTAATTTTGGATTTCCGGAGATGGGCGTGCGCGGCGCGGCCATTGCCTCGCTGGGTGTAACTAGTTTGTCGCTGGTTGCGCTGTGCATCTATGTTGCGATTGCCACGCCCGAACATTCCCTCTTCAGCCGCGTCTGGCGCCCCGATTGGGAGGCGCTGCGCGACGTCGTGCGGCTGGGCTGGCCTATTGGCGTCACAAACCTTGCCGAAACCGGGCTGTTCGCTGCCTCATCGGTCATGATGGGCTGGCTGGGCACCCTGCAACTGGCGGCGCATGGCATCGCGCTGCAATTGGTGTCGGTGACGTTTATGATCCATCTGGGCCTGTCTAATGCCGCGACTGTGCGTGCGGGGCAGTCCTTTGGGCGGCGCGATCGGGCTGGCTTGCGGTCGGGTGCGTTGGTTGCGGCGGTCATATCGGGGGGTGTTGCGCTGATCACTGCGGCGATCATCCTCGTGATGCCCGAATTGCTGATCGCGGGCTTTCTCAGCCCTTCTGAGCCGGACCGTGCCGCCGTCATGGTCATCGGGACTGGCCTGCTGGCTGCTGCGGCGGTATTTCAGCTGGCCGATGCAGGGCAGGTAATGGCGCTGGGCCTGCTGCGGGCGGTGCGCGACACGCGTGCGCCGATGATCATCGCCGGGATCAGCTATTGGGTGATCGGGATACCTGCCAGCTATACGCTGGGATTTCCAATGGGGCTGGGCGGCATAGGCGTGTGGATCGGGCTGGCGATCGGTCTGGTGGCCGCATCAGTGCTGCTGGGCGTACGGTTCTGGCGCTGGACGGACCGATGGGCGGCGTGAGTGATTTTTGGCCTTAGTAGCGGCTGACGCCCTCACTCGTCGCCCAGCAGCCTATCCGCCTTTTTGCGCACCAGTACGGTCCGCAAATCATGCATCGCCAGCAGCAGCGCGTCAGTCACAGCCTCTAACTGCTCGTCCGTTGCCTTGCTCTGTGCCCACTGCGAGGTGGTATTCAGATAATCCACTGCGCGGTGAATATCGTCGATATCGCGGTATTCCAGCAGCTCCAGCCGCTCGGCCATCCACTCACGGATGACGGTGGTATCCTCTTCCGTCAGCTCGCGCTCGCCATGCGGCTTAATCTCGCCCTTGCGAATGTTGACCACGGCAATCTGGTCCAGATCAATCCGGCGCTGGCGGTTCTCGGTATCCACGCGAAACACAAAGGCCCCGTTTTCGCGCACCCTGAAGTAATAGTCGGGCAGCTCTCCGGCCATATCCGCTCCTTCACACTGCCTAACGAGGCTCTCGCCAAGCGCTCAGGTCAGGTTCTTGCAAAAGTCCTGAATCCGCGTGCAGGCCTCGCGCAGCGCCTCGTCCGATGTAGCGTAACTGACGCGGAAGTTGGGCGATAGCCCGAATGCCGCGCCGAAAACGACGGCGACACCCTTGTCCTCTAGCAGCGCGGTCGCGAACACCTCGTCATCGGTGATCTTGGTGCCGCTGGGCGCTGTCTTGCCGATGCAGCCTGCAATCGACGGATAGACATAAAATGCGCCCTCGGGCAGAGGGCATACGATGCCGTCCGCATCATTCAGCATCCCGACCACCAGATCGCGGCGGCGCTGAAAAATCTCGTTATGCTTGGGGATGAAGTCCTGCGTGCCGTTCAGCGCCTCGACGGCGGCCCACTGGCTGATGCTGCACGGGTTCGACGTGCTCTGGCTTTGGATCATGCGCATGGCGGCGATCAGGTATTCAGGACCTGCGGCATAGCCAATGCGCCATCCGGTCATGGCATACGCCTTGCTGACGCCATTGCAGGTCAGCGTGCGGTCATACAGCTTCGGCTCAACCTCGGCCGGGGTGCAGAATTTGAAATCGTCGAACACCAGATGCTCGTACATATCGTCGGTCATGATCATGACGTGAGGGTGGCGCAGCAGAACATCCGTCAGCGCCTTTAGCTCGTCCCAGCTATAGCCCGCGCCGGTGGGGTTCGATGGCGAGTTAAAGATGAACCACTTGGTTTTCGGCGTGATTGCCGCGTCCAGCTGATCTGCGGTGATCTTGTAGGCGGTGTCCATTCCCGCTTCGATGAAAACAGGCTCCCCGCCCGCCAGCAGCACCATGTCGGGATAGCTGACCCAGTAGGGCGCGGGGATCACTACCTCGTCGCCGGGATTCAACGTGGCCATAAGCGCATTGTAAAGGATTTGCTTGCCACCAGTGCCGACGCTGACCTGCGCGGGGGCATAGTCTAGGTTATTGTCGCGCTTCATCTTGGCGCAAATAGCCTGCTTTAGCTCGGGGATGCCGTCGGGGGCGGTATAGCGCGTCTTGCCCTCGTCGATGGCGCGTTTGCCGGCCTCGCGGATATTCTCGGGTGTGTCAAAATCCGGCTCACCGGCGCCTAGGCCGATCACATCGCGGCCCGCTTCTTTCAGCTCGCGCGCCATGGTGCTGACGGCGATAGTGGGCGATGGCTTCACACGCGACAGGGTCTTGGACAGGCTGGTCATGGCGGTCTCCGGTTTGAAAGTTCGGCGTTGTTGTTCTAGGTTGCGCAGGAAGCCTGTTCAAGCAGGATAAAGATATATGCCCTTGAGAGGACATGAATATGAACGATGAGACGAATGAGGAATGGTTTGACCCCGAAACGACGACCTTCGGCGACCGGCTAGCCGGTGCGCGCGAGATAGCGGGAATGACCCAAGCCCAGCTGGCCAAACGCATCGGCGTTAAGAAAAAGACGCTGGAAGACTGGGAAGATGACATTCGCGATCCGCGCGCGATGCGACTGTCGATGCTGGCGGGCCTGCTGAACATCTCGCTGCTGTGGTTGCTTACTGGCGAGGGCGACGGGCCGGGCGATCTAGGCACTGCGACCAGCTATGTGCGCGGCAGCCATCAACTGCTGGACGAGATCCGCGACATTTCGGCGCAAATGTCCCTAAACGCCGACCGTCTGGTGCGCGTCGAGCAGGAACTTCACGCGTTGTTGAAAGACGAGGATGAGTGAATCGCGCGATATTCGGTTGCGCAGGCTGACAATGCGCTCGATGCGGCGGGGCATTCGCGAGATGGACATTATCCTGATGCGCTATTCCCGCGCGCGCCTTGACGGGCTAACGGATGCGCAGCTTGATATCTACGATGCGTTGCTGGATGAAAATGATCAGGACATCTATCAGTGGATCAGCGGCCAAGTCGCCGCGCCCAGCCGGTATAGTGCAATGGTAGACGATATCGCGGCAGTGCCTGATACAGCGTAAAGCCCGCACTTTTTAGCGAAGTAGATCGCATTTTACCGGTAAAAGCATTTTTCGGTCGTAGTTTAACCGATTATTCGGCAATTTGGTTCAGTTTCTGTCTGTGAGCAGTCATGCACGGAGATAGAAATGAGTTTGCACAAATCCATGGCGCCCCCAGCCGCCGAACAGGGCTTCATGGCCGGATATCTGGACGCCCTTTCACTGGTCGAGCGGTTGCACCGCTTGCTTCTGGACGTCATCAAGGACGAATTCGAGCGCGTCGGCGTATTGGACATCAATGCAGTGCAGGCGCTGCTGCTGTTCAACATTGGCGATAACGAGGTGACGGCCGGCGAGTTAAAATCGCGCGGCTATTACCAAGGCAGCAATGTCAGCTACAACCTCAAGAAGCTGGTCGAAATGGAGTACATGCACCATCAAAAGTGCGAGATTGACCGCAGATCGGTGCGCGTGCGCTTGACGCCCAAAGGGCGCAAGATCCGCGATGTCGTGACAGAGCTTTTTGGGCGCCACGCCGAGGGGATGCAGGCACATGCTGTTTTGGGAACAGACGGGATCGATCAGATCGCCGGATCCTTGCGCCGGGTGGAGCGATACTGGACCGATCAGATCCGCTATATTTACTAGGCGCTCTAGCCGGGCGCGTCGTGCGGGTTATCTAGGCGTCGAAATCTACGATATTCTGTGCCGTCTCGGTAATTGCGCCGGGGCCGCGCAGGACGTTGGCGCCTAGCATGGTCATCACCGCAAAAAAGGCGGGCCACTACCCATGCGGCGATAGGCGCGTTCCGCCATATGTGCCCAGAACCAGATCGTTGATCTCGCGAAACAGTTTGCGGGTCATGGCTGCGCGAAACCCGGCGAAGCCGACGGACAACTCGACAAAGGCGCCGGGGCCATGCACCACCTCGCTGCGATAAAACGCCTCGACCTCCGGATCGTCGCCAAGGATGACAAGGCCGTTGACCACCACATCGCGTAAGGGGAAATGGCGATACGCAAACTCCGGTGCATACCCGTAATTATTGATCCCATCGCCAGACACATCGATAACCTGCCGGTCGCAGACAGGCCCGCGCCGCAACACCGATGCGCCAAACCCCAGCGCCTCACCGACCGAGGTGGGGAACCCCTCGTAGCTGCGCGTAATATTGCCAAGGGCTAGCACGGCGCGGTCAATGTCGTCCTGGCTGCGCAATGCGGTCCAGTCGACATGCAACGTCTGCTGAAACCGCCCCGACCATTCGAACACTGCAAGCGCCACATGGCCGTCCTGCCCGCGCAGGATCGCATCGCGCACATCTGCCGCATCCAGCGCCGCGGCAAGGCCCAAACGTTGCAGATCATACTCGTCCGCATCGACGGACGCGGACACATCCAGCGCCAGAACCAGCGCAAGGCGGCACTGATCCTGCGCCAGCGCAGGCGCCCCCCATCCGAGTGCCAGAACGGCAGCGAGCCTTATTAACGCCCGATGCCCTACCAATGCCCGATATTTTCCATGCTTGCCCACGGCTCCGCCTTGTCCAGCGCATCGCCGGCCTGAAGCAGCTCGATCGAGATGTTGTCAGGGCTTCGCACGAACGCCATACGCCCATCGCGGGGCGGGCGGTTGATGGTCACGCCATTGTCTTGCAGGTGCTGGCACATCTCGTAGATGTTATCGACGCTATAGGCCAGATGCCCGAAATGGCGGCTGTCATCGGGCAGCTTATCGTCGCCGTCCCAGTTATACGTCAGCTCGACGGGACATTCATCCTGCCCCTCGGCGGCCATGAAAACAAGGGTAAAGCGCCCGCCTTCATTCTCCATACGCTTCATCTCGCGCAGGCCGAGCAGCTGGAAAAAGGCCATAGTCTTGTCCAGATCCTTTACCCGGACCATAGTGTGCAGATAGCGTATCGTCATTGTCGCCTCCTGTGGAATATCGCGTTTCATCTACCTTAGGGGGAAACGTCCGCCCGTCCAGCCCGGCTGGCCTTTTGCGGCGCGCATCGGCTAGATATACCGCAACACCGATTCACCGCAGCTAGGACCATGCTTATGCCCCTCACTCCCCAGCAGACCGCCGAAATCGAGGCGCAACGCGCCCAGCCGCAGACAACGCTGCGCGCCACGGCAGCGGGGATGGAGGCGCATCTATACACCGCCTATCCGGTGCTGGATCACGGATTTATCCGCGTTATCGACTATATGGGCGACGATGCCGCCATCACGCAGGCGGCGCGCGTCAGCTATGGCAAGGGCACAAAATCGGTGCAAAACGACGAGGGGCTGATCCGCTATCTGATGCGTCACTGGCATTCGACCCCGTTCGAGATGTGCGAGATCAAGCTGCACGTCAAACTGCCCGTCTTTGTTGCGCGCCAATGGATTCGCCACCGGACGGCCAACGTCAACGAATACTCGGCCCGCTATTCGATCCTTGATCGTGAATTTTATATTCCGGCGCCGGATAATCTGAACGCGCAGTCGGTGATTAACAATCAGGGCCGCGGCGAGGTGCTGGAGGGCGAGGAGGCGCAGCGCGTTCTAAAATACCTGACCGATGACGCGATGCGCGCCTATGACCACTATGAGGAGATGATCTCGGACCAAGGCCAGCAGGGTCTGGCGCGGGAACTGGCGCGCATGAACCTGCCCGCCAACATCTATACGCAGTGGTATTGGAAAGTGGATTTGCACAACCTGCTGCACTTCTTGCGTCTGCGCAGCGATGCCCACGCCCAATACGAGATCCGCGTCTACGCCGAGGAGATGTGCAAGATCGTCGCCGACTGGGTGCCGTTCGCCTACCGCGCCTTTGAGGACTACCGCATGGGCGGCGCGCAGATGTCGGCGACCGCGCTGGAATGTGTGCGCCGGATGCTGAAGGGCGAAGAGGTGACGCAAGAGAATTCAGGGATGAGCAAGGGGGAATGGCGGGAATTTGAGGGGGTTTTGAGTGGCTGAAGGTGAACCAAAGAACACTCCAAAAATGCCAGCTTCTAGCCGAAATTCTAAGGCTGGACGCGCTGCGCTCAGTGCAGTCGGTGGAGCGATTCCGTTTGCAGGCGGTCTTCTGTCTGCGGCTGCCGGCTATTGGTCCGATACTGAAAAGGACGCCATTAACGCGTTTCTGCAACAGTGGGTAGAGATGCTGCATGAAGAGTTAAAGGAAAAACAGCAAACTATACTAGAAGTTACTGCTAGGCTGGATATGCATGACGAAGAAATACAACAGCGGATAAAAAGTACCGAGTATCAAAAACTATTAAAGAAAACCTTTCGTGAATGGGCAGCTTCTGAAAGTGAGACGAAGCGGCATCTGACACGTAGTATTCTCTCGAACGCCGCTGCTAGTAGAATTGCAAGCGATGATGTGGTGAGGATGTTCTTAGATTGGCTAAGAGTCTATTCAGACATGCACTTTGAGGTTATCTCAGCAATCTACAATGAACGCGGTATCTCCCGCGGGGCGATATGGAGTAAAATTGGTCGAGTTCAAGTTCGAGAGGATTCTGCTGAAGCAGATCTATTTAAGCTTCTTATTCGAGATCTCTCGACGGGTGGGGTGATACGACAGTATCGTGCTACCGACTACCATGGGAATTTTGTTAAAAAGCCTCCCAAGAGAAAAGTAGGACTTCCAGCAAGCAGTACAACTAAATCAGCGTTCGATTATGAAGATGACTACGAGCTAACGGCTCTGGGCCGCCAATTCGTACACTATGCAATGAATGACCTTCCGCTGAAGATTGATTTTGAACCTAGCAACAGTGCTAGCTAATAGAGTTAAACCCTTAGCAGCCACCCACCCACAACATCCACGAACGCCCGCGGCTCCTGCGCATGAAGCCAATGCCCGGCACCCTTCAGCGCCATAAATCGAGCTTTGGGGAATAGCGGCTTTATCACTTCGCGGTGCTCGGGCAGCACGTAGTCTGACTGCTCGCCCGATAAAAATAGGGTAGGGCCATCATACTGCCCGGATACCTCGGGAAAGCCGATGATTTTCGGCATCGCCTCGGACAGCACGTCTAGGTTCAGCCGCCAGCGCCGCCCGGCCACGTCCAGCGATTGCAGGAAGAACGGGACCAGCGCCGGGTCGTCCACCGCTGCCTCCAGCAGGGGTGCGGCGTCGCTGCGCCGCTCTATCCCGCTGAGGTCGGCGGCGCGCATGGCGTCTATATATTTGATCTGGCTATGAGAGTATGTGACCGGCGCGATGTCGGCGACAACCAGACGATTCACCAGATCGCCCTGCGACAGCGCCAGCATCATCGCCGCCTTGCCACCCATCGAGTGACCCAGCACGTCGACGGGACCGTCCAGCGCCTCGCACACTTCGGCCAGATCAGCGGCCAGATCGGCGTAGCTGTGCGTGGGCTGCCACGCGCTTTCGCCGTGATTGCGCATGTCCACGGCTACGACGCGGCGGTTTCCCGACAGGCGTTTGGCGACCACGCCCCAATTGCGCGCGGAGCCGTAAAGGCCGTGCGCGATCAGCAGTGTGGGCGCATCTGTGCGGGTGCCGTGGTCAATCATGTTCAACATGGGGCTGGTGATAACCTGCCCGCCGCCCCCGTTCCAGCCCCATTGAGGATGGCGTTCCGTGCGGGTAATGTCGCGCGCAAATAGGGGCGCGGTATGATCGACCAAAAGGCATTCCAGACAGATATTGACGCAGCGTCAGAAAAGCTGCGCGCGCGCATCGGTGTGCGGGGTCGTAGCTTTGCCCAGCGGTTGAGGCGGGCAGGGCGCGCCCTTCCGGGTCCGGCGCGGCAGGCTGGCTGGCGGCTGGTGGAGTTGCAGGCGATGGTCGCGCATCCAGGTATGCGCCGTCTGGTGCGTGCGCCTGACGTGGATGCCGCGCTGGCCGAGCTGAATATGCATCTGGACAAGGTGAACGCGGGTGAGCGGCGCAAGGATCGCCTGCTAGGCCTTGCTGGCGGCGTGGTGGGCAACCTTTTGATACTGGCGCTGCTGGTGATCGTCGTCTTGCGCTGGCGCGGTTTGGTCTGAAACGCGAAACGGCGCCGCTGTTTCCAGCGGCGCCGTATTTGGGCAAGGGTGTCGCTTAGAGGTTGGGATAAAGCGGGAAGCGGTCGCACATTTCTGCAACTTCGCCGCGTACCTTAGCCTCGACTGTCTCATTGCCGTCGGCGCCATTCTCAGCCAGTCCATCGACCACTTCGACGATCCAATCGGCGATCTGGCGGAACTCCGCCTCCTTGAAACCGCGTGTCGTGCCCGCCGGGCTACCCAAACGCAGGCCGCTGGTGACGGTCGGCTTTTCGGGATCGAACGGCACGCCGTTCTTGTTGCAGGTGATATGCGCGCGGCCCAGCGCGGCGTCGGCGATATCGCCGGTCACCTTTTTGGGGCGCAAATCAACCAACATCAAATGCGTGTCGGTGCCGCCGGTGACGATGTCGAGGCCGCCCTTCATCAGCTGATCGGCCAGTGCCTGCGCGTTCGTGATGACCTGTGTGATGTACCCCTTGAACTCTGGGCGCAGCGCTTCGCCAAAGGCGACGGCCTTGCCCGCGATCACGTGCATCAGGGGGCCGCCCTGAATACCGGGGAAGATGGCAGAGTTGAACTTCTTGGCGAGCGCCTGGTCATCGGTCAGGATCATGCCGCCGCGCGGGCCGCGCAGCGTCTTGTGCGTGGTGGTCGTAGCGACATGCGCATGCGGGAAGGGCGAGGGGTACTGACCGGCCGCAATCAGACCCGCGAAATGCGCGACATCTGCCAGAACGTAGGCACCGACCATATCGGCGATCTCGCGGATGCGGGCAAAATCCAGATGGCGGGGGATAGCGCTGCCGCCTGCGATGATCATCTTGGGCTTATGTTCCTTGGCCAGCGCCTCCATCTGGTCGTAATCGACGTCCAGTGTATCGCGGCGCACGCCGTATTGGATGGCGTTGAACCACTTGCCCGATTGGTTAGGCTTGGCGCCGTGCGTCAGGTGTCCGCCTGCATCAAGGCTCATCCCCAGAATGGTGTCGCCGGGCGTCAGCAGCGCCTGCATCACACCCTGGTTGGCCTGGCTGCCCGAATTGGGCTGCACATTGGCAAAACCGCAGCCGAACAGCTTGCATGCCCGCTCGATCGCCAGATTCTCGGCCACGTCGACATATTGGCAGCCGCCGTAATAGCGCCGTCCCGGATATCCTTCGGCGTATTTGTTGGTCATGACCGACCCTTGGGCCTCCATGACGGCCGCCGAGACGATATTTTCTGAGGCGATCAGCTCAATCTCGCTGCGCTGGCGGCCCAACTCATTGGTGATCGAGGAATATACCTCGGGGTCACGGTCTGCGAGGGACTGGGTAAAGAAACCGGCATCGGACATGGGGGAGGCTCCCTGAGAAATTAAAATGCGTTGCTGGTTGGCGTAAACGATAGGTCGCGTCATTGTAAGCATGGAATGCGACAATATCCGTCCTCCATGCGGCAGTGCTGGCGAACCGGCTCAAACTGTGTTGTCATCAGCGCCACATGTTTTTTCTAATGATACGGACCAGCCCACCATGACGCAAAGCATCGCCGTTCTGGCCAGTGACGCCCCGACGGCTCAGACCGCCCGCGAGGCGCTGATAGCGCGATATGGCGACACGCCCGAGGAGATGGCGGACGTTATCGTGACTTTAGGCGGTGATGGCTTCATGCTGTACACGCTGCACCGGACCCAAGGGCTGAACGTGCCAGTTTACGGCATGAACCGCGGCACGGTCGGCTTCTTGATGAATGAATACAGTGAGACTGGGCTGATGGAGCGGTTGGCCGAGGCGGGCGAGGAGGTGTTAAACCCGCTGTCGATGCGCGCCGAATCCATCGACGGGACGCAACACCACGCGCTCGCAATCAATGAGGTATCGCTGCTGCGCGGCGGCCCTCAAGCGGCGCAGTTGCGCATATCGGTCGACGGGCTTGAGCGGCTGGGCGAGTTGGTATGCGACGGCGCGATGGTCTCGACGCCCGCCGGATCGACGGCCTATAATTACAGCGCGCATGGCCCGATCCTGCCCATTGGTGCGGATGTCCTAGCCCTGACAGCAGTCGCCGCTTTTCGCCCCCGCCGCTGGCGCGGTGCGCTATTGCCTAAGGCCGCAGTGGTACGCTTTGACGTTTGCGAGCCGGCCAAGCGCCCGGTAATGGCCGTCGCTGACAGCACGCCCGTCGCCGATGTCGTATGGGTTGAGATCCGCTCCGAGCCTAGCATCGCACACCGAATACTCTTTGATCCCGGCCACGGGCTGGAAGAGCGGCTGCTGCGCGAACAATTCGTTTGAAATACTAGCAGCGCACGGAACTATCCGGTCGATGATCCGTTGTGCTGTCAGTGACGGCTTGGACATAAACAAGCCTCAGAATTTCTAGCGTTAAGGAGCGAAAAATGAACTGGGATACTATCAAAGGTAACTGGAAGCAGATGACCGGCGAAGCAAAATCGCACTGGGGCAAACTGACCGACGACGACGTCACAGAGGCCGCAGGCGAGCGTGAAAA